>NZ_BCVN01000114.1 GCF_001591765.1 Pseudolactococcus raffinolactis NBRC 100932 | reverse complement strand
CATTCAAGGTGCAAGTGGTGCTTTAGCAGTAGCTGAAAGGGAGTCAGGCTTTGACCCTAAAGCCGAAAATATCGGCGGTGGTGTGGCAGGTATCTTTCAATGGTCTGGTTGGTCTAATACGGTCAATGGCAATCGTTGGTCTAAGGCTGAAAGTAGAACACTGTCAATGGACGTTGAGTTAAAACTTATGTCTACTGAACTAAACGGTGCATACAAGAGAACAAAAGACTTTGTGAGCGTCTCTACTGACCCTAAACAAGCGAGTTTAGACTGGTCACAATATTATGAGGGTGTATCACTTAGTGACGGTCAAACAAAGGCTGACAAGCTCCAAGATGATGCCCAAAAGTGGTATGACTTACTTAAAGAACATGTAGGCTTTAGTAGCGAAAATGGGCAGTCTGTCAATGGTGTGATGTCAACTGATGTGCCAAGTGGTTGGTCTATTGACACATCATTTAGCGGTCAAGCCTATGATGGCTCTGGTTCATATCCACAAGGACAATGTACGTGGTACGTCTATAACA
>NZ_BCVN01000113.1 GCF_001591765.1 Pseudolactococcus raffinolactis NBRC 100932 | reverse complement strand
ACGATTATAAACATACCACGTACATTGACCTTGTGGATAAGAAGCTGAACCACTATAGGCTTGACCACTAAATGGGGTTTCTACCTCCCAACCGTTCGGAATGTTTGCGGACATCACACCATTGACAGCTTCTCCACTTGAATCATTGCTGAAGCCTACATGGTCTTTGAGTAAGTCATACCATTTTTGGGCATCATCTTGTAACTTGTCTGCTTTCGTTTGACCGTCACTTAAAGCGACACCCTCATAATATTGTGACCAATCTAAACTAGCCTGTCTAGGGTCAGTAGAAACGCTCACAAGGTCTTTTGTTCTCTTGTATACACCGTTTAGTTCAGCAGACATAAGTTTTAACTCAACGTCCATTGACAGTGTTCTACTTTCAGCCTTAGCCCAACGATTACCATTGACATTATTAGACCAACCCGACCACTGGAAGATACCCGCAACACCACCGCCAAGGTTTTCAGCTTCTGGATCAAAACCTGATTCCCTTTCAGCGACAGCTAAAGCACCACTTGCACCTTGAATA
>NZ_BCVN01000112.1 GCF_001591765.1 Pseudolactococcus raffinolactis NBRC 100932 | reverse complement strand
GCAAAACATTTGAAATTTTAAGAAAAGCCAGATATATAAGAACATATAGCTATAAACAAACACCGTCATCCATCTTAATCAATAAAACTAAAATCGAATTTGGCGAAAAAACTGATTGGACTATAGCACCAGAAGACGAAGAATACATGAAATTGCAACTAATTTAAAATAAAAAATAGAAAATGGAGAATTAAAAAATGGCAACACAAGAAAATAAAGTCGTTTATGGACTTAAAAATGTACATTACTCAAAAATGACAATTGACCAAACGGGTAAGGTTGTTTATGCTAAACCGACAGCGATTCGTGGCGCTGTAGAAATTAGCTTGGAAAGTAAAGCTGAGTTAGTAAGTTTTGAAGCAGACAATGAAGTCTATTACTCAGCACCAGGAACTTCAAGTTATGAAGGGACACTAACACTTGCAAAAGTGCCTGACGCTTTCTTAGTTGATATTTTGGGTGAAGTGTTAGACGAAACAGACGGAGTTCAAACAGAGGTAGACGGAGCAAAAACTTCAAACTTTGCATTACTTTTTCAATTTGAAGGCGATGT
>NZ_BCVN01000111.1 GCF_001591765.1 Pseudolactococcus raffinolactis NBRC 100932 | reverse complement strand
GCATCGCCTTCAAATTGAAAAAGTAATGCAAAGTTTGAAGTTTTAGCTCCGTCAATTTCGGTTTGAACACCGTCAGTTGCGTCTAGCACTTCGCCCAAAATATCGACAAGGAAACCGTCAGGTACTTTTGCAAGTGTGAGAGTTCCTTCGTATGATGAGGTTCCTGGTGCGCTGTAATAGACTTCGTTATCCGCCTCGAATGATACCAATTCCGCTTTACTTTCCAAGCTAATTTCTACTGCACCCTTGATTGCCACAGGTTTAGCATAAACAACCTTGCCTGTTTCGTTAATTGTCATTTTTGAGTAATGTACATTTTTAAGTCCATAAACGACTTTATTTTCTTGTGTTGCCATTTTTAAATTCTCCATTTTCTATTTTTATTTATTAAATTAGTTGCAATTGCATGTATTGTTCATCTTCTTTTGCTATAGTCCAATCAGTCAATTCGCCAAATTCGATTTTAGTTTTATTTATAAGTACAGATGACGGTGTTTGCTCATAGGTATACATTCTTATATATTTAGCTTTTCTTAAAATTTCAAATGTTCTGA
>NZ_BCVN01000110.1 GCF_001591765.1 Pseudolactococcus raffinolactis NBRC 100932 | reverse complement strand
ATCGGGAAGACAGGATTCGAACCTGCGACACCTTGGTCCCAAACCAAGTACTCTACCAAGCTGAGCTACTTCCCGAACTGTTTGATATATAGAAAACTACCTTGACTAAGTCAATTCCAACTTCCCATACCTATTTCTCCGCTTAGCCGATAAGCTAGCCTATCCACTTTCGCTTTTGAAACATGCACCCTGCAGGATTCGAACCTGCAACCGCCTGATTCGTAGTCAGGTACTCTATCCAGTTGAGCCAAGGGTGCTCCTTAAAGTAAAATCCACCGCTATCTCTAGCGATGCCGAGGACCGGAATCGAACCGGTACGAAGGTCACCCTTCGCAGGATTTTAAGTCCTGTGCGTCTGCCAGTTCCGCCACCCCGGCTTACCTCTAGCATAAGCGAAAGACGGGGTTCGAACCCGCGACCCCCACCTTGGCAAGGTGATGTTCTACCACTGAACTACTTTCGCATATCTATATATTCAATTAATGCCGGCTACATGATTTGAACACGCGACCCTCTGATTACAAATCAGATGCTCTACCAACTGAGCTAAGCCGG
>NZ_BCVN01000109.1 GCF_001591765.1 Pseudolactococcus raffinolactis NBRC 100932 | reverse complement strand
GAGATCGATGGAAGAAAAGTTAAGTTAAAAAGCACGGCTGGCACACCCAAAAGATATAAAGCACAGTTTAGAAAAGATTACTTTTCAGAGTTATTAAAGCTAAGCAAGTTGATGGCAAGCAACACTGGTGAAGAATTTGATCTAGCAAAGATTGACTATTCAGAACTTGATTATTTGGATTTTGAAGTTTTCTATAACTTTATCTGGGTACTTGCGAAAACAGCAAACAAAGAAATTGGTGACCCACTTGATTGGTTGGATGAATTTGACAGTATGCCACTTGCTGAAATTTTCCCAGAAATCATTGACCTGTTAGAATCGAGCATCTCAACTAAAAAAAAGTAGATGATGTGTCAGGCTCAGATGAAGTTTTCAGTGAAGAAAGTTTCTACTATGTGTGTAAGCAAGTGGGCTTAACAGCTGACGAAATGGACGACATGAACATAGGGCAATGTCTTGACTATATTCAGGAATACATTGATAACAACAGCGAAGACGGAAAACAAAAAACTATTAAAGCAAGTCAAAATGACTTTGATGCGTTTTAACAAATAGCAGTGCTGAGG
>NZ_BCVN01000108.1 GCF_001591765.1 Pseudolactococcus raffinolactis NBRC 100932 | reverse complement strand
CGAAATAGACGGAAAAAAAGTTAAATTAAAATCAACAGCTGGAACACCAAAAAGATACAAAGCACAGTTTAGAAAAGACTACTTTAGCGAGTTGTTAAAGCTGAGTAAGTTGATGGCAGGCAATGATGGTGAAGAATTTGACTTAGCAAAAATTGATTACAGCGAATTAGATTATCTTGACTTTGAAGTTTTCTACAACTTTATCTGGGTACTTGCGAAAACAGCAGATAAAAATATTGGTGACCCGATTGATTGGTTGGATGAATTTGATTCAATGCCATTGGCTGAAATTTTCCCAGAAATCATTGACTTGTTAGAAAGCTCAATTTCATCAAAAAAAAAGTAGATGAAGTCAGCGGAAGTGATGAACTGTTTACGGAGGAGTCATTCTATTATGTTGCGAAGCAATGTGGTCTTACAGCGAGTGAAATGGATGAAATGAATATATCGCAAGTACTTGATTATATTCAAGAATATATTGACAACAATTCAGAAGACGGAAAACAAAAAACTATTAAAGCAAGTCAAAATGATTTTGATGCGTTTTAACAAATAGCAGTGCTGAGA
>NZ_BCVN01000107.1 GCF_001591765.1 Pseudolactococcus raffinolactis NBRC 100932 | reverse complement strand
ATGATTTTTATAACCTATCTAATTGAATCATGAATTTTAGTGAAAAGGGACTTTTTCTCCAAATTTATAAAATTGCGATTTATCAGAAAAGTCAGCCATGTATGAACCGTTTATTCCTGCTTTCTGTCCAATAATACTCAATTCAATTGTTAGCTTTTCTTCTTCATTCGAGAACTTAATTTTTCCTGTGGAAGCAGTAATGCGAATATATTGATTAAGTTTATTTATTAGAACTTCTGGATGTCTTTCTTTATCAAGTTTTTTATTAACTTGTGATAATACATCAAGAATATCTAAAATTTCTTTGGACTTATTAGTACGCTCTTCCAATAGATTATACAAATTATTAATTAAGTTTTTTTCAATTGTATTCATATTTTTTAAGCTCTTCCATTACCGTAGTATTTGTATCCTCCACCAGTAATAGCCGTTAGTTGCTTTTCATCTAACATAGTGTAATGTTTCATAATTCTCGTCTCCTTTTGAGTTTTACTAAAACAACTAGCAATTTGGATATGTAATAAGAAGTTGTTAGTTATTTTAAATTATTTACAAAATAATTTTAGCACAATTTGTTAAATAATGTATGAAAATAATGTTTTTAAAATCAAACAATAAATCTTATCATTTTTTCAAAAGATGCTATCCTT
>NZ_BCVN01000106.1 GCF_001591765.1 Pseudolactococcus raffinolactis NBRC 100932 | reverse complement strand
TATACAACATACACTTTAAGATTTAAGGATGACATCATATACTTTTATTTGATTAATTTTACTTATATTGATATAATTAGGGTATAAAAAAGAACGTGCGCTAACACGTTCCCTATAGAACCGTTTAAGACGGTAGCAAATTATAAACTATAAAAATAATTGTCTAACCTGCTAAAGTATAAGACAATTATTTTTTGTTCTTGTCATTCAGTTTTAAGACTAGAATTGCAAAAGCAATCATTAGGCTTAACGCTTGATAGACTGACAAACAGGCATCTCCTCTCTATAGATTTTGATGTTTACTTGCATAAGCACCACCACCTCTCAAAGATAGCCACCGTCTTAACTTTTCTACAAGTGATATTATACCATGGTTACCTTGTTTTAGCACCCCTATACTGCTATATACTCCTATCTCCTCACCTATAAATTTATTAAAAAATTTTATTTTCCTTCCAAATATTTCATATTTTACATATATTCTACCAAAAAAAATAATAAAGAGAAAAGTCGTTAGAAACTCCTAACAACTTTTGATTTTATATAACTTCAATTAACCTCAAAAATACTTCTCACCACAATGAATGAAGTTTCATCTTCGGTCTTTAAAAATCGATAATTTTCGGAAACATGCTCAATTGCTTCATTCATATTATTAA
>NZ_BCVN01000105.1 GCF_001591765.1 Pseudolactococcus raffinolactis NBRC 100932 | reverse complement strand
TTCATCAACCCCTTTAATTAAATTTGTAAGACAGCTGTTGAGCTGATTCCACTCTTTAAAAAATTCTTGCTTTTCTTTGATTCCTTTTTCTGTTAATGAGTAATATTTTCTTCTGGGCCCGTATATTGATGGTTTTAAGTCACCTATTATTAGCCCCTTTTTTTCTAAAGATAACAATAATGGGTATATTGTGCCTTTAGATATATTTTTAAATCCATAAATATCTAGCTCTTCGCTTATCATGTATCCATACATCTCTTTTTTCGAAAGAAGAAGTAAAATACAACCATAAAGTATTCCTTTTAGCATTTGAGAATCAATTTTATTTGTCATTTTAATAATTCCTCCAGAGGTATTATGTTTTACATGATACCAAAATTATTGTAACTTGTAAAGCAATATAGTGAAGTATAAAAAAGAGCGGAATTTTCCACCCTTTAATAGTCGATTTTTAGCCCATTACAACAGCTTTCTATTTATTTAAATAAGTTTGCAATAGATATAGCTATTAAACAAATAAAGAGTGTAAAACCAGCATACCCTAAAACAATAATCCCTTTTTCAATTCGTATTTTTCTATGGTTTCTTCTTTCTCTTAACATTTCTGGTTCTGTTGCAAAGTTTTCCAAAAAATCTATTTTAGTGTAAAATTGAGAAAAAAT
>NZ_BCVN01000104.1 GCF_001591765.1 Pseudolactococcus raffinolactis NBRC 100932 | reverse complement strand
AAAAGTTTTTGTTTATTTACTGACAACCATTGAGACGCTTTATCAAACGAGTGTTCCCCTTTGAGGTTCAAAACCGAAAGAACGTCCATCTCGCAACATCAGATTGCTTAGTTATCGCTTGTTACCTATGGGGCGTACTGCATTTTAGTGAAACACTTAAAGCTAAGCACCAACTTGCTCAAAGTTTATTTCCTAATTTCCTAGAATATTCTCGCTTTGTCCGCCGTTGTAATGCCCTCTTACCGAGTATCCAAGTCATTCGCCAAGCACTCGTCTTTAAAGAGGTTGAAGGAATTAGTGTATCCATTATTGACAGCTTCCCCATTCCTTTGTGTCAGCCTATTCGTAATTTCAGAAGCAAAGTTCTTGGAGATTATGCAAATGTTGGCTACAATGCTACAAAGGGACAGTACTTCTATGGATGTAAATGTCATGCTTTAGTCAGTGAATCAGGCTATGTCATAGACTACACAATTACTCCTGCTTTAATGGCTGATAGTTCAATGACCGAGGAAGTGTTGAGTCAATTTGGGACACCAACAGTCCTTGGAGATATGGGATATCTAGGTCAGTCACTGCATGATAGGCTGGAATTAAAAGGAATTGATCTAATTACACCTGTCAGGAAGAACATGAAGCAAAAGAAAATCCTTTTCCCTAATTTTTCAAAACGTAGAAAAGTGATTG
>NZ_BCVN01000103.1 GCF_001591765.1 Pseudolactococcus raffinolactis NBRC 100932 | reverse complement strand
GCTTATCAGTTAGGCATTAAGTTTGATAGTTTCATGGGCAATGGTGGCGATTGGGCAAGCAAGGCTGGCTATTCTGTGTCTCATGAGCCTAAACTCCATACTGCCCTAAGTTTTGTACAAGGTCAAGCAGGTTCTGACCCAACATATGGTCATGTGGCATTTGTAGAACAAGTCAAAGATGATGGCTCTATTTTAATTTCAGAAATGAATGTGACAGGTCTACCACCATTGACTGTTTCTTATCGTACATTTTCAGCTGATGAAGCTAAGCAATTTTGGTATGTGGAGGGGAAATAATCAATGAATATAACAGAATTTAGAATGCGAGCGATGAATGATGAAGTCCAGATGATAGAGGACTTCAATTTTTTTGAGCAAAAAGTCGCAAGTTTTAAAAAAGACTTGTATCTATCGCCTTATGCCAAAATCAATGAAATTTTAGCATGGTGTGAAATGCTCATCAAGTATGAAAAACAAATTGATTTATTGTGTCTTGAAGCAAAACAAGCGATACAAGATAAGTTGAATAAACTCAATCCTGATACAATTGAAAGTCACGCAAGTGTGGACGACAAGACAATCAGTGTCTGGTCTGACTATGTTTTAGAATTACTAGAATTAGATAGGCGCTATCAAGATGTTGTCTATAGTTTCTGTGTCTCTATTGATAATTGTGTCAGATATTTAGTGTCGTATACTGATGAACTAGCCGAGTATGGCTTCAGCTTGCCACAAATTATGGTTAAAGTTCGAGACCTTGGTACATTTCA
>NZ_BCVN01000102.1 GCF_001591765.1 Pseudolactococcus raffinolactis NBRC 100932 | reverse complement strand
CTAAGTAAACGTTGTCTGAGGACAACGTTTTTTTGTTAATAATGACATAAACTGACTATTATCTTATGGAAAGATAAAAAGCTCTCGAAAACAGAGCTTAATAGTTGGTTATTATATTATTAAAAGCGAAATAGTAAAGAATATTATATAAGCTAAATAGATAGTATTCACCAATACCTCTTAATGTAGTCCATAATCTTTTTCTTAATACGATATTTTTGGTTGCGGTCTATTTTTTCTCCGCGTTTAAGCGCTTCAAATAACCTCACTTCCTCAGGTGTTAAAAAAAGATGTATTTCCTGACATAGCAAATCATACATGACGTTTTCTGAGACATTTTGTCTCTGATCAAATAGATTAATTGTTTCAGATAATTCGTAGTAATCTAGTTGATCAAATTTTCTTTTAAAAGCCGTTGCCTTACGATGCTGATCGATCAAATAGCAGGAAAACTTAACTTTAAAATAAACATAGAAGTTAAAAGGTGTATTAGGTGGATTTAATAATATTTGATGGTACATTTCAAGAGCAATAATCATTCCTTCTTGCATGTAATCATCTAATTCCCATGAAGGAATCGCCGTTTTTTTTGACAATTCATAATAATAGGTGCAATTTTTTTAAGCATGATCTCTAATTGATCCATCTTGATTCCCTCTCTTTAAAACATATCCACTTGATGATAATACAAGTATAAAATAAAAATTAGTCTTAAAAAGTCAATATGGCGCGAATGGCCTAAAAAAAGGCCCGAACGCAAGGAAGAACCTAAAAAAAGGTCGCT
>NZ_BCVN01000101.1 GCF_001591765.1 Pseudolactococcus raffinolactis NBRC 100932 | reverse complement strand
GGGATAGGAAG
This sequence comes from Pseudolactococcus raffinolactis NBRC 100932, assembly GCF_001591765.1. Taxonomy (GTDB): domain Bacteria; phylum Bacillota; class Bacilli; order Lactobacillales; family Streptococcaceae; genus Pseudolactococcus; species Pseudolactococcus raffinolactis. The sequence continues at coordinate 788 of NZ_BCVN01000101.1, read as the reverse complement.
GATGTAAAAAATGGGCGTAATTATAAATAATCAGAACACTAAGACATTAGGATTTGCCTTAGTCGGTCGTCCTAACATTCCTAGTGCAGAAAAGAGATATGAATCAACTGAGGTTGAAGGTCGTGACGGTAGTCTGACAAGATTTTTAGGTTACGAAGATTTGAAGTTTTCTTTGAATTTTAATATTTTGTTTCAAGATGATATCAAGCAAAAGTTAAGAGAAATCAAAGGAGTGTTGGCGCAAGCTAGAACTCTTTCCTTTGATGATTCACCAAACTTTTATTACAAAATCAAGCAAGCGCAGATATCTGAAACCGAAAGTGTAATTAGAGCGAGTGGTGTGTTCAGTGTTGAATTTATCGCAGAACCTTACGAGTATGAGACGAGCGCAACAGGAAATTACTCAGTTAAATCATTCACGATTGCTAACAAAACAACCACAACAGCTTTACCAGTAATCAAAATTTATGGCAGTGGTACAGTTGTGTTAACCGTAAATGGCAAAGGTATCACATTAACTGACTTGACAACAGATATCACGATTGATTCAAATTTGCAAGAAGCTTATTCAGGCTTAACAACTAACATGAATAGTAATATGAATGGTGAGTTTCCAATTCTAAAAACTGGGAATAACACAATCACAATCACAGGCAATGTAACAAAAACAGAAATAGATAATAACTGGAGGTGGCTAACTTGATAAATTTATATAAAAAAGATGAAACAACTTTTGAGCATAATGGACTAGGCTCATTGGATCATAATATTCTTAATCCAGAAATCAG
>NZ_BCVN01000100.1 GCF_001591765.1 Pseudolactococcus raffinolactis NBRC 100932 | reverse complement strand
GGCAATTTCTGGATTAAGAATATTTTTATCCAATGAGCCTAATCCATTATGCTCAAAAGTTGTTTCATCTTTTTTAAATAAATTTATCAAGTTAGCCACCTCCATTTAGGGTCAATCTCTACTTTTGTTACAGTTCCAGTCCATGTAATGCTATTTGAACCAATTTTTAAAACTGGAAAATTACCATTCATGCTTGCATTCATATTGGTTGTTAATCCTGTATAAGCTTCTTGTAACTCGCTATCCAAGGTGATTGAACTCGTCAATCCAGTCAGCGTTATACCTGTTCCATTTATGTTTAAAACTACTGTTCCAGTTCCAGTAATTTTAATTATCGGTAATGCTTCAGCAGTCGTTTGATTAGTTAAACTAATCGGCTTAGTTGTATAAGCTGTTGATGATGTTTTTTGGTATTCAAACGGCTCTGCAACAAAATCAACGCTAAATACACCACTTGCTTTAATGACTGATTCAGTTTCTGATATTTGAGCTTGCTTGATTTTGTAATAAAAGTTTGGTGAATCATCAAAGGAAAGAGTGCCAGCCTGTGCCAACACCCCTTTGATTTCTCTCAATTTTTGCTTGATATCTGATTGAAATAAGACATTAAAAGTTAAGCTAAATTTTAAATCTTCATAGCCAATAAACCTTGTCAGACTACCGTCTCTACCTTCGACTTCGGTTGATTCATATCTTTTATTAGCTGAAGGGATGTTAGGGCGCCCTTTTAAAGCAAATCCTAAATTTTTCGTGTTTTGATTGTTAATTATTACGCCCATTTTTTACATCCTTCCTATTCC
>NZ_BCVN01000099.1 GCF_001591765.1 Pseudolactococcus raffinolactis NBRC 100932 | reverse complement strand
TTGCAAAGTTTTAAATCTACTATCAAATAAGGTAGAATAATAGAAAAAGATAGCAGGAGGAATGACGATGAATCATTTTAAAGGAAAGCAATTTCAGCAGGATGTGATTATTGTAGCCGTGGGCTACTATCTTCGTTATAACCTTAGCTATCGTGAAGTTCAAGAAATCTTATATGATCGTGGCATTAACGTTTCTCATACGACGATTTATCGTTGGGTGCAAGAATATGGCAAACTACTCTATCAAATTTGGAAAAAGAAAAATAAAAAATCCTTTTATTCATGGAAAATGGATGAAACGTACATCAAAATTAAAGGAAAATGGCATTATTTGTATCGAGCCATCGATGCAGATGGTTTAACCTTGGATATTTGGTTACGTAAAAAAAGGGACACACAAGCAGCCTATGCTTTTCTTAAGCGGTTAGTGAAGCAGTTTGATGAACCGAAGGTTGTAGTCACAGATAAAGCCCCCTCTATTACAAGTGCCTTTAAGAAACTAAAAGAATACGGCTTTTATCAAGGGACAGAACATCGTACCATTAAATACCTGAATAATTTGATTGAACAAGACCATCGTCCAGTAAAGAGACGCAATAAATTCTATCGAAGTTTACGCACTGCCTCTACCACGATTAAAGGCATGGAAGCCATCCGAGGATTATATAAGAAAACCCGAAAAGAAGGCACTCTCTTCGGGTTTTCGGTCTGTACTGAAATCAAGGTATTATTGGGAATCCCAGCTTAAATCATAGATACCGTAAGGGATTTTATTCTTTATTTAAAACTTTGCAACAGAA
>NZ_BCVN01000098.1 GCF_001591765.1 Pseudolactococcus raffinolactis NBRC 100932 | reverse complement strand
CCGCAAAATGCAAGTGCAATTTAGCCACTAGATAGATTCAATTAACATCTGATTTGGTGTCTTGAAGTTGAACATTTTTCTTGGATAATTGTTCATCCAGTTCTCAATGTAAGCCACGACTTGTTTCGTGGTTTTCTTTGTGCCTTTAGGTAAGTGCCTACGTATCATTCGGTTGTGATTTTCATTTGTCCCTCTTTCGTGGCTGGCATAAGCATGACAGTAATATACAGGACAATCCAGAGCTTCTGAGAGTTTAGCGAACTCCCTGCCATTGTCTGAAGTTACAGAAAGTGCTAAAAATTCAATTCCCCTTAAGGCCTGATTGACGGTGTGTGTGGTCTTATTAGGGATAAGCCTAATGATTTCTAAGCGTGTCTTGCGTTCAGTCAGGGTCAAGAGACACTCGCCCTTCTCTTTGGTCAAAAGCACCGTATCAATCTCCCAATGCCCATATTCTGAACGTTCATCAACACTTTCAGGACGTTCCTCTATAGATTGACCTAGCATATGTTTAGGCTGTGTCACACGCTGTTTCTTAGGTTTTCGATACTGAGGATAGAGCAGTTCATGGTAAGCTAGAGAAAGAATACCAGAGGATATCCAGTTATAGAGTGTACGCAAACAAACCACGCCCTTGAGTTCTTGATGAATGACTTCGAGAGATATCTTGTTTTTCACTGCTTTGGAGATTTGATCGTCCAATTGAGCGTTCAGCTTTGTGGAACGTTTAGAGTGTGTTCTTAAAGTCTTGTAGCTCTCTTGGGCAATTTTCGCTGAATACTTTGTCTTATATTTGAGTTGAACTG
>NZ_BCVN01000097.1 GCF_001591765.1 Pseudolactococcus raffinolactis NBRC 100932 | reverse complement strand
TTATCAAAGGTAACAATCGCAAATGATACGACTGAAAAAACTTCTACAACCAATTTCACGGCTAATGTTTCAACGACAAATGATAAGGTGTCTGATAGTACAATTAATGCTTTGAAAACACAATTATTTAATGTCATTGTAAAAGAACCCTTTAAGGAAATGAACTTTGATACCAATAAGTTACCTGAAAATTCGGTACAAAGTGAACAAACGGCATTACTTGCAACAAAAGGCGATACTGATTCGGTTAGTAAATATGCTAAGAAAAATAAAGAAGCTGGCTTCACAAAATTAGGGTTTTCAAGTATAGCCGATAAATTTATGGTTGCATTAGCTTCTCTGTTTAAAGGTTTTGTTTTAACTGTGATTACAGTTGGTACATTAATGTACACGTGGGTGTTACAGTTAATTGTTGTTTTTGCGATATTTGTAGCACCTATTATTTTAGTCTTGTCTATCTTACCTCAGTTTGAGCATATGGCAGGTAATTTGGCAAAAAGAATCGTCGTGTTTACGGCTTTATCAGTATCTGGTCTATTAGGTGTGCAAATGGGGCTTATCTTTAATAGCTTTGTGGAAATGGCATTTAGAAATGTGTCACATTCATATTATATTTCAATTTTCATACAGTTCGCTTTGTATTTCCTTTTGTGGAAACAAAGAGATAAGTTGACTTCTCTATTTGATACAGCTAAGAAAAGTGTTTCTGAATTGGCAAAAGGTAGTCTTGATCCTGTCAAGTCATTACCAAGTCTGTCTAATGCCAAAAATCCATTTAACTTTAACAAAACACCTGCTCTCTCAACTTCTAGTGGTAGTCTATCAAGTAAT
>NZ_BCVN01000096.1 GCF_001591765.1 Pseudolactococcus raffinolactis NBRC 100932 | reverse complement strand
ATCGAAAAATGGTTTAAAGAAGGGATGAGTCGACGTCAGATTGCTAAGTTATTAGGTCGTAGCCATCAAACAATCAATAATGAAGTCAAGCGAGGACAAGTCCAACAAATGGATACCTTTAGAGCGTATCATATCGTCTATAGTAGCGAGTATGCGCATCAACAGTACCATAAGCAACGAAAAAAGTCTATTAAAAACACAAAGCTTGATAAGCTGGTATTGGAAAAAATTGTCCATTACATCAAGGCTAAGGTCTCTCCAGAAGTGATCGCTAAAGCTAAATTCAATGGTCAAATCAGCTACTCAAGCATTTACAACTGGATTTATAATGGCAAATTAGGCTTGAAACGTAAAGATATGCTTTATCCACATAAGACAAAAGTTATCAAGACGGTTTCAGCTAATCCTAGAGTTTACGGTAAATCCATTGAAGAACGTCCTGAAGATATAAACAGGCGCAATGAGTTAGGGCATTGGGAAATTGATACTGTCGTCTTAACAAGGGCTAAAAACAAGGTTTTATTGACTTTGACAGAGCGAAAAAGTCGTTTGGAGATTATCAGAATAATCGCTGATAAATCTTCTGAGGCAGTTAATTCTGAGCTTAAGGCATTAACTCAAAATTTTCAATTTAAGTCCATTACAGCTGATAATGGTACTGAATTTGCTCGTTTATCTGAGGCAGTTAATTGTGATATTTACTATGCTCATGCCTATTCTAGTTGGGAAAGAGGAACTAACGAGAATCACAATCGCATGATTCGTAGATTTTTGCCTAAAGGCACAATAAAAACGACCACGAAAGAGGTCGCTCAAATTGAAATTTGGATGAATAACTATCCAAGAAAAA
>NZ_BCVN01000095.1 GCF_001591765.1 Pseudolactococcus raffinolactis NBRC 100932 | reverse complement strand
TTTTTATGAGAATGATAGTGATAATGTTTTTGCAGATAATCACAACTATTATGATGTGTTGAATGTTTCGTGTGAATTATACGCAGACGAAAAAGATATTGAGCTTGAAACAAAGTTGCAAAAATTATTGTATGATAATGAAATAGAATATAACAGTACAGAAACTTTCATTGATTCAGAAAATATGTACTTGAAAGCTTATGATATAGTTATTACTTTTGACAGTCTTGCAGATGTTAAAGAGAAAGAAGTAGACAAATCAAATCTTAAAAGTTTGATCGATTATGTCGAAACTTTGAAATCAGATGCTTATGAGGTTGATGGATTTAGTAAACTTGAAACTGTTTTGGCTTATGCAAAAGCGGTGTTGATTGATATGGAAACAGTACAAGATGAAGTTGATGAAATTGAAATAGAGCTATTAAACGCTTTGAATGGTTTGATCGTGCTTAAAATAGACAAAACACAGTTAAAAGCACAGATTGATTATGTTAAAACTCTATCGGCAGTTGAATACACAACTGAATCATGGGGTGTGTTAAAAATTGCTTTAGCGAATGCAGAAGCTGTTTATGGTAATGACAACGCAACACAATCAAATGTAAATGATGTATTGAATAAGCTGTTTGAATCTTATCAGAATTTACAAAAACCCACAGGTGGATTTGAAAAAGGTGTAAATTTATATGCCCCTTTATCATGGCAGGCACAGGGGCTGTATGGAGGATTAGATTATAGCACAGGCGAAGTTAACGACCATACTTTTTATATTCATTCTGATTTTATAAAAATCCCAGATAAATCTCCTTCTGTATCAATGCAAACAAAAGGCAGTGATTCTATTTATATTTTTATCTATGATGAAAATAAAATGTTTATGAAAAATGAATATGTATATGGAGATGTTA
>NZ_BCVN01000094.1 GCF_001591765.1 Pseudolactococcus raffinolactis NBRC 100932 | reverse complement strand
AGTATCGATAAATATAATAAATAAGACTTGAAATTTCCACCATTTTTTGGTAAACTAGAAAAGTGCGTAATGGACGCATACAAACCGCTCATCCGCTGAGGCGTGTGCCAAGGGCACGAATACTTAGGTAAGTCTTAAGATGAGTAGAATAGGAGAATAATAATGAATCCATTAATCGAAGCAATCAATGAAGGTCAACTTCGCAGCGACATCCCTGCTTTCCGTCCTGGTGACTCTGTGCGTGTTCACGCTAAAGTTGTCGAAGGAACTCGTGAACGTATTCAGCTTTTTGAAGGTGTTGTTATTGCGCGTAAAGGCCAAGGCATCTCAGAAACTTATACAGTTCGTAAAATTTCAAATGGTGTTGGTGTAGAACGTATCTTCCCAATCCACACACCACGTGTTGAACAAATTGAAGTCGTACGTTACGGTAAAGTTCGTCGTGCGAAACTTTATTACCTCCGTGCCCTTCAAGGTAAAGCAGCCCGTATTAAAGAAATCCGTCGTTAAGATGGTGTCTGGAAACCCTTATGTGATAAGGGGTTTTTTTGATGTCTGGAATTTTTTTAAGTCATTCAGAAAGTTCAGTTTATCAAAAGGGGGCGAGTTTTATTTTAATTAAAAAGCGGTGCAATAACAAAAAACTCAAGCATAAATTACTTGAGCAGTTATTCAGTTTATGAGAAGCACTACAAAGCTGTGTTTTTCAGTATCGGTTTCCAAGGTAACATTTCAGTAAATAATGTTTTTATTGATTTGAAAAGTTAAAAATTAACTTGCTCTATAAAAAAATCGATCATCATTAAGTGGTTCGCTTTGCCCGAAATCTATTCTAGGTCTATTTATATCAGACTTCACATTAAAAGTACTTTTAGGTTCTTCTGAAATTTTCATGAAAAATGCTCCTGAACCACCCAATGGCTCTTTAA
>NZ_BCVN01000093.1 GCF_001591765.1 Pseudolactococcus raffinolactis NBRC 100932 | reverse complement strand
GCAAATTGCAAGTCCAAGTTAGCCAGCCAAGCTCATCTCATATGAACTCTTATAGTTGAACATTTTTCTTGGATAATGGTTCATCCAATACTCGATAGCGGCGACTTCTTCAGGGGTCGTCTTTGTTGTGCCTTTTGGCAGATGCCTACGAATCATTCGGTTATGGTTTTCATTCGTCCCTCGCTCAAAGCTCGCGTAGGCGTGTGCATAGTAAACTGGACAGCTTACGACCTCAGAGAGCCTTGCAAATTCATGGCCATTGTCAGGGGTAATGGATTTGAAGTCATAACTTTTTTGAAGTTCCACCAGCTCATCATTGACCGCCTGTGCTGTTTTCCCATCAATCAAGCGAATGATCTCCGTGCGGTATTTTCGCTCTGTGAGCGTCAAAAGCACCTTGTTCTTAGCTCTCGTAAGAATGACCGTGTCAATCTCGTAATGCCCCACTTCTAAGCGATTGTTAATGAAATCAGGCCGTTCTTCAATAGACTTGCCAAAAGGATGCTTTGGCGCACGAGGTTTGATTTTCTTTGCCGCCTTATACTGCGGATAGAAAAGATGATGACGCTTGGCTTCTAACCAGCCCCAGTTGACCCAATTGTAGAGGCTGCTCAGAGAAACTCCTTTTAGAGCCTGATGAATGACTTCCAAAGAGTCCTTGTCTTCTTTAAGACGTGTACTCACATAACAATCAATCTCAGTCGTGAGTTTACTCGGACGAACACTGTGAGCCCTCAATCCTTCATAATTTTCTTGAGCCTTTTTAGCAGAGTATTTTACCTTCCGCTTGAGCTGGATTTCCCCTCGCTTCATCTCTCTGTCAATCGTCCCATGAGCTTTATTCAATAAGCGCGCAATCTCACGGTTGCTCAGTCCTTCTTTATTGTGCCAACGTTCAATGTTTAAACGGTCTTGATTGGTCAGGTGTTTCCCTTTGCTCTGGCTTGTGATAGAATAGTCTTGCATCTGAATTTCCTTTTTATACTATTTGGTCGAACTTCTAGTATAAGA
>NZ_BCVN01000092.1 GCF_001591765.1 Pseudolactococcus raffinolactis NBRC 100932 | reverse complement strand
CTCTTTGTCAAATCGTGTGGGAAAATAGTTTTCCCCTATAAAGCAAGTAACTGTTGAGTTGCTTGTTTTTTTAATTGGTTAAGGTTTTGTTCATGAGTAGAATACGTTTCTTGAAGTTCCTAAAGGTTCTAAAGCCATAAGCCACACGTTTAATGGCCTTGATTTTATTATTCATCCCCTCCAAACAGCCGTTTGAATAGTCTAGCTCAAGTGCTAACTTAATGGATGCCTTTTTACGCAATAAAAATTGATACTTCTTAACGAATGTTTCAGGCAGAACTTCTGTATTGAGCGAGGCAATTAAAGTGAAAAATGATTTTGCATCCTTGTTCCTGAAGTGACCGCTCGCTAATTGTAAGACTTGCCAGCCTTGATAGAGTATCGGACTGTAATTAATCAGCTGTTCAACCAGCTTCCGACTAGATGTCCACTTTCGTAAAGAACATGAATAAAAAGGCGTATCAGAAAGATTATCATAGTTTTTAAGTAGATGTTTCCAATAATATTTGAGATGACGGTATTCAGGGCTTTTAGTGTCAAATCCTTTCATGACTTGAATGCGTAGTACATTGAAAGCCTTAGTCATTTGTTGGACAACATGAAAGCGATCTGTGATGAGCTGAGCACAAGGAAAACAGCGCTTGATCAACTTATCGTAACTATAATTCATATCCATCACGAGATATTTGACCCGCATTCGAACCTTTCTAGGAAACTTCAAAAAGTATTTAACCAAGCTCTCTAAACGTCTATCATCAAGAACTGTCACAATCTCATGAGACTTCCCATCCATTGCGATAAAAGCCATACTCCCCGTACAATCTTTGGTTGCCTTAAATTCATCAAGACAGAGCACCTGAGGTAGTTTGGTAAATGCGTCTTTGCTTGACATTTGATTGAGTAATCGGTAGAAACTGTGTGAGGAGACGTTAAGATCATGGCTCGCATCTTTGATGGACTCTTTTTCTGTTAGTCTTCTGATGATCTGGGCTTTGAGTAAGGTGGAATCTTTATGCCCTTTTAAAACAAGTTGTTCAGGGATTTGAGAGGATTGCGTCATACCACAGGTCGCACAGCGATAACG
>NZ_BCVN01000091.1 GCF_001591765.1 Pseudolactococcus raffinolactis NBRC 100932 | reverse complement strand
TCTCTTGTTTTTTCCCGAAAAAAGAGTAATATAGAGATATGTTTAATTTTTTAAGTAAAAAATTATTTTAAGGAGGTAAATATAAACATGCAAGGAGTTCTTCTCGCGCTTGTTCCAATGTTTGCTTGGGGTTCTATCGGACTTGTAGCTAATAAATTTGGTGGTGATGCTAAACAACAAACGCTTGGAATGACTTTGGGCGCTTTTGTTTTTGCACTTATTGTTTTCTTATTCCGCATGCCAACGTTGACATGGCAAATTTTCTTAATTGGATTTATTGGTGGATTGCTTTGGGTAATTGGACAATTTGGTCAGTTTAATTCAATGAAATACATGGGTGTTTCAGTAGCAAGTCCGCTTTCATCAGGGAGTCAATTAGTAATTGGTGGCTTGATTGGGGTTTTTGCTTTCCACGAATGGACAAAACAAATTCAATTTATTCTCGGATTTATTGCGATGGCTGTTTTGGTAGTTGGGTTCTATTTCTCAGCTAAACGTGACCCAGAAAATGCAGTTGTTGAAGAAGGACGTAATTATACTAAAGGATTGACTGCTTTAACTTACTCAACTTTGGGATATGTTACCTATGTTATTCTTTTTAATAACTTAGCAGCACTTTGGTTCAATGTTCATTTTGATGCACTGACAATTATCTTGCCAATGTCAGTTGGAATGATCTTTGGAGCACTTGTGATGGGTCGTTTCAAAATTAAAATGGATAAATATGTCTATGAAAATATGATTGATGGAGCAATGTTTGGTGTAGGTAATATCTTTATGCTTATGGCTGCAAGCGCTGCTGGTAACGTAATTGCCTTTTCATTCTCACAATTAGGTGTTATCATTTCAACTATTGGAGGAATTCTCTTCCTTGGTGAAAAGAAAACCAAAAAAGAATTGGTTTATGTTGGAATTGGGATTGTTCTGTTCGTAACAGGTGCAATTTTACTTGCAATTGTAAATTCTAAAGGATAATAAAAAAGCTGTCAGTAAATTGACGGCTTTTTTTGTGAGTTAATTTTCTGACAAGTTTTCTGTCAGTAAAATTTTATAGTTTTTCATTAACGAAATTTACAAAATGATTCCAAAAAACCTTTGGAGCGCTACTACGGGGGACAGTTTTCTTAGC
>NZ_BCVN01000090.1 GCF_001591765.1 Pseudolactococcus raffinolactis NBRC 100932 | reverse complement strand
CCACTATAAAAAGCCTCTGACGGCTTTTTAATTTTCTTTGACATAAACTTTGACGATTTCAGCGATATACATATCGTGGTAGTCTTTTTCAGGATAGTGTTCAGAAATAGACGAATCAATAAATTTTTCGGGATCGATCGTCGCTTGATAAAGTTTTCGCATCACAAAAACCATCTCCGCTTCTTCAAAGCCTACCGTGTCCTCAAAGTTGTGGGGTGTCAAGCCAGCTTTAACGATTTTGTCTGCATCACGACCACTTGTTTGCCCCAGATAAGTCATGACCTTTCGGAAATCACCGTTAAAAAAGCTGAGGGTAAAAGTATCCGTCCCATCCACAAACGTTTTGGTGTAGCGTTGCGGTCGGATATAAACTGTCGCGACATTACGATTCCAGAGAAAGCCAAAGCCACCCCAACTGGCGGTCATGGTGTTGCAGTTGTCAGCTGTACCAGCCGTGATCAGTAGCCACTCTTTACCGATTTGGTGAAGGGATTCATGTCTAGGGTGTCAATACGGACTGCTTTAAATGTCATACGCGCTCCTTTTTTAGTTTTCAAAGTTTAGCCATAAATTTGGTTACTTGTCTCCGATTTTTCAAGATGATGAGTTTAGCTGTTTTGGGACGATTTTCAAGTGTTGACACAATATAAGGTCGAACTTTTTTGTTAAAGGTCCAAACAAATTTTAGAAATTGCCAGTAATCCTTGTCAAACATCTGCTCTTCAAAATAGTCTGGCATATCTGGTCGTGTGCTTTTATCCTGACGAAATCGCCAAGACCGCTTGATGACCCGTAGTGTATTTAGCTTAGATGGAAAGTCAAGCCAAATCACCGTGTCAGCTTGCGCTAATCTCATAGGTAGCGTTCCAGCATAATTACCATCAATTAACCATTGATCTGTTGTCATCATGTCTTCTTGTTGTGCCACAAAAGCATCCCGATTTAGCATTTCACCACCAGGCAAATGAAAGAAAGCATCCAAATGATAGACCGGAAGTTGCAACTTCCGACCGATCTTCCTTGATAAAACTGATTTGCCAGCACCAGATATCCCGATTACAATGATTTTCTCCATAGGTTTATTTTACACTATTTTCACACAATGTACTAATATTTATCCAACAAAAAAAGG
>NZ_BCVN01000089.1 GCF_001591765.1 Pseudolactococcus raffinolactis NBRC 100932 | reverse complement strand
TGTCAAGCGAAATTGAAAATGTCCCAAAAAAAGTGGAAACATGAGTTACATTTTGCTAAATCAAAATTTGCTTTTAGAGTTCAGTTTTGCTATCATTGAGTTCGAAGTTAGGCTGATTTTTCAGCTTGATATTCCAGGAGCGTCTTACCGATTCTTCTGAGATATTTTTCGAAAGATACAAGTTTCCACGGGTGAGATTGTGGGGGAATATACTTGGGTCTTTCTTTTTTGTTTTCTGGCGCTTGATCAAACTCCTGTGAGTAAATTTCATGGTCTAGTAACTTTCTTGAGGTATAAATCTTGTCCTCAATATTGATGTAAATATGACCGTCAAAGGCTTCAATCACAAGTGCCTTAGATTTTTTAGTAAAGTACATTTCTTGATTTCCCTTAATTGGTAAGTAGAAGTAATTGTTATAGCGAATGTGGTGGCCACTGTCAACGACACGTTTCGCCACACGAGCTAGAAATAAATTAATCCTAGAAGCTGAAGGGGCCTGTTCAAAAACGGTCTCTTTTGTTTTATTGCCAAACTTTCGGTTGAACTGTCTCACCCATTTGCTTAGAAAGTCGTTAGCAGCTTCAATCGTTGTAATCCCGGCTCTTTGTAGGTCAATCGGTAATCTTGATTGTAACGTCCCGTTTAAGCGCTCTACTCGTCCTTTAGCTTGAGGGATAGACGACGTTTTGATATCAATCCCTAACTGATGACAAGCAAAGCCAAACTGTGTTAAAGTATCGTCTTCCATTTTTTGGGTCGCTTTTTTGTGATACTCGAAAACCGTTCGCTTGTCTGTCAAGAAAGCAACAGGAATGCCATGTTTCGAAAGGATTTGATGCAAGACATGGTAATAACCCTTTAGTGTCTCCTGTGTATCAAAATAGGCCCCTACGATGTTTCCAGAGGCATCGTCTATTGCGACATGGAGATGTGTGATTTGTCCACCAAACCATTGATAAGAGCTAGCGTCCATTTGTAGTAACTCACCTCTGTATTTCTTTCTAGGCCTGCTTGGGTGTGCTTTTTCGACTAGTTCTAATCTTTCATGTGCTTTAGGAAGTAGGGCTGTTTCTAGTGTCTCACTTGCTTTTTTCTTGCGTCGTGCTTTGATTCTTCTTCTCGTTTTTCTTTGGGACTTGGGAGAGAGTAAGCCATCGCTATAGATGATTGCGCGTATGGTTGTGTCAGAGTAATGAATGTCCTCAATTTCGGCTAATATTTCAGTAAAGTGTTTGATGTTTGGGGCTAGGT
>NZ_BCVN01000088.1 GCF_001591765.1 Pseudolactococcus raffinolactis NBRC 100932 | reverse complement strand
TTTAGTAGCCAATGTGTTGTTGACATTGTTTATCTCCGTTGTCACTCGAGTATCTACGCCAATCGCTTTGTTTAGTGCTGTTTTCGCATCTGTAATTCCTTTGTTCGCATTAATCAACGCTGTATCAGCATCGCTTTTAGCTTGGTTAGCGATTGTATTTAGCGTTGAAACGGATTCGGATAATTTTCCTGCATTATCTAAAGCAGTTTGAGCATTAGTCTTAGCGGTATTTGCACTTGTCAATGCAGTTTGTGCGTTATTCATCGCAGTTTGAGCTTGTGTTTTCGCATTATTTGCAATCGCATTCACATCGGTGATTAATTGTGTATTTGCCTGAACAGCTGTAACACTGGCATTTGCTTTATCTACTGCATCTTGTGCAGCAGTTTTGGCTTCTGTCACTTCGGTCTGAGCTTGTTGCATTTGTGCTTTAATTTCTTCACTTGTAGCATCGCTGACTTGCAACACCCATTGTAGTTTTCCATCGACTTTTTCTAAAATCCACATCTCAATTTTGTCGCCATTTTTTAGATAAAGTAGATCACCCTCAGTACTTGTTGCTATGATAGCTGGCTTGTAAGTCAAGCTATAGACTGTATTTTTACCGTTTGCCGTAGTCATGGCTGATTGAGCTTGTTGTGCGACTTGGCTTAAATTCGTTTGTAAACTTTTACCTACTGTTGAAGTAAAAGATTTAGTGTAATTGCCTAAAGTTATTGAAATATATGATTGATTTAAAGGGTTCCATTTATATTCAACCATTTGCGCTTCGATATTGAAATTATCTTCAGCATGAATAACTTTTACAATATCACCAGGTAAGATTTGTTTGAGTGATTTTAAGTCTTGATATTCTGCTGTATCTTTTAAATTCACAAACTCAACTTTGCAAGTAAACGCTGGCAAATCAACTTTATTTTTGCTAAATTCAAGGTTTGCTAATCGTCTTAGTTCAGCATAAGCAAGTTCTGGTGTTGAGAAACCTTCCTCGTCTGAATCTTTGGTTTTAACTTTGACATTTGAATATTCAATTTCTTGTATGCGTGGCTCAACATAATTGTCAATCAGTGAGCTGTCAACATATAGTTCTGGTAATAATAAACCATCATAGCCAATTGGTCTGATTCTTGTAATTACTGTGCTTTCGTCAAATTCAGCTTCATACCCCTTAAGGTCTTTGCGGTGTCGGATTGTATAACCTTTGTTGCTACCATAAGCTGTATTCATTGCAATGTTAAAATTATGACGAACAATGTGACCGCCCCAACGATTAA
>NZ_BCVN01000087.1 GCF_001591765.1 Pseudolactococcus raffinolactis NBRC 100932 | reverse complement strand
GAACAGCTCCTGGTAAAATGGACATGAAATAAAAAAAACTATTTCAATCATTTTATCAAGGAGCTTTTTCATGCGTAAAAATCAGAACTACACGGGCGACTTTAAAGTAAAGGTTGCACAAGCTTATCTTTTTGACCACTTAGGTGGCTATCAATCAGTGGCAGAACATTTTGGTGTCACCAATCGCTCACAAGTACAACATTGGGTTAAATTGTACGAGAACAATCCTCAACTTCTCTATCAAGATAATCGTGGTAGACCGGCACAAGTTAAGTCAGAGACGATGACTTTAGAAGAACAAGTCAACTATCTCAAAATGGAGGTAGCTATTCTAAAAAAGCTCAGAAAGCTCTTGTAAAAATCTCTACAAGAGCTAAGTATCAAGTCGTTGATAGTTTAACAGGACAGTATGCCATTACTGCTCTTTGTCATTATCTTGGTATTTCAAGGAGTGGTTATTATAGCTGGATTAAGAAAAACCGCCCCCTTACAAAATCTTGGAATTCTCAGCTGGCAGAGAAGATTCAACTTCTCTTTGATGCCTCTTTTAAGGGCTATCGTTATATCTGGATGCAACTTAAGCGACTTTATGGTATAAGCGTCAACCCAAAGACTGTCCTTCGCTATATGCAAGTTCTCGGTTTGAAATCGCCAATACGCAAGAAACGCTTTACTTCTTGCACGAGGCAAGAAATGAACAAAAAAAGCGAGAAAGGTTTCGCCAAACCTTCTCGCAAGACACTTCGTCGCCACACGACCTCATGAAAAGTTAGTGACAGACGTTTCTTATGTGTATCATAAACAGGGTAGACTGTACTTAAGTATTACCAAAGACCTGTATGATAACTCTATTTTAGCTTACAATCTATCAAAATTCAATGATAATCAGTTAGTCTTTGAGAATTTAGACCTTGTTTTCAGAAAAGATTGGGACAAATCAAAATCTTGTCTTTTGCATTCAGATCAAGGATTTCAGTATACGAACAAGCAGTATCACAAAAAACTTGAAACTTTTAATGTGACGGTTTCTCATTCTCGTAAGGGAAACTGTTATGACAACGCTTGTTGTGAAAACTTTTTTTCTCATCTTAAAAGTGAATCTTTGGAATTATTTGTACCTGAAAATGAGACGGAATTGATGCAGCAGATTGACGATTTCATTACATGGTATAACTTTGATAGACCACAACTCAAACTAAAAGGCATGACTCCTATTGAATATAGGCAGACATACCTTTGAGTGGAAATGTGTTTTTTTTGAACTGTCTGTTTTATTTGGGGCTTG
>NZ_BCVN01000086.1 GCF_001591765.1 Pseudolactococcus raffinolactis NBRC 100932 | reverse complement strand
AGGTATATTATTAATAGAATCAATTATTTAAGACGAATTAATAAAAAATATAGAAAGAGAAGTTTATGATGTATTCAAAATTCATATCATTTTTAAAACAAATTCCTCTCCCGATATGTGGCTTAATTTTGGGTTTAATATCCTTAGGGAATCTCCTTTACAGTAAAGGTTACCCTATTTTAGGAAATTCTTACGATATGTTAGGTTTATTCCTGATGTTTTTAATTTTGCTCAAGATAGTACTGGCAATGAAACATACAATTTCGACTTTGAATGACCCAATTGTAGCCTCTGTTTCACCAACTTTTACGATGTCTTTAATGTTACTAAGTGTATTTTTAAAACGTTTGTCCGGCTTTAGTCTTCTTGCGAATGTTATTTGGTGGACTGCTTTAATTTTGCATCTTATCTTAATGATGTATTTTATTTATCTTCATGTGCTACCAAAAGAATTAAAAATACATGATGTTTATCCAAGCTGGTTTATTACTTTTGTAGGCATTGGGGTAATATCGGCAACATCACCAGATTTCGGTCTTGAAGTGGGTAAAGTTATGGTTTGGATAACATTACTCTTTTACTTTATTCTTCTTCCCATTGTTATGCATAGAGTTTTCATTTTACGAAAAATGCACAAATCTTTACTTCCTTTGATTACACTCATCACGGCACCAGGTTCACTTGGTTTAGTAGGATACCTCACTGTTGTAGAAGCAAAATCTAAAATATTCGTTATCTTTTTATTTATTTTATCGCAAGCTATCTATTTTATAACTTTAGGCTTGCTGACAAAACTTTTGAGAAGTGCCTTTTATCCTAGTTATGCTGCCTTTACATTTCCTCTCGTTATTTCTGCAACTGCGGTAAATTTAACAAGTAAACTCAGCATTTTTCAGTTCCTGAATTTAGAATTATTAGCGAATATGGAAATCCTTATAGCAATTGCAATCGTTACTTATGTGCTCATCAGATACTGTATTTTTTTAGGTTCAAAATTAATTCAGATTATGTCTGAAAAATATTCCCCTGAAAGTATTTAAAAATAAATTATCGATAAAAATTACCACTAGGTCAATAATCTAGTGGCTTTTTATTTTGCTTTAAAAATAGAGTATATCAAGCTCAATATAGCCTTAAGAAACCCTTTATAAATGAGTCAATAATTTTAAAAAGGCCTATAAAAAAAGGTACACATTGTGTTATAATTAGAATTCTGCGTGCTTTTTTTCTTTAAATAAACCCGAATTGCTAGTTAATTTCATTGGAAAATAAATAAGTCGTGCTATCTTAATCTTAAAC
>NZ_BCVN01000085.1 GCF_001591765.1 Pseudolactococcus raffinolactis NBRC 100932 | reverse complement strand
GAAATTCTGCTTTAAATCATATTGGGGTATCACAAATACTTTACAAATATGTTTTGCGTCGCAGCAAAAACCAGCAAATTAGGCTTAGTATAACAGAGATAATCAGCACAGCAAAAACACCATAAGAAGATTTTTCAAACGGGCCATCGACATTGACTCCCCAAAAACCAAAAATGATTGCTGGAATAGTCAAAACGATTGATATCTCTGTTAGAGTTTTCATAATCATGTTTAGCTGATACGAAATCATATTGTTTATCATATTTTCCAAATGATCCAAATATTGACTGTAACCTAAAATAATTCTATCCATTGTGTCGCTTGTATTGTATATCTCATCAATTATTTTTTGGGTGGTAAAATCAATATCATTAATAGTTGTAAAATTTTTTTTAATGAAATCCAGCGCTTTGTGATTAGCGCCATAGGTTGTTGACAAAGCTATCATGTATTTTTGAAGAGTCAATAAATCACCAAACGTTGGTCTGAGTGAACCGGACGTTGATATTTCTGAGTCTAAATCATCAATTTTTTCCTTGACTCCACGAAGGTCGTCAAGCATCACATGGAAATCTTTTTGCATGATCTTTAAAAGTACTTCCTGCATGAAATTATCGACATCATGTAAAACCATATTGGATAAGAGTTCGGGAATGAATTTTAATTTTTGTTTTGTAAAAATTATCAACTTATTTTTAAATACCAAGAAAACAACAGATGTCGTCAGATTATCTAGATGCCCACCTTCATGTATCTCGGGAAACAAAAAACTTACGAGCAAACTTTTTTCATCGTTCTGATCTATCATCGTGTCATATGCAACTCGATCATCAAACGTTAGTATATTGTCTATGTTAAAGTCAGATTTATGTTCAAAAGATTCGATATATTCTCGTTCGTCACCATACACATAAACAACAGACGAATTTTTGATATTTGATTCTGACGAAACTAATAATGTATTTTTTGTTAAAGAATAAGTTTTCAGCATTGTAATCCTCCTGCTTTATATTTTTCTCAAAAATAAATGCGTAATTGTTGTGGAATAAATACGTTATCAGTTTTAAAAACATTTTGTCTTATGTATGATAACCTGCCAAAAATTTTATCTCACACATTATCTAGACAATCTTGTCTCCAGCTTCTAATGTATTATCTAATTTGTAATTATAGACCCTAAACAAACATCTTTTGTAAAAAGCCTTTTTTCTGTTCTTTCAACAAATCTAACTTACGTTGATGAAGAGCGATAGTGTCATCTAGCCGTTTGAAGAATGAGCCTATTTTTTGTTGTTCTTCATTAGAAAGCGCACGACCTATATGACTTATAATAGCACACTTAC
>NZ_BCVN01000084.1 GCF_001591765.1 Pseudolactococcus raffinolactis NBRC 100932 | reverse complement strand
GGGTAGCAATCTTTTCTTTGTCTACAAAATCACGCCAAGCATGGGATATGTTACTGTTTTATGTTACCAAATCAGTTATAAGTTGGCTTTCAACTCAATAAATGACACAAATATTGTTGATAAAAGTGGTCAAAATGCTTTAAACCAAATGGGCAATTCAACACAATACCCACACAGTTTCACATTCAGTTCTGACATTCAAACAACTGCTACAAGCCGAGTAGTGAGAAAAAATCCAATTGAATTTTTACTTGATACAGGGTTGGATAACAGTTTTGTTAATCGTTGGGGCGGTCACATTGTCAGACATAATTTCAATATTTCTATGAATAGTGCTTATGGCTCAAACAAGGGTTACACGATTCGGCACAAAAAAGACTTAAAGGGATATGAAGCTGAATTTGACGAGAGTACAGTAATTACAAGAGTCAGACCAGTCGGATATGATGGTTTATTATTACCAGAAATTTATGTTGATAGTGAATTAATTGAAGCTTATACAGAGCCTAGAATTCAGCAAATAGAATATTCAAATGTCAAAGTCAAAACCAAAGATAGTGACGAGGAGGGCTTTTCAACTAAAGAATTAGCTTACGCAGAATTGAGAAGATTAGCTAATTTAGAATTTAGTGAAAATAAAGTTGACCAACCTGATTTCTCAGCAAAAGTTGAGTTTGTAAATTTAAAGGATACTCAAGAATACAAAGACTTAAAATCACTCAAACAAATCTTACCTGGTGATACCGTCAAAGTTATTCATGAAGAAGATAATTTCAGCATTGAAGCCCAAATGGTTGAGTATAAATGGAATCCTTTAAATCAATCATACATCTCAATAACTTTAGGCAATTATACTAAATCTTTTACTTCAACAGTAGGTAAAAGTTTACAAACCAACTTAAATCAAGTTGCACAACAAGCTCAATCAGCCATGAATACGGCAAACGGTAAGAACACAGTCTATAGCTTGACTTACAAGCCGGCAATTACTAAAAGTTCGGTAGAAGGAGACCTTTTATATCTAAAAAATGGTGATAAAACTGAATTATGGATACTTAAATTAGTAAATGGAAAACTGCAATGGGTATTGCAAGTCAGCGATGCCACTCAAGAAGAGCTGAAAGCGCAAATGGCTCAAGCAAAAACTGATATTGTTGAGGCGGTTGATTCTGCTAACTCAGCAGTTGATAAAGCCAATGCAAGTGTTACAGCCGTTCAAGCAAATACACAACTAATTAATGATGTGAATACAGTTGCGAACAATGCGAAAACCCAAGCTCAAACTGCTGTTACTAATGCTCAAACTGCTATCACTAATGCTCAAACAGCATTGACAAGTGCAAATACTGCTAATACTAATGCGAATAAAGCAATTGGTGATGTAGGAAAATTATCCGAAGATGTTTTAGCGCTAGATACAATCGCTAACCAAGCTAAAAGCGATGCTGATACAGCGTTGATCAATGCGAACAAAGGAATAACAGATGCGAAAACAGCACTAAACAAAGCGATTGGCGTAGATACTCGAGTGACAACTGAAATAACCAATGTCAGCAACACATTGGCAACAAAA
>NZ_BCVN01000083.1 GCF_001591765.1 Pseudolactococcus raffinolactis NBRC 100932 | reverse complement strand
TAGTATTTTGAAAACAAAATTGCTTTACTTTGACCCCAAAGCAGAAGTTAGAAAACAATTCATGAAAGTTTTACATGAGTATGAAAGTCAAGGTATCTATCCTGAAATTTGTGACTATATCAAACAGATTAATTTTGTGACCATTGACGCTAGAAATTCTGAAAATCATGGTGTCCTTGACCCGTTAGTATTCTTGACAGGTCAAGAAGCTAAAAACTTGATTATTTCTATGATTGGCGAGTTTTACGATTTGAAACAAAATGAACAATTTGAAAAAGAATTGTTACAAATGATTGAAAAATATCTTGTCTTGCGTGAAAATGGCGAAAAAGTCGGTACTAAAAATATCATGGAAGCCCTCACTAAGAGTGAAACGGATAGAGTGAGAATTACGGCGGAGTTACTACTTGAAAAAATGAGTAACTCTACTTTATCTCTTTGTTTCTCTAATGGTCAAAATAAAGCCATTAGTATGTCAAAACGTATTTCAATTATTGAAGTAACTGGTCTTGAATTACCGACAAGTGAAACAAGTATTACTGAAAATCAAAGACAGTCTCTAGTCGCTCTTTATGCCCTAGGTCAATTCTGTTACAAATTTGGCTCTGAAAGCAAGAAAGAATCAATTACTTTCATTGATGAAGCATGGTTCTTTAATATTACTGATGTAGGTAAAGAAATTATTATGAAAATCAGACGAACTGGTCGGTCGTTTAATAATTTCTTGGTATTCGTTTCTCAATCTCACAAAGATTCTAATTCAGAATTAGATGATACTGGTTTTGGTACATTGTTTAGTTTTAACTCTCCGACTGAGACAGATTTAATCTTAGATACTCATGGTATTGTGAAATCAGAAGAAACACGTAAATGGGTGTCTAGCATGTCTATGGGGCAATGTCTCTTTACTGACCCGTTTGGGCGTACTGAACGTATTACAATTGACGGTATTGTTTCTGAAATCAATCCATTGTGTGACACAATCGAAACAGAATTAGTCGCTGTATAAAGACTTGAAAGGAAAATATCAATGAAAAACAAAAAATCACTTGTGGATATGGTATTAGGTGTTGTCATATTCCTTGTATTCTTTTTAATGATGTTGAAAATGACTGGTCTTTATGAACCGTTCATCAAGACTATTAGATACTTACCAGATTTTCTGAAAGATATTGGTAATTCTTGGAAAGCGGGGCTTAAATGAAAAAGATTTTAGTTGCGCTAACCTTTTTAAGTCTGTTGTTTTGTGGTAGTCAAGCCTACGCTTTAGACACAGGTAATGCAGTTGTCACTAATGATACTATCGGTTCTGATAGTGGTATTAAAGCACCTGAGTTTGTAACAAATGCCCAAGGCGATATTGTTAATACTCCAGAGTATAAAGCAGTTCTAACAATTATTAATGAGATTAAAAATCTAAGTAATCAAACACAAGGTAATAATGCGATTCCGATTACAGAAGAGACTTATCAAAAATATAATCTACTCTATCAAGGGGCTATTTCAAAATTATCAAATGCGGGATATGATAAAACAAAAACTGCTTCTGCTATTACAACATTAAATAATGCTTATAATAGTGCTATTTTAACAAAGGCTGGTACAATTGATAGTTCAAATGATTATCAAGAAGCACTAGCTAAAGAAGCAGGTGCTATTAATGCAAAAGATATGTCAGTCTTATCAGCTTATACAAGTTATATGTATATTGAGGATAAAGGTTTTTTTGGTGCTAAAGAAGCGTTCCCTAAAATCATTAATTGGGTAGTACAGTTGATTTTTGCAGGTTCAAAATTGATGTTTCTATTAGATTCATT
>NZ_BCVN01000082.1 GCF_001591765.1 Pseudolactococcus raffinolactis NBRC 100932 | reverse complement strand
TTCCTCAATTTTCTAGTATATATCAATTTCTGGAGAAAGCTTTTATATCACTGGTCAGTATGGTCATCTTACCATTGGTATTTCCAGTCATTGTCCTCTCTGTTGCTGAAATACTTAATAAAGAATCATTAGGAAAACTAATTTTGAAAAGTATCCTATATTTTTTTATCATTACTACAATTATTACTGGAATATTCGTAACTGGTTCTTATCTATTAAAATTTGGTCAAGGAATTGATATCGGTCAACAAAAGACATCATTAAATGACCTTACTAACAACATTAACTTAAACGACTTCTTACTTGGAATCATACCTGCAAATATATTCAATTCATTATCACAAGGTTCTCTCCTTCCAGTTGTAGTTTTTGCAATTTTCCTTGGCTTTGGAATCGGCAGTTTAGAAAATAGGAAAAATTCAATTTTTATCAACGCTTTACATGTATGGGTTGATGCTATATACAAGATAGTTGAGCTAATTATTAAGTGGGCCCCTTTCGGAGTCTTCGGATTCATTGCAAGCGATGTCGCTACTACAGGGTTTGAAAAATTAATTAGTTTAGGCGAATTTGTAATTGGTACTTATGTTGCTTATAGCATTTTAGCTTTGTTTTTTTACCCATTACTTGCATATATTTTTGAATTAAACTATTTTCAATTAATAAAAAGTATACGGAATCTTTTACTACTTGCATTTATCTCAGGGAGTTCGAGTGTAGTCCTTCCTGAACTTCTTAAAAGATTAAAAAATAACGGATCTGACGAGAATATTACTGACTTAGTTGTTCCCCTAGGCTATACCTTTAATTTGCAGGGAGCTGCTGTATACTTTTCAATGGCCACAATTTTTATTGTTAATGTATACAATATAAATCTGTCGACTTCTCAGATAATCTATACCATTTTTATACTCTCACTTATCGGAAAAACTGCAGCAACTGTTCCTTCCGGCGCAATTGTAGTTCTACTTGCTTCAGCAACAATGTTAGGACTTCCTAAAGAAGGTGTTGCATTAATCTTTGCAGTTGACTTTTTTGTCAATGCTGGCAGAACAGCTTTGAATGTCCTTGGACAAGGAATGACAGTTTTAATTATTGAGAAATTGAATAAAAAATATTTATTTTAAAGTTTTAAAGGAGAACAAAATGGAAACTTCAAAAGTTTATATAATACATGAAAATTTAGAATGGACTCAACATTTAGTAAATTGGTTGGAACATTATGAAATTCCATATGATCTATGGGATCTATCTAGCGGATATTTAAATCTTCAAGAAGAACCTCCTAAAGGAATATTTTATAATAGGATGTCCGCATCTTCACATACAAGAAATCACCGCTATGCTCCAGAATACACTGAACAGGTTATTTCTTGGTTAGAATTCCATAATAGAAAAGTCATAAATAGTATCGATGCAATCAATCTTGAAGTTAGTAAAGTTAAACAGTATCTAAAGCTAAATGAAGTTGGAATTACAACCCCAAAAACAATTGCTGTCCTTGGTTCAAAAAACATAATTGAAGCAGCAAGAAAATTAAATATTTATCCTTTAATTACTAAACATAATAGAGCTGGTAAAGGATTAGGTGTCAAACTATTTAATAATGAAGAAGAATTAAATAACTATGTTACAGGACCTCTTTTCGAACCTTCAATTGATGGCATTACTTTATTACAAGAATATGTAAAACCTACAGACGGTAGAATTAGAAGATCTGAATTTATTAATCAAAAATTTCTATATACAGTATCAATTGACTCATCTGATGGTTTCCAACTTTGTCCTGCGGATGAATGTAATATTGAAAGTCGCTCCGAACAGTTAGAAATATCAAATAAATTCGAAATAACTGACCCACTTCCTCTCGAACGTCAGAATACGTTCGAAAAATTTTTGAATTCAGCAAAAATTGATGTGGCAGCAATTGAGTGGATAGAATCTGAAAACGGAAAAATCTATGTTTACGATGTGAATACTAATACAAATTATAATCCCGAAGCTGAAAAACGTGCTAATCTTTTTGCCCATGAACATCTTGCACTCTATTTACAAGATTTACTAAAAAAATTATAGTACTTTTTATAACTTATAGCTGAATCTCTCTTTAATTATTTAA
>NZ_BCVN01000081.1 GCF_001591765.1 Pseudolactococcus raffinolactis NBRC 100932 | reverse complement strand
TAAAATATAAGGCAATTCGGGCGCATGACCAACGCTAAAACTTCGGTATTGGATAGGTATTTCTAACTTTTCCAATTCTGCTTTAAATTCCATCAAATTCATTTAGCCACCTTTGATTGCCCTTTCTACTTTATTCTCAAATTTCTTGATAGCTTCTTGTTCAGCAATTGAAATATGAGGTTGTGCCTTAGTACGCCCACCATTCCTTTTTGCGTGTCCTTTTTCTGTCAAGTGAGTTAATCCTGCATTTGTCGCATTGTGAATAACATAGCTTTTACCATCTTTTTTTACATGCCAACCTTTAGCGTATTTTCCACGCCTACCCATCGGGCTATTAACTTTCAGCATATTAACTGTTTCATTCGCTACATCGGCTTTGATCATATCAATTTCAGCTTCAACTTCGCTTGTATATTGGCTTAATGCTTGTGCAATTTCGTTTGCTATATCTTGCATCACACACCGCCTTTTTTCGCTTTCAACTTCAATTCAAGTTGTTCATTGTTGATTTTATAAGTGTTAATGACTTGATAGACAATACCGTCAATCTTAACCAACTGTTCATTTGAATACTCAAAAGCATGAATAACAATAATCTTTGTCAATTCTGTGTTGCTTTGCCCTGCGTAGTATAATTCAGCTCTGCCAATAGGCTTTTCATAAGCTAGTAATTCAGTTTCCTTATATTTAACAGTCTTGTTAATCTTACCCTTTTCCTGAACATATCCATCTTCTGCAAGCAATGAAACTTCTAAATCCCACATCTTAAGCACCTCCGAATTTGATTATCAAATTTCTCAACCGATATTCTAAGTTTCGTGGTATTGTTCCACCGCCCTTGTTTTCATATCTGAAAACTGCATAATCAACAACAAACATTAAGTGTTCAGCGTTTTCAAAGTTTATTGAAATGCGTTTTTGAATTTCTAACTCGTCAATGATAGACTTAACAACCACTTTCAATAATTCATCACGAACACTAGACTTATAGCCCAATGTTGCTTTCACAAGCCCCAAAATCTTATCTTCATTTGTTTCAGCCATTCTTGACCTCCTCAACTTCCATCACACAAATAAGAGGTTGCCCCCTCATGTTGTTTGATGAAAGAAGTTCTTCGATTCTACCCTTTCTTGTCCGTCCCTTGTTCGGGTATTTATCGCCTATGCGATAAACATGTTTAGTTTCTTTGCATGTAAAATCTACTAATACTTCATATTTCATATTATTTAACTCCTTTCGCTAAAAATAAAAGAGGTTGCCCTCTTTCTTATATTTGCTTATTCAGCTGTCAATTTGACTTTCACGCCTGCTTTTTCGTCAACTGTTTTGTAGTCGGAACGCACGCCAACTGCCAAACCTTTAGAAAAGGCATCAAATTTTTCCCAAGTTGCCGTAATGTCTGAGCGTTTGAAATAAGCGGCTGCTTCGGCTAAGTCACCTGCCCATACAAATCCAACCGCACCAGATACTGCTTTTGGTGCGATAGCATTTGAAATTACAATAACTTCTTTACCAAAAAGTGATTTACCGCTGGCGAACGCAATTGAATCTTGTAGCAAGTAACGACCTTGACTGTCTTTGAGTGTATCAATGAATTGATAAGCATTTTGATCCACGACAAATTTAGTATCAAGTTCTGGGTCAAGTTCAATATTAACGATTGATTTAAGACCATCTGCACCAATTGCATTTTTAACTGCAAATGTGTTCAATACATCAAGAATACCTTTGTTATTTGTATTACGAACCATTCTTTGCATTTGTTTTTCTGCGTATGCTACTACATCAATTGCTGAATCTTCAACAAGCTCATTTGAAAATGCGATTTGACCGATTCTTGTCTTAGCTGAATATTCAACATCAATGAACAATGGATCATCAATCTCAGCAATATCAGCTAATTCTTCTTTGGTTGCAAGAATTGCTGTAGCTCGTTTTGCAACTGGGAATTTACCTGAACCTGTTCCAACTGTTTCAGCTGTAACATATGCTGTCAAATCAACTTGACCATCTTTAAGCTCTAATACATTTTGTGAAACTTCCACGGGTACTAATACAGCGCCTGAAGTTGTATTCAATGAGCGTGTTTCAAGACCTTGAGTTCTGATATAATTTGCAAAATCTTTATTGTCTTGTGTGTTTCTAACTTCTACTTTTTTACCCATTTTTCGTTTTTCTCCATCTTCTTTTTCTTCATCTTCGTCAGTATTTTCATCTGTTTGTTCATCTTCGATTTTAGCCAATTCAGTTTCAAGTT
>NZ_BCVN01000080.1 GCF_001591765.1 Pseudolactococcus raffinolactis NBRC 100932 | reverse complement strand
ACTTAGAAGCTGAATTGGCTAAAATCGAAGATGAACAACCCGACAATGAAGAAAAAGAAGATGGAGAAAAAAGAAAAATGGCTAAAAAAGTACAAACTAGAAACAACGCAGATGTAATGACAATTCGTGAATCTTTGCAAATTGAAAATGTTCGTTCATTCTATCAAAATATCGCAAATGCAATGGTTGAAAAACGCTCACTAACAGGTGCTGAAAAGGTAGTACCTACCGAAGTTATTGACCGTATTGAGTCTAAACTAGGTGATTACTCAACACTTATTAATGAAGTAACAGTTGAGAAAATCGGTGGTACAGGTCGTGCGGTTATTGCAGGTGATATTCCTGAGGCAATTTGGTTTGAAGTCGGCAAGAAAGCACTTGATGAGCTTGAAGATAAACTTGACGGTGTTGAGCTTGATGGGTTCGGACTTGGCGGATATGTAGCAGTACCGAATATCATTATTGAAAATTCATTAATTAACCTTGCGTCACATGTTGAAGATCGTTTGGCTAAAGCGATTGCAAAAGCCCTTGACAAAGCAATCCTTAAAGGTACAGGAACTAAACAGCCAACTGGTGTTGTAGTTTCAGCACCGACAGCTAACAAAGTGACAAGTGACGGAACTATCACTGATTTGATTGCTAAATTGGCTAAAGTTGATACAGACGGAACTGGCGGTGAAGTTATTGCGGTCATGAATCGTGCGACTTACTACTCAAAAATCGTGCCTAAAACTTTGGCGGTCGCAGCAAACGGTGTACTGACAGGTTCATACGCATTGCCTTTCCGAGTTGTGCTTTCTGCTTATGCTGACGATAACACAATCGTGTTCGGTGACTTCAAACAATTCTTACTTGCTCAACGCTCAGAAATTCGTGTTGAATCATCTACAGAAGTACAATTCACTAGCGACAACACAGTATTTAAAGGTGTAGGATTTTACGATGGTAAAGCAACTAAAGCTGAAGCATTTGCAGTTGTGACTATCACAGCTACACCTGCCCAAGGTTAATCAAGTATATTAAATAAAGAGGGCAACCTCTTTTATTTTTAATCGAAAGGAGAAAAAAATGAAATATCAAGTGTTAGTAGATTTTACATGTAAAGAAACTAAACATATTTATCGAACAAACGATAAATACCCTTTTAAGGGACGGACAAAAAAAGTTAGAATCGAAGAACTTCTTTCATCAAACAACATGAGGGGGCAACCTCTTATTTGTATTGTTGATGAGGAGGAGGTAGCCAATGACTGAAACTATTGAAGATAAGGTTTTGGGCTTGGTCAAAGCGACATTGGGGTATAAGTCTAGTGTTCGTGATGAATTATTGAAAGTGATTATTAAGTCAGTTGCTGATGAATTAGAAATTCAAAAACGCATTAAGCTAGACTTTGAAAACGCTGAACACCTCATGTTTATCGTTGATTATTCTTGTTTCAGATACGAAAACAAGGGTGCGGGTACATTGCCTAGAAACCTAGAATATAGGCTGAGAAACCTCATGGTTAAATATGGAGGTGTCTGATGTGGGATTTAGAAGTTTCACTACTTGCAGAAGATGGCTATGTTCAAGAAAAAGGCAAGATTAATAAGATAATCCAATATAAACAAACTGAGCTATTAGCTTTTGAAAAGCCTATTTCACGAGCTGAATTATACTACGCAGGGCAGAGCAATATTGAGTTGACTAAGATTATTGTTATTCATGCTTTTGAGTATTCAAATGAACAGTTGGTTAAGATTGACGGATTGACATATCAAGTTATAAACACTTATAAAATCAGCAACGAGCAACTTGAATTGAAGTTGAAAGCGAAAAAAGGCGGTGTATGATGCAAGATATAGCAAACGAAATTGCACAAGCATTGTCTGAATACACCAGTGAAATTGTGCAACAACTAGATGAAATCAAATCTGATGTAGCTGATGAAACAGTTAACATGCTTAAGGTTAATAGTCCTACTGGTCGCAGGGGTAAATATGCTAAAGGTTGGCGAAAGAAAAAAGATGGTACAAGCTATGTTATTCACAACGCAACTGACGCAGGATTAACACACCTGACAGAAAAAGGACACGCAAAAAGGAATGGCGGGCGTACCAAGGCACAACCTCATATTTCGATTGCTGAACAAGAAGCTATCAAGAAATTCGAGAATAAAGTAGAAAGGGCAATCAAAGGTGGCTAAATGAATTTAATGGAATTTAAAGCTGAATTGGAACAGTTAGAAATACCTATCCAATATCAAGCTTTTAGCGTTGGTCAAGCACCAGAATTGCCTTATCTAA
>NZ_BCVN01000079.1 GCF_001591765.1 Pseudolactococcus raffinolactis NBRC 100932 | reverse complement strand
AAATAAGAACATAAAAGGCATAACAATTGAGCTAGACGGTAATACAACAGGCTTGCAGAAAGCCTTGAAAACAGTTGATAGTACTAGCGTCAAGCTTAACAGCGAGTTAAAAGAAGTTAATAAGTTGCTTAAGTTTGACCCATCAAATACTGAGTTAGTAGCACAAAAGCAAAAGTTATTGACAGATTCAATTGAAAATACCTCAACTAAATTAGACCAATTGAAATCAGCACAAAGCCAAGTTGAAGCACAATTCAAATCAGGCAACATCGGCGAAGAACAGTACAGAGCTTTTGGGCGTGAAGTTGCGCAGACGGAACAGAGTTTAAATAGCTACAAATCACAACTAGGTGGATTGCAAGCTGAACAAGAAAAACTTGGTCAGAACACAAATAGATTAAACACTTACTTTTCGGCATCAGGTAAATCAGTTAATGATTTTGCAGATGTTCTAGGCACTAGGCTAGTCAACGCAATCAAGAATGGTACAGCAACCTCAGACCAATTAGAAATTGCGTTAAACAAAATTGGTAAAGAAGCACTAGGCGCTGATGTGGATATCAATAAATTCAAGTCGACTTTAGACAGCGTTAAAAATGGTAATTCACTTGATCAAGTAAAAACTGAACTTCAAGAAATCTCACCAAAAGCAAAAGGTGCAGAAGACAGCCTTGGCGACATGACGGATGCAATTAACAGCGGAAACATGGCGCAGGCTGGCGAAATCATTTCAGCCGTAGGTGATAAGATTGTAGAATTGGGGAATCACGCTAAAGATACAGCGCTAGAATTTCAAAGTTCATTTGGGACGATCGCAGCCAACACGAACCTAAGTAAATCCGAAATGGAGAACCTTAAAGGTGTAGCGGTTGATGTATTCAAATCTGGTGTGACGGATTCAATTGATGAAGCTACAAATGCGACAATTATAATGAAAAATGCTTTCAAAGACTTGAACAATGAGGATTTGAGCAAGATAACTGAACAAGTTATTGCCTTAAGCAAAAGGACTAATACCGAATATACCGATAACATAAAAGCCGCTGATTACCTCATGAAAGCATTCGGTGTATCAAACAAAGAAGCTTTTGACATGCTTGCTGCTGGTTACAAAAATGGGTTAAACGCAAGTAATGACTTTACCGACACAATTGTTGAATATAGCGGAACAGTCAAAGAAGCGGGATATAGCCAAGAAGAATTTTTCTCAATGTTGGATAGTGGCTTGAAAAACGGTGTTAAAAACACGGATTTGATCGCAGACAGCATGGTCGAATTCAGTAAAAAGTTGGCAGCTGGCGATTATGAAGAAATGATTTCTGGTATGTCTCAAGAGACTCAAAATATGTTTAACGAATATAAAAACGGAAACGCAACAGTTAGTGATGTCATGACGAGTGTTCAGTCAGAAATGAAAAAAATGAGTCCCGCACAACAACAAGAAGCATTAACAAAATTGGGTTCTCAATTTGAAGATATGGGCGTAAAAGGTTTTCTTGGGCTAAATAAAGTCAATGATGGGTTTAAAAATGTTGAAGGAGCAATGGATTCAGCGACAAAGAAAGACCCAGCTCAAAAATGGCAGTCGAGTTGGAATGAATTAAGTTCGAGCCTGTCAGAAGTCGGTACTGATATTCTTAACTCACTACAACCAGTGATGGATTTCTTAGCTGATATGGCTAAAGCATTTACGGATTTACCTGAACCAGTCAAACTTTTTATTGAAATTGTAATGGGGCTTATAGCAGTATTTACTTTGCTTATCCCCGTGATTGCAGCCCTAGCAGTTGCACAAACAGCGTTAGACATTGCCTTAGCACCATTTTTATTGATTATCCTTGCGGTCATTGCAGTTATTGCCTTATTGGTCGTGATCATCATGAACTGGGGCGCTATCGTTGACTGGCTCAAAGGTGTTTGGGATGGATTCGTCAAATGGCTGGCTGGTTTGTGGAATGGCATGAAAGAAATGGCTGGCAATGTGTGGAATGGCATGAAGGATACTATAAGCAATGTATGTCAATCAATCGCAGATTTTGTTAAGGGAATCTGGCAAGGAATCAAAGACACAACAAGTAATATATGGCAAGGCATCAAGGATTTCATGAGTTCGATTTGGGATGGTATAAAAAACATGGTTTCAAATGCGGTTAATGGTGTGAAAAACACGATAAGCAACATATGGGAAGGCATTAAAAATATTACTTCAAGCGCTTGGAATGGTATAAAAAGCATGATTACAACTCCGATCGAAGCTGCTAAAAATGTTGTTTCAGGAATCATTGACAAAATCAAGGGTCTGTTTAACTTTAAACTTAAATTCCCTGATATCTCTATACCCCACATTCCATTACCACACTTTTCACTTAGTGGTTCGTTTAACCCGTTAAAAGGTCAAATACCGTCAATCGGCATTGATTGGTTTGCCAACGGTGGTATCTTGACG
>NZ_BCVN01000078.1 GCF_001591765.1 Pseudolactococcus raffinolactis NBRC 100932 | reverse complement strand
TAACAAAAACATAAAGGGCATTACTATTGAGCTAGATGGTAATACAACAGGCTTGCAGAAAGCCTTGAAAACAGTTGATAGTACTAGCGTCAAGCTAAATGGTGAGTTAAAAGAAGTAAATAAGCTACTTAAATTTGATCCGTCAAATACTGAGTTAGTAGCACAAAAGCAAAAGTTATTGACAGATAGTATTGAAAATACCTCAACTAAATTAGACCAATTGAAATCAGCACAGTCACAGGTTGAACAGCAGTTTAAGTCAGGTAATATTGGTGAAGAGCAGTATAGAGCATTTGCAAGAGAAGTAGCGCAAACCGAACAAAGTCTAAACTCATACAAGTCACAGTTGAGTGGCTTACAATCGGAGCAACAGAAACTAGGTCAGAATACTGATAGATTAAACACTTTTTTTGAAGCAAGTGGAAAATCAGTTGATGATTTTGCAGATGTTTTGGGAACTAGGCTAGTCAATGCAATCAGAAATGGTACAGCTACAAGTGACCAATTAGAAATAGCTTTGAACAAAATCGGTAAAGAAGCCTTGGGCGCTGATACTGATATCTCAAAGTTCAAGTCAACACTTGATTCTGTTAAATCAGGTAATTCATTAGACCAAGTAAAATCTGAATTACAAGAAATTTCACCAAAAGCAAAAGACGCAGAAAATTCATTGGACGACATGACAGATGCAATTAACAGCGGAAACATGGCGGAAGCTGGCGAAATCATTAGTGCCGTAGGTGATAAGATTGTAGAGTTAGGCAATCACGCAAAAGACACAGCACTAGAGTTTCAATCTAGTTTTGGGACGATCGCAGCCAATACAAATTTATCAAAAGCTGAAATGGAGAGCTTGAAAGGCGTTGCGGTTGATGTATTCAAATCTGGTGTAACAGATAGCATTGATGAAGCCACACAGGCAACAGTATTGATGAAAAATACTTTTAAAGACCTGAACAATGAGGATCTTGGAAAGATAACTTCACAAGTTGTTGCGTTGAGTAAACGCACAGGGACAGAATACACAGAGAACATAAAAGCTGCCGACTACCTCGTAAAAGCCTTCGGTGTGTCCAATCAAGAAGCTTTTGACATGATAGCATCTGGTTACAAAAATGGGTTAAACGCAAGCAATGACTTCACTGATACGATTGTCGAATATAGCGGAACGGTCAAAGAAGCAGGGTATTCACAAGAAGAATTTTTTGCAATGTTAGATTCAGGCTTGAAAAACGGTGTTAAAAACACGGATTTGATCGCAGATTCAATGGTCGAGTTCAGTAAAAAGCTGGCAGCTGGCGATTATGAAGAAATGATTTCTGGCATGTCTGCTGAGACTCAAAATATGTTCAACGAGTATAAAAACGGAAACGCAACAGTATCTGATGTGATGTCAAGTGTTCAGTCAGAAATGAAAAAAATGAGTCCCGCTGAACAACAAGAAGCATTAACAAAATTGGGTTCTCAATTTGAAGATATGGGCGTAAAAGGTTTTTTAGGGCTAAATAAAGTTAATGATGGGTTCAAAAATGTCGGTGGAACGATGGATGAAGCGACAAAGAAAGACCCCGCCCAAAAATGGCAGTCTAGTTGGAACGAATTAAGTGCGAGTTTGAGTGAAGTCGGCACCGATATTTTGAACTCATTGCAACCAGTGATGGATTTTCTGGCTGATATGGCTAAGGCATTTACTGATTTACCTGAACCAGTCAAACTTTTTATTGAAGTTGTAATGGGGCTTATAGCAGTATTTACTTTGCTTATCCCCGTGATTGCAGCCCTAGCAGTTGCACAGACAGCGCTAGATATTGCCTTAGCACCATTCTTGCTTATTATCCTTGCGGTAATAGCAGTTATTGCCTTATTGGTCGTGATCATCACGAACTGGGGCGCTATCGTGGATTGGTTGAAAGGTGTTTGGGATGGATTCGTCAAATGGCTTGGTGGGCTGTGGGATGGCATGAAAGAAATGGCGGGCAATGTATGGAATAGCATGAAGGAAACTATCAGCAATGTTTGTCAATCAATTGCTGATTTTGTTAAAGGAATTTGGCAGGGCATCAAAGACACGACAAGCAATGTATTCAACGGAATCAAGGATTTCATGTCAGGCATTTGGGACGGAATTAAAAATACGGTTTCAAGTGCGGTAAATGGCGTGAAAAACACAGTCTCAAATATCTTTAATGGTTTGAAATCAACCGTGACTGGAATTTGGAACGGTATTAAATCTGCTATTACAAACCCAATTGAAGCAGCTAAAAACACAGTATCAAATATCATTGACAAAATAAAGGGTTTGTTTAATTTTAGTTTAAAATTCCCAAGTATTAGCATCCCACATATTCCATTACCACACTTTTCACTTAGTGGTTCATTCAATCCACTAAAAGGTCAAATACCAAGAATCGGAATTGATTGGTTTGCGAATGGTGGTATTTTAACT
>NZ_BCVN01000077.1 GCF_001591765.1 Pseudolactococcus raffinolactis NBRC 100932 | reverse complement strand
TTAATTTGACAAATCATATAACTAAAATTAGTCTTCATTAGGATCATTTTTAGCTTCCTCATGCGTTTTATGTACTGTACCAGGGACATGATCAGGACCTGCATAAATTGAGTAAATTTTCAGAGGTTTGTCACCAATATTGGTTACATTATGCCAAGTATCAGCAGGTACTAAAATTACATCATCATCTGAAACTTCTTGTTCAAATGTAAGATTATCTTCGGCATCTCCCATTTGGCATAAACCTTTACCTTCTTCGATACGGAGGAATTGATCGATACCCATGTGTACTTCTAAACCAATATCGTCACCGGGTTCAATAGCCATTAATGTAACCTGAAGTTTTTCACCAGTCCAAATTGTTGTACGGTAATTCTCGTTTTCTTTGGTATAATCCTCAATGTTAACGATAAATTTTTCTTTGCCATGATCTTTATAATCGAATGTCATTAGAAAGTCCTCCTTGTTCTTAATTAGACTAATTCTAATAATTAATCTATACTATAGTAATAACATAAAACCGTTTACAAAGCAAAGAAAAAGATTATTATCTACCGTTTTTTTAAAGACGCGAATTGTAAAATTAAGTTAGAAAAATAAAAAGGCATTTATGGTACACTCAAATTGTATTTCCGACGAAAGAAAACAAAGGAGTGTAACCATAAATGACCTACAAACATCTTACCATAGACGAACTGACAATGATAGAATCATATTATCTTCAACATAATAAACCGGTTGAAATCGCTAACCGAATGGGACGTGCTATACAAACTATTTATAATGTAGTCAATAAGTTCAAGCAAGGCAAGACTGCTCTTGATTATTGGCACCAGTATAAAGAAAATAAGAAAAAATGTGGTAGAAAAGTCATTCAATTACCTGCTCATGAAGTAGATTACATTAAAGAGAAAGTCACTCTTGGTTGGACGCCTGACGTCATTATCGGGCGAAAAGAAAGGCCTGTTTCATGCGGTATGAGAACACTTTATCGTTTATTTTCTAAAGGAATATTTGATATTGACACACTACCGATGAAAGGTAAAAGAAAACCCAATGGCCATCAGGAAAAACGGGGAAAACAACAATATCAGCGCTCAATCCATGATAGACCTGATAATTATCCTGATTTCAATTCTGAGTTTGGTCACCTTGAAGGTGATACGATCGTTGGCATTCATCATAAAAGTGCCGTCATTACTTTAGTTGAAAGATTATCTAAAGTAATTATCACGATTAAACCCAACGGCCGTAAGGCATTAGATATTGAAACTGCCCTTAATCAATGGTTTTCTCGCTTCCCTAAAAACTTCTTTAAATCTATTACGTTTGACTGTGGAAAAGAATTTTCTAACTGGAAAGCCATTAGTAACCAACATGATATTGATATATATTTTGCGGACCCTGGAACACCTTCTCAACGCCCATTAAACGAGAATTCTAACGGGATTCTGCGTCGTAATGGACTGCCGAAATCAATGGATTTTAGAGAAGTGAATCAGACATTTATTTCCAGTGTCAGCAATCAACGTAATCATATTCCAAGAAAATCATTGAATTACAGAACACCAATTGAGATATTTTTGAGCTATGTACAAGAAGCATTTTATTCTAACTTAATTTGACAAATCATATTCAAAAAACAAATGTTCAGCTTACAGTTTTTTTGTACTAAAATTATTGGGTTTCCAATTTATTTATATGATAAACTCCTATGTGAGAGGTGATAAAAATGATGCATCAATTTAACAAAACCATCGACTATTTAGAAAGTACACTTACATCGGAAGTTGAACTTAAAAAATTTCAAAACATATCAGGTTATTCCTATCCACTATTTAGTAGAATTTTTTCGATTCTATCAGAAATTACTTTGGCAGAATACTTGAGAAATAGAAAACTTACACTAGCTGTAGATGATCTGTTGAATACTGATCAAAAAGTAATTGATATTGCTTTGAAATATAATTATGATTCAGCTGATGCTTTTAGTTTTGCTTTCAAAAAGTTTCATGGTAATTCACCCTCAGAAGTTCGAAAAGGGAAAAACTATAATTTATTTCCTAAAATGAAATTAGCTTTAAAAGTAATAGGAGGAAGTCAAATGAATATTAAAATCGAAACAAAGCCATCATTCAAAGTAGCTGGCGTATTAAAAGAAAACATTGATTCTAATCAATGTCCGAGTACATGGGATGAATTATATAGTAAATATAGTTTTGAACAATTAGAAAGTTTTGGAAATGGTCAATCATTAGGTGTTTGTTATGAGAATGAGGGAAATGATAAGATTAATTATATGGCGGGATATAACGTCTTGGATGACGCTAAAGCTAGAAATTTAGGACTTGATATCTTAGAAGTTAAAGAAACTGAGTATGCAGTAGTTCCAGTTAAAGGATCAGTCCCTGATTCCATTCATCAGGCATGGAAATATCTGCTTGAAGAATTTTTCCCAGAAAATGACTACAAACATTCAGGTTTACCAGATTTTGAAGTATATACCGAAAATGATATTCATGATCCCAATTATGAAATGGAGCTTTGGGTACCAATTAGTAAA
>NZ_BCVN01000076.1 GCF_001591765.1 Pseudolactococcus raffinolactis NBRC 100932 | reverse complement strand
TAAAATAGTTCACAAAAAAAGAAAGCGTATTCTATCTTTAGGTTTGCAAAAAAGATAGAAGCATGCTATTATATAAATATAAAGAAAAGCACTGGAATGTGCGAACTTGCTCACATTTTTGACCGACTAAATCGTATTACCTCGGGAGTCTTTGAGACATCTTACAGCGTGCAAGCCATTTTAGATGGAAGCTGCTTCAGTAAGAGCGAGACGCCCACCTGTTTAACATTAACAGCGGGTTCAATACTTGAGTGAGTAACGGCATTCAATCAGTGTTTTTTTGCGTTTTTGACTGCGATTTCTTCGTTAGCTTTCAGCTCACAACCCCAAGGTTGCTTCGCTTTAGCTGCCTCGACCTCACAGCCAAAAACGCAAAAAAACTTTCCTATGTTGGTGTGATGTCTTTGTTAGATTTCAGATCACAACCTCATGGTTGTAAGTCTTTTATGCTATGAATTCTTGGTAAAAAGTCTTCAAAAAACTATATTTGATTTGTTTGAGTTTATTCTTGCATTTTCTGTTGTATTTGAGGTATAATGAACTGGTGAGAAATGCTTTTTCTCTTAATAAATTGCCTTCTTAGCTCAGTTGGTAGAGCAGTGGACTCTTAATCCATGGGTCGCAGGTTCAAGCCCTGCAGGGGGCATCAAAAAAAGGCTCTGCACGTTGGTGTAGAGCCTTTTCTTTTATATTTTTCCCAAAACTACCCATAATTTTCTTGATTTTATCATTGCCAGCGTCCAATGTCTCCCTAAGTATATGACCATAAGTTTCTCTGATTTGAGTACTGTTTTTATGTCCTACTTGTTTAACAATAACTTCAATGTCTACGCCTTGGGCTAATAAAATACTAATATAGCTCCATTCTTTGTTATAATGAAAGAGTAATCAAAATACGGAGGTTACTAAATGAGCGTTGAACAAGCACAAAGAACAGTAAATCAGCTAAATAAAGATATGGCATCATTAGATAAAAAGATGGCTGACTTAGTAAAAAAAGAAGCTGATAAAACAAACAAAATTGGTACAACACAAAGAAGTATTACAAAAAATACTTCTGCTTCTATGTTAAAAACAAAAGCACGTCAAATTGAGCTTTATCTGAAAGAACTTGTAAGAGTTCTTTCAGATAAAGCTGACATTAATAAAAAAATGGCTGATAAGAGAAAGAAATTATCAGATGCAACATTAAAGTTACAAAAGGAAGAATCAACACGAACTAAAAATCTTTATTAGTGCCCTCACACCAAGTCAATAAACTTAATGATGGTAACTATAATATTTTTATCAAGAAAAAAGATTTTTTCTATTTCACAAATTCTGATGATGCGACTAAAAATAAATTTATGACTGGTAACATAGTTGCCAAGCAATTGTCTCATGATAATCAGCATTTAGTGCTTCACAAAAATCAATATATATCAAAACTTGATCAGATCATCAAAGATTTTGAGTATCTCTCTTTAAAAGGTGTTTCAACTGGTCAACAGTTTTCAGATTTGAAAAAACAATTTGAAAAACAGGTTCATGAAACAGAAAAAGAACTGTCTGTTTTAGATGAAAAAATTTCTTGTCTGAACAAAATCATCAGTGCAATTGATGGTCTCAGTTCTGATGATTTGAGAAAAGTTGAAACTTCTGAAGCAATCCTATCAGACTTAAAAATTGATAAATCGACTAAGAGAGGTGATCTAAATAAAACTATCGAGGAAGTGAAATTTGAAAGACAAGTGTTAAATGAACAATTTCATGACATTGTTGAGAAATATAAAACCTATCAGGGTGTCAAAGAAAATGTTAGAGATCGAGAAAATGATACTATCAAAAATAAAGAGGTCAAGAGGTAGCCATTGTCGCCAAAATGTAAACCCGGAATCAGCCTGCAGGTTTGGAAACATGGCGACGTTTAAAATCTGTCGCCTAATTCTGTTCTTGGTTATTGATCGACGTGCCTGAAGTTTGGCGACAAAATATCTTTGTTGACTAATTTACTTTATATCAGTATAATGTAGGTATAAAGTAAAAAAAAAGAACGTGCGCAAACACGTTCTCTATAGAACCGTTTAAGACGGTAGCAAGTGTTCAAAATAATTCGTCAACTCGCTAAAGTTGAAGACGAATTATTTTTTGTTTTTGTCGTTAAGTTTTAAGACTAACATTGCAAAAGCAATCATCAGGCTTATCGCTTGAAAAACTGACATAAACCCTCTCTAAGAGGTCAACTAAAAATAATCTTCATAGCACCACCTCCAAATTTTATTGGTTTTAGGGCTACCATCTTAACTTTTCTACAAGTGATATTATATCATAATATCAACAAGCAATTAACTTTGATTTAAGGCAATCATACTATAATAGAATTACCCTAAAATATTTTTTCATAAAAACCTCCCAAATAAAAGGCTACCACAAGCCTTTTATTTTTTTGCTTTCTTTAGTTCCTGCGCTAACAAATATTTGATGTAATTAGATAAAACAAGTCCATTTTCTTTTGCCAAAAACTTCACTTCATTCTTGAAACTTTCTTTGCAACGGACAACAATTTGAACATTTTTATCCTCAAAAAGTTCTGTCTAAGTAGCCATATCTCTCCTTTTTCGTATAACTAATAGTGATGGCTACAAAAATCATATTGCTATAGATACCAAATCAAAATTCGTAAAGATTT
>NZ_BCVN01000075.1 GCF_001591765.1 Pseudolactococcus raffinolactis NBRC 100932 | reverse complement strand
TTTATATTATTGGGTATAGCTGTGCTAACCTATGTCTTTCTCAATACAAGCTCTCCTTATGGGGAAGTGTCTAGGTTCTTCAGAGTTTTCTGGTTTACGATTCCTTTCTTCATCGCCATCATCAGCTCTGCTTTAGAAGTTTATCGACAGGTTAAAAGCCCCGAAAAATTGCATGCCAAAAGAATTGAAGCAACAGATGAACGTAAAAAGCAAAGTCATCAACAGGCTTTGTCACATATTGGCCTTGTGTCGCTGATTTTATGTTGTGGTATCGTCATATTTTCAATAAATGAGGAAACAGTGACCATACCAGTAGCTTACATTGTTGGTTTACTCGCACTGTTTGTCCTCTATCTTGCCTATCGCATTAGAAAATAAGAGGATCAGCCAGTTAAAGTCTGGTATCTTCAGAAAATTGTGATAAAATTGAATTGTTATTATAAGTGATGAAATGGTCTGTCGGGGAAAGATGTCATGCAGTATGTGGTAAATGACTAGAATTAAGAGGAGAGTAGATGTGTTAAAACTAGAAAACCTCACCAAACAATTTGGTGATAAAATCGCTGTTGATCAGCTAGACATGACCGTCAAGCCGGGCGAGATTATGGGGCTGATTGGTCAAAATGGTGCTGGGAAGACGACAACTTTTCGGATGATTTTGGATTTTATTAAACCGGATAGCGGCCAGATTACATGGCAGGGCACGCCTATTACCCAGGAGATTAAGCAAAAAATAGGCTTTCTACCTGAAGAGCGTGGCCTTTATCAAAAATTGACGATTGAAGAACAGATCTTGTATTTTGCTGAGCTCCATGGCATGAAACGGTCTGAGGCAAGAGATGAGCTCGTGCGTTGGATGGAAAAGTTAGAAGTTGTCGGAAAAATCACGGACAAAGTGCAGACCCTTTCCAAAGGGAATGCGCAAAAAGTGCAGTTCATGGCGACCTTGATTCACCGCCCTGATTTTCTGATTTTGGATGAACCCTTTACTGGCCTCGACCCAGTCAATACCAGTCTCCTGATGTCGGAAATCAAAACGCTCAAGGCAAATGGTGCAGCGATTATTTTCTCCAGCCATAATATGAGTGGGGTAGAGTTGCTCAGTGATCAGGTGACTATGCTTAAAAAAGGTAAAGTTGTCTTTCAAGGCGATATTTATAGGATTCGGGATAGTTTTGGTCGCACGCAAGTTTATGTGGAAAGCGATGTGCCAGATGCGGAATTGTCAGCGATTTCAGGTGTTCAGACGATTGAGAAACAGGGTGCTGGTCGCATGATTCATGTCAGTGATGCAGCCGTCGGTCGGGAGATTTTTACACGTGTTAGCCAATCTGGCTATGTGCAAGCCTTTGTGCAAGCCCCACCAACGCTCGATGAAATTTTCCGTAAGGAGGTCGCTGAAAATGTTTAAACAAATGAAATTAGTCGCAGGACAAGTTTACCGGACAAAAATTAAAACACCAAGTTTCTGGTTGACGGTGTTGACGCCACTCTTATTGCCATTGGTTGGGTTAATCATTGGTTTCGTAATTGCTAAGACGAGTGATGATTCACCGGCCCGATTGGCTGTTGTTGACAATGCAGCTCTGGTTCAAACCCTTAAAACCGATAAAGTCTTAGACGCTAAAATCTCAGCCGTGGCGGATGTCAAAACGGCCAAGCAAAAGATATTGGATGAGAAAATAGATGGCTATCTCGTCAAAGAAGATGGTAAATATACCTTAGTGGCGTCGACGGATAGCACGACAAAATTCAATGAGACGACGGTTAAAACAGCCTTGTCACAGATTGAACTAGCAGAAAAAGCCACGCATCTCAAATTAAGTCCTGAGGAATTGATTAGTCTGCAAACGCCTGCTGATCTGACCATGAAAACTCTGAGCAAAAAAGGGGAATCGAGTGGGGGTGAGGCTAAAAATGCGGCCAACTCTCTCGTTTCTCTTGGTGTGGCCATCGTTATCTTCATGTTGCTGATGATTTACTCTAATATGTTGGCGCAAGAGATTGCCAATGAAAAATCCAATCGGATTATGGAGACCTTGCTAGCAGCAACCAGCACCAAAGTCCAATATTTTGGTAAAATCCTAGGGATTGGTTTATTGGTTCTGACCCATATCGTTTTTTATGTCATCTTAGGGGTGGCTGCAGCCATTGCCCTAAAAGGCAACGACATGGTCGAAAGCGTCAAGGGCATGGTCGGTGGCGTCGATATGAGTTTCTTGGTCTATGCGGTCTTGATGTTGATCGTGGGACTCATGGCTTACCTCTTCTTGACAGCGATTATCGCTAGTTTGGTTAATGACCAAAGTCAGGTTCAGCAAGCCATCGCGCCGATTTCTTATCTTTCTTTGGTTGGCTATATGGCCAGTATTTTTGGGGCCAATGTACCCAATAATATCGTGATCAAAATCTTGAGTTATCTGCCTTTTGTTTCGCCAACCTTGATGCCGGGCCGTTTGGCCATGGAAATGTCGACGTTGACACAAGCTTATATCGCGCTGGCCTTGCAGCTGGTTGCGCTTGTGTTCGTGGCCAAATTCGGCGAACATATTTACGCCAAGAATGTTTTAAGTTATTCCGATGAAAAAATCTTTAAGCAATTTATTCAAAATCTTAAAAAATAAGCAAAATCCCTGTGACAAACGGGGATTTTTTGCGTATATATAAGTGAGGTGAAAATATGAATTGGCAAACAATAATCGCACAGTTAAAAGAACACGTGAAACTCGTGATTGGCATCGGGCTTATCCTGATTTTGGGCGTCTTTTTTTA
>NZ_BCVN01000074.1 GCF_001591765.1 Pseudolactococcus raffinolactis NBRC 100932 | reverse complement strand
AGGTAATACCATATAGATAGTCTTAAGGTCAAAAATAGAGAGATGTGTTATAATGGAGTACCTTAAACATAAGTGCCAGCAAATGCTGGCTTTTTTTATTTTCTTAGTTATTTGAAGTGCTATAATTATTGGGTTAGTAAATTAAAAAAATGAATCACATCTCTTGAATACGCTTTTTAAAAGTGCTAAACTACAGTAAAGAGCATATTATAATCTTTAGAAAGAGGTGGCTTATGATTTGGTCATTAATTGTTGGTGCATTAATCGGATTAATCGCTGGTGCGATTACAAATAAGGGAAGTTCAATGGGATGGATTGCTAATATCTCAGCGGGGTTAGTTGGATCTTTTGTAGGTCAAGCCTTACTTGGAACTTGGGGACCTTCGCTTGCTGGCATGGCATTAATACCATCCATTGTTGGTGCAGTGATTGTGGTTGCTGTTGTATCTTTCGTCCTATCTAAAATGAATTAATAGATCTTAGGATCTAGAAAGGAGGAGTTTTGGCAACTGGAAAGAAAATAATACTCATTGTCCTTGATCTCCTTTTACTTACGCTTGTTCTACCAATGACGTGGGATTATTATAATTTCATGGAATATGATTGGATAACAACAACCTCTAGTCACATTCCCTTCATAGGTAAATATATGATAGATTATTTGTTTTGGGGGAACATCGTTTTAACAGTCATATTAATTATCGCCTTGATTGTAGTCCTTTTTTATCCTCGAACCTATATGGATGTACAACTCACTTCAAATAATGGAGTTTTAACTTTGAAGAAGTCGGCCATTGAAGGATTTGTAGGTGAAAAAGTAAAAGAAAATGATTACCTTAAAAACTCAAAAATCGCTGTTTCACTTTTTAAAAATAAGATAAAAATTGATATAAAGGGTGAGATTGTTCCTCGAGTTGAAGTGGCCCAAAAAGCCCAAGTTCTGGAACAGGAAATCATTGAAGGGTTAAAAAGTTTCTTTGGATTGGAACATACGGTTAAACTTAAAGTAAAAGTCAATACATTAAGTAAAGATGATAACCCTAAACGCCAGCGTGTTATGTAGGAGGGATCAATGGATTATTTCGAAAAAAATCGATACCCAATTATAGGGGCAATCGTAGGTGCACTCATTGCTGTGTGTATCTTCACTATTGGATTTTGGAAAATGATTCTGGTTTTATTTTTAATTGGATTAGGAATTTATATTGGTCTATTCTTAAAAAAATCAGGAATCATTGATCAATTTATAGATCGTAAATAACATTATAAAAGGAGAATATTATGGTACAAGAAAACATGAAGGCATTTGGAACAATGGCAGAAAAAGAAACTCCTAAAACAAAGGAAACCCAACCAGAAATTAAGGGAGCTTTGACTTATGAAGATAAAGTTGTGCAAAAGATTGTAGGACTAGCATTAGAATCAGTGGATGGACTTCTTTCCGTAGAAGGTGGGTTCTTCTCAAACTTAACAGGAAAACTTATTAATACTGATGATGTTACAACAGGTGTTGACGTAGAAGTTGGGAAAACACAGGTTGCAGTAGACTTGAAAGTAGTTACAGAATATCGTAAGAGTGTGCCTGATATTTATGAAAAAATTAAAGAAGTCATTCGTAAAGAGGTTGCGGCAATGACAGAATTGGAAGTTGTTGAAGTTAACGTAACAGTCACAGATATTAAAACGAAAGAGCAACAAAAAGAAGATGATGTAAGTATTCAAGATCGAGTGAATAGTGCGGCTCAAACAACTGGGAAATTCACCTCTGAACAAGTTGATAAAGTAAAAGACAAAGTAAAAGACAAAGTAGAAGACAATACAGATAAAGAAGCTAGAGTTAAATAAATTTCTAGATAAATCGTGAGAAATAAAAGCCTCTATTATGAGGCTTTTTTAGTAAGTGACTTCAATTATATAGTTTTTTATTTAGATAAAAGCACCGAGTCAAATAAGTCTAAGGATGACGTTAAGTCAAATTTTTAGAGTAACAAACGTAGAATTTTAATCTATTTATTTTAAGCACTTACCTTTTCAAATTGATTAGGTGTAAGATACCCTAAACTTTGATGGATTCGTTTTGAATTATAAAAGGCTTCGATGTACCAGAAAATACTCTGATAGGCTTCTTCAAAGTTCTTATATTTAAATTGATACACCCACTCTCTTTTTAAATGTCCATGCCAAGATTCAAGACTGGCATTATGATAAGGGTATCCCCTTCGACTGAAAGAGTGAGTCATCCCATAATACTTAAGCAACTCTTCATACTCTAGACTCGTATACTGGCTTCCTTGGTCAGAATGAAGAATAACAGCTTCTGGATAGTCTTGTGATTTAATGGCCTTATTTAAAGTTCTTTGCACTAATTCTACAGTCATTCGCTTGCCCAAATCCCAAGCAATGACTTTTTTAGTATAACGATCCATAATGGTTGAGAGATAAGCCCATCCTTGTTGAGTAGGAATAT
Organism: Pseudolactococcus raffinolactis NBRC 100932; assembly: GCF_001591765.1. GTDB lineage: Bacteria > Bacillota > Bacilli > Lactobacillales > Streptococcaceae > Pseudolactococcus > Pseudolactococcus raffinolactis. The sequence goes on along the minus strand of NZ_BCVN01000074.1, from coordinate 367 downwards.
AAGTAATGTCGGTTGACCAAACCTTATTTTTCTTTGTAGGTTCAGTCTGTATGAGATTTTTTCGATTGATGTGATCACTTAGTGAGTATCCAGGCTTAAATTTCTTAATGACTACAGACTTGAGTTGAAGCTGCTTCATTAGCTTCTGTACCAGTTTTAACCCGACTTTTCCCCTTGTTTAAGTAGGAGATGATGAATTTTAGGAGCACCATAGATTGCTCGGTTAGCATTGAAGAGTTGAGAAATTTTGAGTGACAGGTATTGTCTCCTTAATTGAGTTTTAGATGGATGTCGGTTAATCCGTTCATAATAACTTGATTCAGGAACATCAAGGAGTTGACAGCTTAGTCTGACATTGAGTGCTAAA
>NZ_BCVN01000073.1 GCF_001591765.1 Pseudolactococcus raffinolactis NBRC 100932 | reverse complement strand
TTGAGACCTTGGTATAACTGGGTTTGTCAGTGTATCTTGTTAATCACTTGCATTTTTAGTTGAAAAAGTATCAATTTAGTTTGGTATCTAACAGCTAAAAATTAGACTGAATTTAATATAAAAAATACTCTTTATTGTTTGAAATTAAAACAAAAATAAGGGGTATTTTTTATGGATTTAATTCAAGATTACATTGATGAATTTATTTTTAATTGCGAGTCAAGAAACTTGGCAGATGGAACTATCAAGAGATATAAGAAAATGTTGAAACTTTTCAAAGATTTTTTGGACTCAAAAAAAATTGACGAAATTGAAAAAATAAAAGCTTTACACATTAGAAATTTTTTGATAGCACAAAAACAAAAAGGAAGAAAAGAATCTTACATAAATACTCATTTAAAAGTTATCCGTGCATTTTTTGTATTCTTAAATGAAGAAGAATATCTGGAAGTCAACCCAACTGAAAAAGTTAAATTTTTCAAAGAAAACAAAGTTATAATCAAAACATTCACAGATGATGAAGTATTGAAAATGATTGAGGTTGCGGATGAAGTTAAATATAGAAAAATAAAAAAACCACGAAGTTTTTCTAAGTATAAGTCAGCAAGAAATAAACTTATAATCATGTTATTGGCTGATACAGCAATGAGAGTCAACGAGTTATGCAATATTAAGAATGATGATATCAACAAGGATAGAATACTAATCAGAAAAGGCAAGAATAATAAAGAGCGGATGGTTTATCTTAGCACACCAATTTTATTGCAACTTATGAAATACAAGAGAGTTAAAGAAAAGCATTTTAAAAACATAGTCACAGAAGATTATTTATTAATCAATAAAGTTGGCGATAAAATGACAGTTGATGCAGTTCAGATTTTAATTAGGAAAATAGGAAAAGAAGCAAATATAGATAAAAGGTGTAGCCCTCATACTTTCAGGCATTACAGCGCACAAGCATTACTTAAGAATGGGGTAGATACTTATAGTGTTTCAAGGATACTAGGTCATACAAGTACAAGGATCACAGAAGTTTACTTAAGGAGTATGATGACTGATGAAGTCTTAACGCATACAAGAAATAAAAGTCCGCTATCTTTAATCAAACGCAAGCGGTAAAACTAAAATTTTACCAATAATATTTTTAAAAATATTCAGACTATTTCTAAAAAATATGCTATAATAATATATGTATTTAAATTATATTTTGGAGAGTGTAGTATGGGTTTAATTTTTAAAATATTAACTAAGAAGTTTGCATTAGGTTGGTTAATATTATTTGCAATTTTATTTTTAGCATATCCATCTTATTTAGCGTATTCAGCTAAGGAAGGAGAAAAAAGTAAGTCTTATTCAATGGTAAAATATCTTGAACAAACTAATGAGACTGTCTATTTAAATGTAGGGATACAGACAGTAGAAACTAAGTCAAATAATACAAGTATCCCTTGGACAAAAATTGGTATCCCTCTGACTGAAAAGAAAGCCATTATAATTCTTAATTATCAGGCAAAATTGGGCGTTAAAAAACCAGTTAAAGTTAAGAAAATTAATGAAAATAGATATAGTATTACTATACCTAAATATGATGTTATAGGGATAGAATTAGATCAAAAGGTTCCTTATCAGCTTTATGATGCTAGCGGTGACCTATTAAGTTTATCAACCGAGGATATTGATACTGGCAAGCTGATTGTTAATCGATTGAGTACTAAAAAACAAGAAATGTATTTAGCAAAATACAAAGGGCAAATGAATGATTCTGCAAAATCATATTACAAAACATTGTTTCAAGGGATTAACAAAAATGCAAAATTAGAGTTTAATTTTGAGTGATAAATCATTATTCTATCAACGAAATTGAATTTTTAAACCAAGTAAAACATTAGGCTTATAGTTTAGTGTTTTTTATGTCTCACAGCAAATGTCAAAAAAAACGCATATGCGTAAAAAATGTAGTTTTCTATTTGGCACTTTTTGGTAACATCTTACCATTTTTGTCATTTCTATTTGGCACTTTTTGGTAACATCTTACCATTTTTGGTTTGCACTTTTTGGCAACATCTTACCAAAAATGACACAGTAATAATAAAACCCATTATAATAAACAAACCCATTATAATAAACAAGAAATAATATAGTACCTACAGTTTTTTAGCTACGCTTAAAACTTTGTACTTAGATCGGTTTGTTTATAATCATTTTTAAAAAATAGTAACAATTACAATATCAGCATTAAACTATTATACGCACAATCACACAAGGTAAAATGCCTACCGCACAGCAAGCTGATTGGTGTTACTCAACTTGCTATCGCAAGATTGGTAACGATCATAGCAAATATAAATTATAGGTTAATATCAGTCTTGTATAAGAAATAATATATACACAACCAATATTAACCTATAAATTAAAAATAGGTGTAGAACATCTATGCTTATATATAAATACATATAGATAGATATTCTACACCTATTTTTTTCAATCATAATAATTTAAATTTATAATATAATTTACCGCCTTGCTTGCAAGCGTGTAAATACCAAGGAACAAACGCAGTTTGTGGGGTGGTAACCCTATCTCTTTCATGCAACGCATATATAATAGAAGAAAGTTTTCAAAATTCAACTATAAAATATCAAAATTAAATAAAAAAATATGATTAAAATTGTTGACTAGATATTTTCACAAATGGCTTAACCTAGCGTTTCATTACACTTATCAATTTTTAATAAAATAAAAAAATAGCAAAAAAAGCTTGACAGACAAATATAATTATGCTATAATATGTATATAGGGTTAGTTAATCCCCTACTTTAATTATATAATATCTATCAGTCAATGTCAAGTGCTTTTTAAAACTTTTTATT
>NZ_BCVN01000072.1 GCF_001591765.1 Pseudolactococcus raffinolactis NBRC 100932 | reverse complement strand
TTAAGTGTTTCAAAAACAGATTGGTGAATTGCCAGATACTCCTTAACGCTAAAGATTCCACGTCCTAACTTTTGGCCATTAAACGAATACCTTTCATTCATTTTTTTAACTACACCCATTTGAATTGCTAAAGTAACCACGTCTATTTCTTGAGAGAATCCATCCCCAAAGACATTAATGACAGACGGTTTTTTATATGGAGCTGATACCTTGTTTTTAACGGTATGGAGAGTTGTTTTTTTACCAATGGTATCAATGCCATCTTTGATTTTTTCTCCTGATTTAACTTCGATACGCATGGAAGAATAAAATTTTAGGGCTGACCCTCCTGGGGTGGTTTCTTTAGGGCACCTCTTTTCATACGTTTTTAGAGGTGCCCTTTACTTTTAAAAATTGATTGGATTTGAGATATCATATTTTAAATTCTAGAGCATCAGCTTTTGAGAGTGATTCTTCATTGGACATTAGAGGTCAATCGATTTATAAATCGTTGAATGAGTCACGTTGTATTTTTCAGAAAGCTGAGTGATGAATTGCCCAGAATGGTAGAAGTCGATAAAGGTTTCTTTAAATTCTTTTGCATGATTTTGTCTTTTGTCTAAATTATACAATACACACTCTAAGCTTTAAGGATAACATCACTATTCTTACATTTAAATTTGTTATTAAATATGGTATTAAATATGGTATAATTTATGGTATATAATATATATGGAGGTACCATGAATCAAAAAAAGAGGCGTCATTATCGTAAGAAAAAACACACAGTACTAAAAGTTATTTCAATTATTTTTGTATTAGTAATTATCGCTGTTGCTTCTATAGCCTACGCCGCTTATAGAAATGTTGAATCAACATTTTCAACATCATATGAAAATTTCCCTAAAACAACAAGTATCGACTTAAAAAAGTCTAAAACATTCACCACACTTATCATTGCAACTGGTAAAAATAATTCTAAAAATACAGCTTATGCTACTGTTTTAGCTTCAACGAATGTAAAGACAAATCAAACTACTTTCATGAACTTTCCAGTTTTTGCGACAATGCCTAATCAAAAAACAATCACTGAAGTTTACAATACGAATGGAAATGATGGAATTTTCCAGATGGTTAAAGACCTATTGAATGTGTCCATTAACAAAGTAATTCAGATCGATGTTAATAAAATGGGATCACTTGTACAGGCCACTGGTGGAATCACCATGCAAAATCCAAAGGCATTCAATGCTGAAGGTTATGAGTTTAAACAAGGAACTGTTAATTTACAAACTGCTGATCAAGTCCAAGCCTATATGACACAAATTGACGATACTGATTTGGATGCTTCAATCACTCGGATTCAAAATGTCTCAATGGAACTCTACGGAAATATTCAAAAAATTGCTCATATGAAAAAACTTGAAAGTTTCAATTACTATCGAGAAATTCTCTATGCTTTTTCAAACACTGTTAAAACCAATATAAGTTTCGATGATGCTAAAACGATCGTTATGAGCTACAATAAGGCTCTAAAGAATACCAGCAAGCTCAATCTACATACAACAGATGAAAATGGAGCTAAAGTAGTTTCTCAAACAGAATTAGACTCAGTCAAAACTCTTTTTGAAAAATCTCTAAAATAAAAGAACCAAGAGGTTCTTTCAGACTGTAGAAAAAAGCACAAATCGCTTAAGATTTGTGCTTTTTGATACCCTATCACCTTAAAAATCATCCAAAAATTGAAAATCCCCGCCTTTCCCCTATCTCTATTCGCCATAATTTTAGCTAATTTCTTCATGTTCAGGCACGCAAAAGTAAGACCAAGCTTCATGTGCATTTTATCTCGGCCATTTTCATGTGTATATCTCAAATTATGATGTTCCTTGGCAGTCCCAAACAAACGTTCAATCGTTTCTTTACGTCGCTTATAAGTTATCTTACCCCAAGTCGTTAAACGATTTTGCTAGATTTTATCTAGATAAAGCTGCCAAATATGTCTGAAAACTGTCTTCTGTTTGTTTTGTGAGCTTGTACACTGTGCTAAAAATGGACAAGTAGCACAGTTTGCTTTAGTAGTTCGATATTCTTGGTACCCACCACGTCGGGTCGTTTTGTAAATCAACTGTTTACCATTTGAGCATGTGTAAGTATGATTCACATAGTCATAAATAAAATCTCGTTTTCGAAAAAGTTCTTTCTTCCCACGTGGTCGCGTGTAAGGAAATAGGCCAGTTCGACCATCATCGATCAACTTTTTAGCAATGGCTGGTGTTTTATACCCTGCGCTGCGACAACTGTATCTATTTCTGGAAATTTTTCGATTAATTTAGCGTACAAATCAAAAAAGGTCCGACTATCGTGAAGATTACCACGATCTGCTGTGTAACCCAGCACCCAACCGTGAGTATCGCAGGCAACCTGTGCTGAATAATCAAAGACCTCCTTATGTTCACCTTTATGAAACCAACCACTATTACAATCTGTCGTGGATACTTTATTGTTTTTGACGTCTTTTTCTTCTGATTTTTTGAATGGCTTTTTTCCAGCCTTTACCCGCACCTCGTTAATCTCTTTCTCTAATGCTTCTTGATAAATCAAGGCTTCAACCGCAACTTCTTGATTAACAAATTGATGACGATTAGCGTGTGCTTTAATATGTGCCCCGTCAAGATAAACCAATCTCGGTTCAACTAATTTCGCCTCAAAGACTTGATCCAAAATACGGTAGAAAATCTGTTCAAATAAGTCCGTGTCTTTGAAACGCCGACTATAATTTTTACCAAAGGTCGTGAAATGTGGCACTTCATCTTGGAAATCAAGACCAAGAAACCAGCGATAAGCCACGTTCACTTCGATTTCTTTAATCGTTTGGCGCATACTTTGAATACCAAAAAGATATTGAATCATAGGGATTTTAATGAGCATGACGGGATCAAGGCTTGGTCTACCATGTTCAAGACTGTATTTA
>NZ_BCVN01000071.1 GCF_001591765.1 Pseudolactococcus raffinolactis NBRC 100932 | reverse complement strand
TTAAATCAGCTTCCTTTAGAATGAGCATCAATTGCTTGCTTCTTACTCCAAGCCTGGATATCCTTATGATAATGCCGTCACTGAGGTCTTTTTCAAGTATCTTAAACAACGAGAAATTAATCGTAGAACTTATCACTCCATTCAAGAAGTTCAACTCTCTTGCTTTGAATACATCGAACAATTTTATGACAATTATAATCCTCATTCCGCCAACAATGGTTTAACTCCAAATCAGAAAGAAGAAAATTATTTTAAGAAAATATAGCTCATTTAACAGAGACCGAAATTGTCGATCGCTTACTGAAAGGGAGCCCTGCTTTGCGTGTAGGCTATCAGTTATATCAAGACTTTCTTTACGCTGTAAAGGAACGAGACTACGTATCGTTTGAAGAACTACTTACCAATAATATCATGCTTCCCGAAGGCTATCAGACGATCTTGAGAACGTTCCAGAAATTTCTGCCACAAATCAAAAATGCTTTACAACAAAGTTATTCAAATGGCCCACTTGAATGTCTGAACAACCATATCAAAGTGTTAAAACGAAATGCATATGGCTTTCGTAGCTTTTATAATTTCAAATTGCGCATCATGATTCGTCATGGCAACGCATTGATTTTCAACTAAAAAAGATCAAGAGGAACTGATCCACTTGATCTCCAATTATTCTAAGATTTCTCTTTACCAACATCATTTGACAAAGAGCCCCAATATAAATCTCCTCTTATATAAAGTTATTTATGAACACTGATTTAAGCTAAGCTGCCGATATCACAATCTCAGCATCCACTAAATCAGCCTTCAAGTTTTTGACATCTAAGTGGTCAAGGTAGAAATCCGTTACCTTATCACGAATTTGTTGTTCAATTACTCGCCGTAATGGCCGCGCACCCATTGCTTCATCATAGCCTTGTTCCATCAGCCAATCTTTAGCCGCTTTAGTTACCTCAAGTTTGATGGATTTTTTGGCTAAAGTTTTTTGTACATCCGCCAACATCAAATCGACAATTTGACTTAAGTCTTGCTTAGTCAGATGTGAAAATTCCACGATTCCATTAAAACGGTTCAGAAATTCTGGGCGGAAAAATGGTGCTAACTTATCCATTAATGACTGATCTCGTTGCTTGTCACCACTTAATGCTTCATTACCAAAGCCAGCATTAGAAGTAGCAATAATAATCGTATTTTTGAAATTAATGACATTGCCTTGTCCATCCGTTAAGCGCCCATCATCCATCACTTGTAACAGTAACGTTAACACTTGTGGATCAGCCTTTTCAATTTCATCTAATAATACAATGGAATATGGATTACGCCGAACCCGTTCAGTTAGAGTATTAGCATTATCTTCATAGCCTACGTATCCAGCCGAGGTACCAATTAATTTCGACACAGCTATACGATCAGCATATTCACTCATATCTAGCCGAATAATCGCATTTTCATTTCCAAACATATCTAAGGCTAATTGCTTAGCTAATTCAGTCTTTCCTACGCCAGTTGGGCCCACAAACAGAAAACTTCCAATCGGTTGATCACCCTCTGAAAAGCCCGCACGGTTACGCCGAATTGCTTTTGCTACCATTTCAACCGCTTCATCTTGACCGATTACCATACTTTTCAGACGCTTATCAAGATTTTTCAAGCGCTCAATATCATTAGCGCCCATATCAGAAACTGGTATACCAGTTAAACGTTCAACCGATTGTGCCACATCATCAATCGTGGCAGTGATTTTTTCTTTTTGATCCGTTTCTTTAATTTTTTGCTTGGTTTCCTCGATCGACTTCTTGATATCAGCAGCTTTTGTAAAGTCCTCCGCTTTAATGGCGGCCTCCTTAGCTGCCTCTAATTTTTTAAGGCGTTGATCCAATGTCTCAACATCAGTTTGCGAATTTTTAGCCGCTAAATGAGCCGCAGTCATGTCGATCAAATCGATAGCTTTATCTGGCAAAGTGCGTTGTGGTATATATTGGATTGAATAATCCACAGCCGCCTTCAAAACATCATCTGGTAATACAACATGATGATGTTTTTCGTACAGCTCTTTAATACCTTGTAATATACGTAAAGTGTCAGCGGCCGTCGGTTCATTAATCACAACATCATTGAATCGCCGTGCCAAAGCCGCATTTTTCAAAATAGTATTGCGATATTCATCTTGAGTCGTAGCCCCGATTACACTCAGCTCGCCACGTGACAAAGCAGGTTTAATGATATCAGCCAATCCTTTGCCACCATCTTCACCACCAGTGGCACCCGTGCCGAGAATCTGATGAATTTCATCGAAGAATAGAATAATATTACCAGCTGCTTTGACTTCCTCTACCAGCTGTTTAATATTTTCTTCAAAAGAACCGCGATATTGAGTTCCCGCTTCCAAAGACGATAAATCAATCGAATAGATTTCTTTATCTTGAATCGTTTCTGGAACTTTACCAGCCACAATTGCTTGTGCCAGACCTTCGACGACTGCAGTTTTACCTACACCGGCATCACCAACTAAGATTGCATTATTTTTCGTTCTACGACTCAAAATTTCTGCAGTTTCTTGAATCTCATTCTCACGTCCAATCACTGGATCTAGTAATCCATCACGAGCCTGTTCCGTCAAATTAGTCCCTAACTTTTCTAAAATCCCTCCTTTTTTAACAGCCTGTTTACCATCTTTAGATACTTCTATTGTTTTATTATTTTGGGGTAGCTTGCCAGTTGCTCGGTATTGAGCAAACTCATCCGGTGTTAACGATTGTCCATTAACTAAATACCGCGCACGCTCCGAATTTTGATTATCCATGCGCCGAAATAATTGATTGAAAACATCATCCATATCATTGTTGAAAAAAGGATCATTTCCGTTGAAATTTGCCATATTACCACACCTCCATAAAAATTTATATGTGTAACTTAGTGACCATAATATCCTTTAAAACTATAACTGAATTGTATCACAATTTTTA
>NZ_BCVN01000070.1 GCF_001591765.1 Pseudolactococcus raffinolactis NBRC 100932 | reverse complement strand
ATGATTTTTGTAGCCATAAAATGAAGCACTCCCCACAGGTAACAAGTAATCACTAAACAGTCAGATGTTGCAAGATGGACGTTCTTCCGATTTTGTATTTCGAGTGGAACGCTTGTTTGATAAATCGCTTCAATGCTTGTCAGTAAATAAACAAAAACTTTTGTAAGTGTGCTATTATAAGTCATATAGGTCGTGCGCTTTCTAATGCTTAGTGCTTTAAGATTAGGATAGCACGACTTATATATTTTTCAATGAAATCAACTAGCAATTCGGGTATACTAGATATAATTGAGTATCAAAAAGAGCAGATAAAAGATTTACAAAACACTAAAGATGAACAATTTAAACAATTAAGTAATATGCAAAATCTTTTAGACCAACAACAACGTCAAGCCTTACAGGATAAAAAAGTACTAGAAGAGTATAAATCAGAAATCAATGAATGTATCACTGCCATATCATTGAGCACGAAGATGGCGGCATGATGGCACAGATTGAAACATTCGATCCAGCCAAGCCAAAGCAAGAATATAAATTGATGGATATGGATACGTTAATGATGGCCTTGGCTAAAGAACGTGGCGTCAAACCATCTGAGATTTGGATGGGCGGTATGCAGTCTTATGAAAAAATGGGAATGAAAATGTAAACGTCCCACAATACTAATATAGAAAAAGATGATTTTAATATGCACTCTCCAACGATCAAACATCGCGGGGCTTTTGTCGCCACGTTACTGACAGGTACCTTTTCGATGTCAATTTCTCAGTCTTCTTTAAGCACCGCTTATCCTGCTTTTATGAAAGCTTTTGGTTTAGGAGCGGATACAGTTGCTTGGCTGACAACCGGCTTTATGTTGGTGATGACCTTGATGATTCCGGTTAGCCCATGGCTGTTGCATAATGTTACTTTCCAACGGCTTTTCCAAGCGATTGAACTCATTTTTGCCATTGGGACAGGCTTATGTATCTGGGCACCGAGTTTTACCGTGCTCATGATTGGCCGGTTGCTTGAAGCGATTGCGGTCGGGATTATTTTCCCGAGTTTCCAGACCGTGTTGCTGACGATTACGCCGCATAGTGAGCGTGGTCGGGTGATGGGCACGGCGGGATTGGTCATGGGCTCAGCCTTGGCAGTCGGTCCGATTATTTCCGGTGTTTTGCTGACATGGTTCCCTTGGCAGGCTTTATTCTTGTTCTTCTTGGTCGTTTCGCTGCTTGTGCTGGCCGTTTCAACGGTGACCATTGCGTCTGTCATGCCATTGCAACCGACGCAACTGGACTGGGTGTCCTTCCTTTTATCCGCAAGTTTTCCAATTCTACTTTATGCCTTGGGTGCTTTGTCGAAAAAAGGCTTAACTGTTGGCGTGGTTGGTTTGTTGATTTTAGGCGTTCTGGCAGCTGGTATTTTCGTTGTTCGGCAATTGAATCGCCAACCACCAATGTTGCAAATGCGAGTTTTTGCCACTGGTATGTTTACTAAAGCGGTGTTTCTGACCGGAATTTCATACGTCGGTTTGATTGTCACCACTATCCTGATGCCGCTTTACTTTCAAACGCTACTTGGTTTGTCACCGTTGATTTCTGGCTTGTCCTTAGTGCCAGCTGCGGTGTTGCTGAGTATTTTGAATCCAATTAGCGGGCGCCTACTGGATCGCTTTGGACCGCGTGTCGTGGCCATGATTGGCATGTTGTTGATTACTGGCGGCTTTGGTCTGTTAGCAGTCTTTGCCCATCATTTACCGCTGATTGGGGCAATTATGTTGGCGATGGCGACTGAAGCCGGCAATGCCTTTGTGATGATGCCTTCAGTGACGGCTGGCGTGAATGCTTTGCCGAATGAGCTCGTGGCAGACGGCACTGCGGTTACAACGACGGCTCGTCAGTTATTCGGTTCTGCCGGTGTCATGTTCGCCACAGTGTTGTTGGATGGCATACAAACCACGCTGCGAAGTCATGCTGGCGGTTTTGCTGTTACCTTCGCTGTGTTTGCTGGCGTGGGCCTGATTGGCTTGCTGTTGGCGTTGACGTTACCAAAGGAAGTCGCGAAGAAAGCGGTATAGCTGCGAATTCGTGCTTTGCATCTACAAAAATGATCGCCTACCAAAAAGTAGACGGTCATTTTTGTTGCAACTAAGTATGCTTGACTGGGTACTTAGCCGCAAAAGATCAGGAGAGAAGCATCGCGATTAGGAAAGGAGGGCAACACGGTTGTTTTAGTCAACAAAGACCAGCTCGATAGTTTCATCTTCCGGTTTGATGTTGACAGATAAATGACGATTAAGGTCGGCCACCAGTTTGCGTGCGAAGGCCATCTTCTCGACGAATTCGGTCATGTGCGAAGTAAACGGGACGCTTTGGTAATTAAAGTTTTCGCCGATATAGCCCGGATCAGTCACGTAGCGCAAGTTGTTTTCGTCGTGGCGACCGCCCGGTTTCAGGACGGTATCCAAATACTGATAGAGAATCGTTGGATCGTAGTTCAGCGGCTTATCAAGGGTCGTGGAAAGCTTGTAGCCGGTTGCTTGACCAACGAATTGTTCGTTGATTTGGACTTGGGTAAGGCTTTTATACAATTTCAGGTTCTGTTGCAAAGTTTAAAAATCAAATACAAGGTTTATAATCCTTCTTGTTCTTAAGCTAATATTCCCATTAAGACCTTAATCTCAGTAGATACCGAAAATCCGAAGAGCGTTCCATTTCTTCGGTTCTTTTTGTATATTCCTCGAATTGTTTCCATGCACTTAATCGTGGTTGAGGCAGTTCGTAGACTTCGATAAAATTTATTGCGTCGTTTGATTGGTCGATGGTCTTGCTCAATGAGGTTATTGAGATACTTCACGGTTCGATGCTCTGTCTTAGTATATAAACCGTTACTCTGTAACTTTCTAAATGCAGAACCAATAGAGGGCGCTTTATCCGTGACAATTACTCTTGGTTGACCAAACTGTTTATGTAGTCGTTTCAAGAACGCATAAGCAGCTTGAGTATCCCGTTTCTTGCGTAGCCAGATG
>NZ_BCVN01000069.1 GCF_001591765.1 Pseudolactococcus raffinolactis NBRC 100932 | reverse complement strand
TCCTGATGAAACCAATCAGGTCTTGCTAGCTTTCTTGCGGGAAAATGGCGGCAGTGAGTTTTAAAGTTCATCAACCTATCAAAATCATGTGGGCATGACTGCCGACATGATTTTCATTATCGCTCATATAATATTTTGCTATAGCTAATACAATTTTTTGCTACTGCTCGTGCAAATATCACAAGCAAAAAAGATAGCCTACCCTTTACGGTAAGCTATCTCAGAGAGGTTTGATACAGTATTCATCATTTAGCAAATCAGCTTAACCTACTACTCACGCGCTTTGGCAAAGAGTTGCCCGAGTTTGAGCCAAGACAGGAGACTTGTCACCGCAACGAGAAGCAAGCCAATCAAGAGCTGTAAGGACTCTTGTCTTTCGCCCGTTCTTGGTAACGGTGTCCCTGTGGTCGGTAATGGCGTACCAGCCACGGGTAGCGGTGTTCCTGTTGTTGGCGTGCCGATGTGTAAGTCTGGTTATTGAACAGTTGCTTTGTAAACGAAAGTAAAGGTTTGCGCTTTGTCTGTGACGACCGTATTGACTTGACGACTGAGAGAAATTAGCTCATAACCTGCAATCATAGGGGCTGAACTTGCCACCGTATCCCCGATTTTTCCTGTCAAAACAAGTGAGGTTTTAAGTTCCTTACCGCCTTGGTCGACATAGCGGATAGTTATCGGTGCTGGCTTCGCTTCTTCCGCAATGATTGTCGCTGTCGTTTCTGCTGTCACTTCTCTAACGCCAGCTCTCGCCAATAACCGACTATAGGGAGCAAATCTCAGCGTTGGATTGACATTGGTAAACGTGACCTGATGGACACCCTCTGGCAATTCCGCCAAATCATCTGCATCATAGACCTTACCATCAATTATCGCCCAAAGCTCAGCGTCGACTGCTATACCATCTTCATCATAAAGCACTGCCGTATGATGTGTGTGTTGCCATGTGTAGGTCGTATTTTTAAGAATTGTCCGAACGATGGGCTCCGCTTCAATCCGTGTTTGATCTAATTTGAAATGGGCATAAAGTTTTTGGTCGCCCGTTTCAGTATTAGCAATAGCTGTCACTTCTTGGTCATTGCCATCAAACCAACCTAAGAAAATGTGGCCGTCTTTAGTCGCCGGTTCGAAATCAGGCACACCGACACCAAACGTATAGGTCGATGGGTTATTGGTGCTATTCGTGCCGCCATCTAAGTCATATTGAATTTGATAGGTTGCGGGTACCCATTGCGCGGTATAGTCGGCGTTTTGCGTGACAAAATTCGAAATGGGATTGTCCCAACCGGCAAAGGTATAACCGAATTGCCCAGTAGGAGTTTGACCGTTGTTAAATTCTGGTGTCAGACTACCATAGATGACGTGGTATTCTTCCTGACCGAAAGTCCCATGTGTCCCGGGACGATAGGTTATCCTATAAGTGTCCAGTATCCATTGGGCATAAAGCGTGTGATTGCCCGTGTTAGTGACAATGGTGTAAGTAGTAACTTCTGCACCACCCCATCGTTCAGTAGTCCAGCCGGCAAAGGTATAGCCGAAGCGATGATCAGGTACGGGCAAGGCACCATAGGGAGCATTAATATTGACAGGTTGAGAACCCGGATTAGCGGGAGCGCCAGCATAATTCAAATCAAAGTCGACCCTATACTCGGGTCTTGGCATGATTTCGAAGGTACCCGATATCAAGCTGATGTCATAGTTACGATTAGAGAAGCCACCAATATTTGTCACCACAAGCGAACCGCCGTAAATGCCAACCGCCTCTTCGGTACCAGCACTAGGACGCGTCACTCTGTAGTCAGCAGGGGTAGGCGCCTCTCCGTTAAGAAAATTACGGGTCTCTAAAGTAAAACTAGGGTCGGTATCGCCATACACCTTGCTGGCATCATTTGCGATAATCTGCACAGGTCGAGGCGTGATTTGCAAGGTTCCCGGTACGAGTTGGATGTCATAGTTATCATTTGTATAGGTGCCGTTGGAGAAGATATTAATATCGTAAGTGTCAACGTTTCGGCCTGGTATTCGACTCATACGATAGTCAGTAGGGGCAGGTGCTTCGCCACCTAAGAAACCATCTGAACTAAAACTGAACATCTGATCAGGATCGCCATAAATTTGCGTCTTGTCATCCACAGTGATGGTCGCAAGTCTCTTGGTAATGGTCAGTTCTCCGGGGAGAAATTCCAAACGGTATTTCCAAGCATCGCCGCCTGCGAGTTCTAAACCACCTAAAATATAAGTCTGATAAGTTCCCACATTGGCTCCTAAGCCGTCATAGTAAATCCCCATATCATCAAACCAGACATCGTCCCACGGGTCAAAACTACCTTCGACAACTTCGTAGCTATTCGGCTGAAATAGAATACCATCGTACTCCTTCCAAAGACTAACTGGTTTAACCTTGATTGTTCTTTGCGCCATCTGTGTAAAGTGGGCATAGTAGCTGGCATTCTCATGTGTGTCAGGGATATAATTCTGATCCCAACTCACGACGTTCAGTCCTGCTTCATCACTTGACCAGTAGCTAAATACGTAGCCCACAGGACCTGTAACAGCTGTTGACCCGTCATTAACACAAGCATAGTCCAGCGGGTGTGTCTCAGTATAAAGTGAAAGCTCCCCACCATGCTGATATGGGAAACCATCACGCACGGCATAGTAGTCAATGGTATAAGTTGGTAGTGTATCTGCCAACACCGTTGTCACGGGTGCCAATACATTAAACAAAAGACTTAAGCCTAGTAAAAATGATAGCACTTTCTGTCTAAATTTAGACGTGTGTTTGATTGTCATAGTAATCGCTCCTTCCAGTTTCTATTTATCTTTTTATCATAATCAACCTCTTTTTATACTTTATTTTAACATTTTTGTTTTTTTTACAATAAATAATAAATGAATGGTACTTATCGACATTGCCAACGCTCGATCTTGATTTTAGGTGCTAAAAAGCAGTACCTTATTCCCGAAACAATCGACAATCAGGTACTGCTTATTTTCATGGGTTTTTGGAAGCTTCACATGCTAATCTATAGTATACTATAAGATACAAGCATTTATTAAATCGTATTGACAGTCAAAAGTTGATATTGTCCCCCTCGCAGTCCATGCTCACTAAAGATTACCGAGATGTCCTCAAACAGACGACGATCCCGATTCTATTTATCTCTGGCGAGCTACCA
>NZ_BCVN01000068.1 GCF_001591765.1 Pseudolactococcus raffinolactis NBRC 100932 | reverse complement strand
TAATATATACTCCGCCCATCCCCGATTTTTAAAAAATTAAAACAAAAAAAAAGCTAAAGCATAACACCTTAGCCTTAAATCTTCTATGCAACTTTTAGCATATTTTCTAACTTGTCTTTTTCATCATATATTGCATCACACAACTTATAAGCATAATGTCTGCCTTTGTTTTCCTTAAACGCTTGATAAGCTATTTCGACTTCAATTCCGTCAAATGCTTCAAGATACAAATAACTCAATTCACTTTCATATACACTAACCAAACTTTTAAAAATCATAATTTCGTTCGCTTGTTCATCCTCGATCACAGTCAACACTAGATCAATCAAACTCAATCTGTCAACCGTCACCTTGTCGCTCTCTGACACAATATTATATTTACTTCGTTTAGTTTCGATTGCCTTAATCGTTCTATTCAAGCGATTGTTGAAACTTTTCTTATTCAATTCTAAGTTATGAATTGTCGCATCCACGCCTAAATTCAAAACTGATTTAACAAATGTCGATTGTGATTTAGTCAAGTTCTCTGCAAAGTCACAAGCATAAGCCTTATTAGGTAATGAATCTAATTTAGTGTTATCATACACATATTCATCTTGCAAGCTAGGGTAATCATCAAAGTAATGTTTCTTTGCTGTGTACTCATCTTTGTACTCTACAAGCGTTTGTTGCCATTCCTTTTTCTTACCCATTCTGTATTTACCAGTTTCGCTGATAAATTCCTCGCTTGTTAATGTATAAGCCTTCTGAAAACAATACTTCTCAATCTCAGAAAACTCAGCGTTAATATCATTGTTTCGTTCGTAGATAATCAGCGACTCCCACAAGTTGCTGATTAAGCTGTCTTTTGACGGATTCCAATCTTTGGTTGAGTATTTGCCAAACTTCTTATTTAATTTATTAACATAAACATTCATCCATTTGCTTTCAAGCATTTGCTCAATAATTTCATTTTTTCTTAATTCATTCTTGTTCATTCTAGTTCTCCGTTATCTTTTTTAGATAAACAAAGAACCCCCCATATTTTATTGCTATTACTTATTAAATTAAACGATCCCACTCGTTCAATCTTACTTTACTCAAACGATCGTCATTCGCTTGATTCACTTATTGTAAATTTATTATCTGTGCTTACAAACTCAATTACTCTATTATTAACACTTCTGCTTAATCGTCTCAGTTGATTATATTCGTCATTAAAATCAAAGCTGTGTTTGTCATCTAATTTATCTAAAACATAATCATTACGAAACAAAGGCAACCCATTTTTAACTGTGTTATTCTTACCTTCATTACAACTATATAAAAATTTGACATGCTTTCTAAAATCTCTCGTGAAGCCAAAATTCATCTTGTCTATCGTCATATTTCTATAGTTGCTTTTTGTAAATACTTTTCTTCTACTATATTCACTATTTTTTGTTACATGCACATACCAACATTTGTTATCTTTCACAGCTACTAAGTCAACGCCCATGACAATATCAATCAGCTTGTGTCTGAATACCGTGTAACCAAGCAATTCAAGTTGTTTAACAGTCATGAGTTCGATTAAATTACTTTTATAAGCTCTATCAGCTCGCCATGTCACACACTTTTCAATAAATTCTCTATCTTTGCTTTCGTTGTACCAATCGACTTTTTTTAGATATCTAAAGCTAATTTTTTTGTAGGCTTCAACATAAGCATCTTGCGTTATTACATTGTCATAAGCCTCCTCGTATGTCCAAAACAGTTTGATTGCTTCTTTCATGTATAGATGATTTTCGTACATGTTTTTTAGCTGTTTCTGCTCATCTGTCCAACTTCCATCATTTTGCCACACTCGTTCTTGCACACCTTTTTTTATAATTCTGTATAATTGTTTTTCATATTTTTTATTCATTTCAGTTCTTCCATTCTTTTTAAGTTTGAAAGAACCCCCATATTTTGTTAAATTTTAATTCTTAAAGCACTCGTCCTGCGCTGTTTATTTATTTAATTTTTGATCAATTTCTTGTTCAAGCATATCAATTTTCAGATTCATGAATTTCAATTCTGTTATCAATGATCTCATTGCAAGTTCTTCTATCGTTGCTGTAGTTGTATTTGTATTAGTATTAGTCATTTTGTTTTCTCCATTTTCTGCTATGTTACGCTATCGCTATCTTAGACAGTCGCTGTTTTCTTATCTGTTCTGTACTCTGCCAGCAAATCAAACGCATCTGCTTTGCTTTCTTCTTCTTTTTCATCAACATTCTTAACATTCTTAACATTTTTAAAGCTTGCTAATGCTTCAAGTTTTTTCATTCTCTCATCATCATTAATATTAATCACTTTTTG
The DNA here is from genome assembly GCF_001591765.1 of Pseudolactococcus raffinolactis NBRC 100932. Taxonomy (GTDB): domain Bacteria; phylum Bacillota; class Bacilli; order Lactobacillales; family Streptococcaceae; genus Pseudolactococcus; species Pseudolactococcus raffinolactis. The sequence continues at coordinate 1,243 of NZ_BCVN01000068.1, read as the reverse complement.
GTTATCCTCTTTCTTCTCAACTTGCTTTGTATGCTTTCTTACAACTTCATCAGCATTATAAGTAACAACTGTTTGTAATTGCTCCTCAGCCACCTCAACGACTTCTTCAACAACTGCAATCTCAGTTACCTCAATTACCTCAGCTTTAGCAACTTTATCATTTGCTTTAAGGTATTCACCGCTTGCAATTTGTTCTGCAACATAAGCATACAGTTCATCTTTATCGCTAAACTTAGCAAATATTAACTTTTCTTCTTTATTGCTTTTGCCTTTTAATTTAACTTTCTTGCTTGCAATAGCCTCAACCTCAATCAACATTTCAACTGTCTTAGCTACTGCCTTACGCCCTGTGTTATAATTTTTCCCGATTGTTTCAAGCGTGTCCCAGCATATATAGTTAGATAAGTTGCTTGACCAATTGAAATTTGCATCCTTTTCTGTTTTCGTTGCTCTAAATACTCTATGAGCGATAGATACATAACAAGCTAATGCTTTAACTTTATCAGTTGCTTTTTCAATCCCAAAGACAATTTTTTCAAATTCTTCTGCTGTGATTGAACTAAAACCTTGATTAGCACCTTTTGTTGAAACCTCTTGACTAAATTTAAAGTATTTTCTTTTTGCGATTTCTTTTACATCAACAACTTTTACAACGCTTGCTTTTGCAAGTTTTTTCAAAGATTCATTTATCTTATCTCTGTTTCTGTTTCTGTTGTCGTTTTCAATTTTCAGTGTGTCAAGCAAAGTTTCTGTTGATACATAACTTGTTTCTATTTCAGTTGTTTTGCTTTCTGCGTTTGAAACAAAAGGCAAGTTATTAAAAGCTATAGCAACTAATGTTGCATAGTCCCACTCGTTCATGTCTTTGTTATTAAAAATAGTATTTGTAATTGAATAATATGGTTTCATGTGTGTATCTCCTTAGACTAGGCTTTCATTGTATTTTTTCAATTCTTCGTTAAGTTCTTCATCTCTTACATAAAGACTAAATAGATTGTTTGTTTGTCTATTCTTCGCAATGGTCAAGCATGTAAAACCTTTGTTGCGTAAGTGTACTGATAACTTGCTGTCGTAGCAATAAAAAGCTTGATAAGTTGCTGGTGTCATTCTGTGTATCTCCTTTAGATTTAAAAAAGTATTTGACAATATTCTTCTTCCTGTTTTTCGTTAGCCAATCCCTACAAAGCCTTTATTTATAAGTATCTACGGTAAATGTATAAAAAGTTTTAAAAAGCACTTGACA
>NZ_BCVN01000067.1 GCF_001591765.1 Pseudolactococcus raffinolactis NBRC 100932 | reverse complement strand
TGGAGTTCAGAAAGGGCGCGTTTGATTTTCAAACTTCGCAACAGAACCGACACAGTTAATTATATGTTTTGTACTATTTGGTACAAAATGTTTGTATTTCAAAAAAGAATATGTTAATATAATTATACCAAGTGGTACAAAACAATGTTGTTAGATATAATCTAATCTAACCATTTGTTTCTAAAAATATGGAGGTGTACAACTTGAGAAATACGAAAGAAAAGATATTGACGGCTACAGAACAGCTTATATATAAAAAAGGTTATACAGGGACTTCTATTAATGATATTTTAGATGAAACTGGGACAGGCAAAGGGCAATTCTATTATTACTTTGGTTCAAAGAAAGAAGCTAGCCTAGCAGTAATTGATAATCATGTTAAAATTTGGCAAAAACATTTGCTAAATGGAATCCTATCGAGAGATGAAAGTCCACTGGCAAACTTAAAAGAGATGCTGGATTGGATTTACAGTGATCATGCGCAAAAAAAAATATACTACGGCTGTCCTGTAGGTAATCTCGTTATTGAGCTTTCCGCCCTAGATGAGGATTTTAGAAAACCTCTTGAACAACTATTTTCAGATTTACAAAAAAAAATTGCGGAAAATCTATCAGCTTTAACAGGACTGCTGGTGGAACAAAATCTTCCTGCAGCATATGCAATTATTGCTCAAATTCAAGGAAGTCTTCTACTCTTGAAATTGACTAAAGATTTAAATGTTCTGGAATCAAATTTTGATTTATTAAAAACTAGTTTTGAAAAAATGTGAGAAAAATAATGAAAAAATTGGATATGATAGTTATCGAACCAGGTCCTGCCCCGCCTACTGCTGTGATACGACGTAAATCTTTATGTCAGCAGTTGAATCTAAAGAAAAAGTCAAGCTTTTGCAGGCAGATGCGATTCGGAGAGAATATCCCATTGCCGATGTTCAAAAAAGATGGCAAAGTTGTCAAACATTCATAGACGTTCTTTGTAAGGGGATACTTATGCAACCCATTGTAGAATTATCATAAAAATTTTATATTTAAAGGAGAACAAAATGTTCAATAACAAAAATACAGCATTCGTCGTTACAGACCCACAAGTCGAATTCCTCAAACCAAAAGGTGCAGGCTATGGTCTAACAAAAGATATCCTCAGAAAATATCATACCACTGAGAATCTTACAGAACTCTTCAAACATGCTAAAGCAAAAGGCTATAAAATCTTTATTTCACCACATTACTTTTACGACCATGACCAAAACTGGAAATTTGGTGGTCAAGGCGAACAAATGATGTTGAATAATAAAATGTTCCATCGTGAACACCAGTATCAAGAAACAGTGAAAGGTTCAGGAGCAGACTTCGTGGAGGAACTCAAACCTTACTTGGATGAAAATACTATCATCACAAGCCCCCACAAAATCTTCGGTCCCGAATCAAATGACTTGGCGCTTCAACTCCGTAAAAACGGCATTGATACTGTTATCTTGGCTGGAATGAACGCAAATCTCTGTGTGGATTCACACTTGCGTGAACTCGTAGAATCAGGTTTTCACGTTCACGTTGCAGCTGACGCTACAGGAGCACCTGGTCAAGAAGCCTATGATGCAGCAATAACAAATTTTGGATTTGTTGCAGATCGCACAATGAGTACAGCAAAAGTTCTTGAAGAGCTTTGAAGCAATAGATAAACAGGCAAATTAAATGAAAATAATATTTGATGAACTAGCTACTGAAAAAATTAAAAGCTTCGGTGATGTGGACTTAGCGATAGACTTTAACCACACTTTGAGTGAAACAAACACTGAAGTAGATGCTTGCGCAGGTGGTATTTCTCGTTGGCGTTTGGTTGCAGTAGATAAAGGAACAACTCCCGGAACATTTGATGGGAAAATGGAATCTGAGTTTGGTTCCATTTATTTCCAAGACTGGGGCAAGATTTTCTGGGATGAACATGACTTGAAAGTGAGACACGAGGGCTCATTGAATCTGATGACACTCAAGACCGACTGGGATACGATTTCAAATAATTTCATGATTGTTGACTTCCGTGGTAAATCTATCGTGGATAATAAGTTAGTTCAAAACTAAAATTTGGAGATTTTTAAATGAAAAAAATAGACGTAAAAAATATCGTTGTTGGTTTTGGTAAAGGTGGAAAGACCTTGGCCAAATTCCTTTCTGGAAAAGGAGAAAGTGTTGTCATTATTGAACAATCAACTCTAATGTATGGTGGGACTTGTATCAACATCGGCTGTATTCCATCAAAATTTTTGATTGTCAACGGTGAAAAAGGTTTGAAATTCACAGAAGCTGCAGAAAAAAAAGCGATCCTTACAGGTAATTTGAATCTAAAAAATTATCACATGATTGCGGATGAAGCAACAGCTGAAGTTATTGATGGCAAAGCAAAATTTGTCTCTGATCACGAAATCGAAGTGATGGATTCTGAGGGTGAAGTCATTGCACAACTAATTGGCGAACGTATCTTTATCAATACTGGCGCGACACCTGTCTTGCCACCAATTCCCGGACTTGTGGACAGTAGAAATGTTGTGACTTCAACTGAATTAATGGATTTGAAGCAGCTTCCTGAACATTTGACGATTATTGGTTCTGGTTATATTGGTCTTGAATTTGCTTCAATGTTTGCAAGTTACGGATCAAAAGTAACAGTTCTTGATATTTTCGATAACTTCCTTCCTCGTGATGATGAAGATATTTCGAAGTTGGTTCGTTCCGACCTTGAATCTAGGGGGATTATCTTTAAGCTTGGCGTGAAGATTGATGCTATTACTGACAATAGCGTTGAAATAATAAATAAAGAAGGCAAAAAAGTTTCAATCTTATCAGATAAAATTTTGGTTGCAACAGGTCGCAAACCCAATACTGCTGGACTTGGACTTGAAAACACTAATATTCAACTTGGTCAACGTGGAGAAATTGTGGTCAACGATAAACTTGAAACCACTGTTCAAAATGTATGGGCACTTGGGGATGTGCATGGCGGTTTACAATTTACTTACACTTCCCTTGATGATTTCCGTATTGTAAGTAATAACCTTTATGGAGATGGTAAGCGGAGTCTGTCTGACCGCAAAAATGTACCAACCTCTGTGTTTATCACACCAGCCTTGTCTAAAGTTGGCCTTAATGAAAAAGCTGCTAAAGCAGCGGGCATCGATTACCGTCTCTTCAAACTTGCTGCGACAGCCATTCCAAAATCAGCTGTCTTGAATCAGTCTAAAGGCTTACTCAAAGCTTTGGTTGATCCAGAGACAGACAAAATTCTTGGTATTACAATTTACGCAGAAGAATCTTATGAAACAATTAATCTCATAAGTCTTGCGATTGAAGTAGGCTTGCCTTACACATTATTGCGTGACAAAATTTACACTCATCCAACCATGACTGAAGCATTAAATGATTTGTTTGCCGCTAAAAATGAAGTAAAATAAAATAGTCAAATTTGATGGAATCGAGTATGAGTTACTGACATACTACCAATAACTTTTTATATCTTGATAATTAAAACGAAAGTTTTTAATAGTTATTTTAAGGGCACCTCTAATAACTACCACG
>NZ_BCVN01000066.1 GCF_001591765.1 Pseudolactococcus raffinolactis NBRC 100932 | reverse complement strand
GTCGAACTGTGTTTTAAGCGCATTTATGGGTATATTTTTTTGAAAAAACAATACTCATATTTGTCGCTTAAAACAAAATAATTAAAATTTTTTACTCGTTTTTTGGCAATTTTGTTACTTAATATTTGAATTAATTATACCATCTTCAAAATAAAAAATCAACAAAACCACCATGGCTTTTAGGGGTCAGCTTATGGTGGTTTATATAATTTTGTCATAGCTACCAAACAAAAAAACACCTTGAAAATCATTCAAGATGTCTTCTTATATCCTACCCAAAATCAATTTTGTAAAATATATTCTTGTTCAAGCTTCCATCTTTATTACCAAAAAATGGATAGCCGTAAATTTTTAATTGTTCTTTTTTCTTGTTAATTTTATCTATTGTTGTTTTAGTTTCAGCTTTAATCTCATGAATAATCTTAACATTATCCACACCTTCACTCCAACCTAAATAAGTCAACCTTGTGCCGACACTACCAAACCAGTTGCTGACTTCTTCAAGTGATGTGTAAGATTCTCTAGCTCCTCTGTGTACCTCGCTATCATGAATTTGTAAATTCCCGCTATCATCCACAAATGCAATCGCTACATGCCCCTGCCCTTGATAGTCTCCGTTGTCAATACTCCAAAACATGATGAACCATACATTTCGTGGGTAGTCTTGATTTTCATGCACCCATCCTTTTTCTTTAGCTTGATTGTGTGCTATTTGTGCATTAGCTGTGCGATATTGTTGAGGTGCATTTATTGTATTATCCACATATAGTAGGCAATAACTTGCAATAGCAGACGATGCAACAAGTGGCATAATTAATTGTTTATACATTTATCCTCCTTTTTATTTTTGGTCTATCTCGTCAACATTCACACCCTTTTTCTTCAAAAAACTCACGAACTCTTGAATCATCGGATTTAGTTGTGCTATCAATTGCACCATACGCATAAGAAAGAACAACAAAGCTAAATTAATAACCATTACAACTTCTTCTTCAAACGCTTTATCTTTTGAAAAATTGTAGAATTCGTACACAATCCAGAAAATGCAAATCGTTGTTGTATCAATTACCGCACGCCTTTCCAAGGGCGGATTCATGTTCTCACCGTCTTTCAACCAAGTTAATAAGAGGATAATCAGTATCAAGCCTGAAATTCCTAAAAGTTTATACTCCATTCATGACCTCGCTATCAATTTCTTTATTCATTTTCACTACCTCCTACAAATACTCCTTTTTCTTGAGCATCTAGCAACAGTTTGTTATCAAAATCTTCTTGTATAACTAGTCTTTCATTTTCATAACCTCTGCGTTTAGCTTTTAATTCCCAAGCAAATCTCGACATTGGTTTGTCGGATTTGACCAAGAATTTATCAGATCTAAAATCAGATACCCAAAATCTGGCGTCATCATAAGCCTGTAAAAAGATTTCGTAGGGTATATCTGTGTTCACTGTATCTGAAAATAGCTCGTCAATTTCAACCCATATTTCACAATCTTCCCTTGTGTAACTTCGTCCAATATCGCCAAGATACGATTCTGCTGTTTCATAAGCTGGTGTTGCTCTAAGCCCATCTCTCGTGACATGAACCGCATTTTTTGAGCCTAGAACACTAATTCCACCCCAAAACCTCGTGTCACCCATAATAGAAACCCCATTACCCGTTCCCAATCCGGCACTCCCAACATCTACAGATGCCTTGTATGTGTCAGATGAAAGTGATGCTCCACCTACACCGTGTAGGATAATTCCTCCTTTTTCTGCAATGATATCTCCTGATAGTCCCCCAATTTTTGTTTCAGTCGCTCCAAAGAACCCTTGATAGAAGGTAAAAGATCCATCACTAACAACAAAGCCATTATTACTAAAGTCCAGCGATTGAAAATAATTTTTGTCTAAATCAAATCTTATTTTATTGTCATTACTAGCAATATATCCTTTTTTAAATTGCACCGATCCAGTGTCAAGATTCATTGATAAATTACTGCCAGTAATAGTGCCTGCGGTTAAAGACTTAGCATTAAGATTGATTACATTCACATTAGCTGCATTCAATGTCCCCGCAGTAATCTTCTCGGCAGATAGATTTTGAATAACAGAATTTGGGATGAAAGCACTCCCCGAAAATTTAACGGTATCAGCATTCAATAACAATTGCTTGGTATCGATCAGCGTCCGACCAGCTTCAACATTTATTTGACTTGTAACATCGCCTTTGGAAACTCTGAGATTAATATTGTCACTTAGCTGTGTAATTTGCGATGCTACAGAAACTTTATCTGCGTAAGTGTTTGCAACTGTAGTCTTAAAACCGCTTAAATCTTGTGATAGTTGAGATAGTTCAGTTTTATCTGCTTTTCCACCAACATCAGTTTGTATTTTAGATATTGTTGATTTGAATCCATTATACGAACTCTCCAATGTACCTATTTGTGTCGTGTGTCCGTCAGCTTTAGTATTAAGAGCTGTGATTTTCCCATCTTGTATTTGTAGACTAGACTCTGTAGCCGATACTTTGCCAGTGATTGTATCAACATCTGTTTGATTCGCTTTTAATTTTATCTGTCCCGCCATTGTGGTGATAGCACCTTCTGCGGTCGATACTTTTCCAGTGATTGTATTGACATCTGTTTGATTCGCTTTTAAAGCTATCTCTTTATCGGTTTGTTCAAATTCTGTAGAGGTTTTTACTTGATTCCAACCTGACGACAACCGCCAATCATATTTATATGGGTCTTCATAAGGTAAAGCAGCTGTCCCAACATATTTAGGGATTGCGCCAAGTTGGTCTTCGGACGGTGCTGGTGTCCAAGGAGTGTCAACGGATCCCCGTTCTTGTTTTGGTTTTCTAACTCTAACCGTGAAACTTCCCTCACTTGCACCAGTGAATTTAGTCATAAAGAGTGCTTCCGTTTTAACAGAGGGGTCTTCATAAGGGGGTATCGTTGAAGTTTTTGTTATTCTTATCCATTGATTCAACATGTTACTAGGGTCTCTGGGTAAATCAATAAAACATATTTGCTTATAAGAGCTTATCAAGCCATCTATACTCTTAGTATATCTCTGACCAATCCAAAATTCTGTAAGAGTTGTTCCAACGGGAAGATTCCAACTTGTGAACATGACATCCATACTCATTGTATACTTATCGCCTGGTTTGTAATCTCTAGGTTGAATAGAGAAACCATCATCCAGCCTTCTGGAAACCCATGTATTAGTTCCCTTTATTGTTGCTTCTCCGTAGTCATTTTCTACTTTGTCGAAATTTTTAAAGAATCCATCTTTGGTTTTTGCTGAACTATTAACTAACAAATTCGAATTTGGATAAATAGTTGTGAAACCATCCGTTCCATCTGCGCTGTTAGCATAAGCTGTCCAAGGTTTGCGTTCTGGGTTTGGCTCCCATTTGTAATCAGATGGAGAGTTAGAATCTTTCAAGCTACGACCAATATACCGTGGCACTGCGTTGTCGTAGTCTATACTAGGTAAAGATAAGTAATCAATGAAATCGCCTTCTACAAAAACAGGAGAACTCTGTCTTATATCATCACCATTCGATGCAATACCTGTTTCAAATCGTGTGTAAGTGTCTGATTGGGTAATGGTTGTTACTTTAAAAGTATTAAATATTCTGACAGAGCTATTTGCAGCAACTATAATTCCAACTTTATTCGGAACGGTTGCATTATTACTATAACAACTATATGATAGAGATTTATTGGTATTATTTGTTATAAGTACCGAGTAAGTATAGGTTTTTCCTAGTTCTACCAATGTCGTTGCATTAACTACTATTCCTGCCCAATTACCCGAATATGCAACAGAATTGCCATGTTTATCTTTTACGGTAGACCAGCTAGTTTGCTTTAATTTTAAAATATCATTAGTACTATCAAGAGATTGTAACAGATTTTTGACATTGTACCTCGTAAACCTATCCTTGCCATCCAACGACCAAGCATAGGCGATATTTGTTCCTAATTTATCTACATTCGCTTGGACAGCTGTTACCTTATTATCGGTCTCTGACTTAGAAGAGTAGGTGTTAGATACTGTAGTCTTAAATCCGCTTAAATCTTGTGATAGTTGAGATAGTTCAGTTTTACCTGCTTTTCCACCAACATCAGTTTGTATTTTAGATATTGTTGATTTAAATCCATCATAAGAACTCTCCAATGTACCTATTTGTGTTGTATGCCCATCAGCTTTAGTATTAAGAGCTGTGATTTTCCCATCTTGTATTTGTAGACTAGACTCTGT
>NZ_BCVN01000065.1 GCF_001591765.1 Pseudolactococcus raffinolactis NBRC 100932 | reverse complement strand
TATGAAAACTAATAAGATTATTGAACGTAATGCTGAACTTCAAGAGCACCTAACAAAAGAAAATAAAAAATATTATGGCAATCTTTTAGTTTACATTAGAGTAATGTCTCTTATAAGAGATGAAAAAAAGTCTGAAGAAATGTTATTAGAAATTTTAGAAGATATATTGGAAGGACAGGAACACGGACAATCCGCAGAATATTATTTAGGCAAAAATCCTAAACAAGTAGCTGACAATATTATTAAAGAATTGCCTATAAACGTGATAGATACAATAAAAATTATTATTAGTTCGTTAGGGATAGTATGTTTAATGAAACTTATACCCATTTTAGCCTCATTTGAAGAATATATTGATATTGGTAATTTCTTAATCTCAGGTGTTTATCTGGTATTTCTTGTTATCGCCTTATTATTATTTATGGGATATTGTTTATATAGATATGAATCTAAGATTATGAATATAATATTGTCACTATTCTTTGGAGTAGGACTTGTTGTCTTCTTTTTACTATCATTCCAACTAAACACAGGATTACAAGTAAGATTATCAAATAATTTAGGGATATTTCTTATATTGTTAGCTCTTTTAATCATTTCCTATCTTTTTAATAAAACGAATGAAAAACAAATATGGATTCCGTTTATACCTCCTATAGTAATCTCTGCAATAGCTGGTATTATTATACGTATAAATTTCTTTAGAACAATTATAAACACTTCTGACGGAAGGATAGGTTTAGCTATTGTATTAATAATAGGATTACTGCTACAGTACTTGTTGATGTGGTTTATATATAGAAAATTAAAGAAAAACGATTAAAAGCAAAAGCCCATTGGAGTACACTCTAGTGGGCTTTTTTGTTTTTCTGATATAATAAGATTTGTAAAGGCTCATTAGAGTTTGCCAAAATAGGGAGTGTGATTTATGAGTAAAATTGGTTATGCACGAGTGAGTAGCAAAGAACAAAACCTAGATAGACAATTAGAAGCGTTACAGAGCGTTTCTAAGGTCTTTTCAGATAAAGCAAGCGGACAATCCACCGAACGTCCTCAATTACAAGCCATGCTGGACTATCTGCGTGAGGGGAATATTGTCATTGTAACGGAGTTAGACCGTTTAGGGCGGAACAATAAAGACCTTACAGAGATTATGAATGACATTCAACAAAAAGGAGCTACGCTGGAAGTCTTAAACTTGCCCTCAATGAATGGGATTGAAGACGAAAATTTGAGACGATTAATTAATAATTTAGTCGTTGAATTATACAAATATCAAGCGGAAAGCGAACGGAAAAGAATTAAGGAAAGGCAGGCACAAGGGATTGAGTTAGCAAAGAAAAAAGGACGATTTACTGGAAGAAAAAGTACCTTTCAAAAAGACGACCCTTTACTACAAAGAGCGTTTAATCTATATCAATCAAAAGAATATACTTTAAAAGAAATTGAACATCATACTAAAATTCCAGTCAGTACACTAAAACGATATTTAACAAAGTATGGTATTAAAAGAAAATAAAAAAATATCCCTAACCAAAAGGCTTGTCAACGGTTTGTGTTGGCAAGCCTTTTGATTAGACTTCATTGGTCTGCTCGATGACAGGAGCAGTCAGATTGAAAATCTGAAATATATTCAAATTATTTTCCTAAGGGCGCACTTATATACCATGAAAATCATGGTATAAATTGCCAATATTTTAGATTAAACGTGTTGGAAAAACTCGCTTTGCTCATGTAAATAAAAACGTTATAAAGTATTGTGGTGAACTTCGCAAGTGTGGCTACACTTACACTAAAAATAATTCATCTTTCACTCACAAAACCTAAAATTTCCAATTTTATTTTTGTTTGTTTCAGACGAATATTTTTATTTTTGGTGGTGTCCCCCAATCCCCCTTTTTGAAAAAAAATAGAGCTTAATTTCAAATTCTTTTAAGACATCTTCTTTTTTCTCAATTTTACACTAAAATAGATTTTTTGGAAAACTTTGCAACAGAACCGGTTTTACAATCGACGAATATCGCAGAAAACAAAAGGCATGACTCCCTGCGAATACAGGGAACATGCCTTAGCAGTTTAAAAATATTCAATTTTGTCTAACTTTTGTGTTGCACTTTACGGCTCATGCTGTTTTAGACTCTTTTTTATGCAATTTTGTCTTAGTTTTTAATAATTTAATGCGCTTTAAAGTAGTTTTTTATGATTTGCTTTTTATTAATTTGCTGGCTTTAATGAAATCTCGTTGTATCCAGAATGAGATTAGCAGTGCCAATAGATCAATCAAAATAAAGGCAGCTAATGTCAAAGTATAATTGTGGAACAGTTGATGTGTTAATGATAATAGTAATGGTCCAACAACTCCGGCAGCAGCCCATGCTGTCAGTACATATCCATGAACAGCTCCTAATTCTTTAGTACCAAAGACATCACCTAAGTAGGCTGGGATGACAGAAAAGCCTGCTCCATAACAAGACATCAACAAGCATAATGCAATGACAAATAGGAGCGGTAATTTGAAGATGAGCATAGCTGAAAGCATTACAATATCGAGAATAAAAATGGCACTGAAAGTAGCAGGGCGCCCGATATAATCAGACAAAGTTGCCCATATCAAACGTCCAAAGCCATTGAAAAGGCCTATGATTCCAACCATAATTGCGGCTGTTTGGACAGACATGCCGGTCATACTTTGAGCCATGGGGGATGCAGCTGAGACAAGGCCGATCCCGCATGTAATATTGATAAAGAACATTATCCAAAGAAAAGTGAAGGATTTAGTTTTGAGGGCTTGGTTAGCTGTTAGCTCCGGTCCTCGTGTTAGACGTGTTCCCTTTTTTTGAGAAATGCTATTTTCAGTAGTGTTTGATAGTGCCAGATTTGGACGAACAATAAACTGTGCAGCGAGCAGCATAATAACAAAATAAAATGTTCCTAAGAGATAGAATGTTTGTTCAAGACCAACACTAGCCATTAGCTGTTGAGCAACAGGACCAGTCAGCATTGCTGCAAAACCAAATCCCATAATAGCTAACCCCGTTGCTAAACCGCGTTTGTCTGGAAACCATTTAATAATTGTTGATACAGGGGTAACGTATCCTGCTCCCAGTCCTAAGCCGCCTATGACACCATATGAGAGATATAATAGCCAAATTGAATTTTGATGGATAGCCCAACCAGTCATAATGGTTCCAGTTCCGTAAAGAAAGCTAGCAATAGTTCCCGTTAGTCTAGGGCCTATTTTTTCAACGACTTTGCCCATAAAGGCGGCTGACATTCCCAAGAAGAAAATAGCGATACTAAATGCAAGAGCGACTGAGGATTCTGCCCAACCATTTTGTTTTGCAATTGGATTAGTAAAAACACTCCAAGCATAAACGGAACCAATCATTAAATGAAACATGACACCTGCAAACGCAACAACATAGCGATTTGTTTTCAAGACAAATTCCTCCATTTTTGATAGTATAGGGCACCTCTAAAAACTCAAATTTACCACTTTTGGCTAAATTTACCTATCGCGTCGTTATTGCTCCGCACCTTACAGCAGTAAGCTTTGTCGCAATGCCTAGCGCTAGAAAAATTTATCTCAAAAGTTATCAAAAGCAGTTTTTAGAGGTGCCCTATACGAATAAGTATACGAATAATTTAAACGTTGTTCACAACCATTGTTGGCATATAATAATAATATCACATTGTTTATCACATTTAAACAATTAAATTTTAGTATAAGACGAATTTTAACGTTGGCTAATGAAAAGTACATTTAAGTTATCTATAGTACTGGGAAAAAACAAATTACGGTTGCTGTTTTTGAACAAATAAAAAAGCACAGGGAACCTAAAGTGCTCCATAACTGTTAGATTTCTTGTCTAACAATTATGGAGCACTTTAAAAGTTATGCTTATTTTGGTTCTGTTGCGAAGTTTGAAAATCAAACGCGCCCTCTATTAAAATTTGTCCAAGATATTGACCCAAATACATATTATCTGCAATATTTACTTAATAACTGTAATTGAGATTGGAGAATTTTTAACCATATAAGTAGCATGCGAACCAAAATATCCTTTAATTCCATGCATTGATCGCGATCCAATGATTAAGATATCTGCAGATGTTGCTGGCAAAATCGTCTTAGTAATTTCCTCGGCCGGATCACCTTCTCCACTGTACAGCTGAATGTTTTTTACACCGCTATTTTCTGCATATTGTTTGTACTTTTTCAAATTAAGTAACAATTGACTTTGTTTCTGGCTCAAGTACTCAGGGTCTAATGCTTCATAAACATTCAACTCTTCAATTTCTAAAATTGAGGCAATCAGTAATGCGGCTCCAGTTTTACTCGCTTGCTTTACAGCATATTGAAAGGCTTTTTGAGCTCCTTCTGATTCATCTACCCCAACTAAAATATTTTTAAA
>NZ_BCVN01000064.1 GCF_001591765.1 Pseudolactococcus raffinolactis NBRC 100932 | reverse complement strand
GGCGACCTTTTTTACTGTATTTCAGTAATTTGACAACAAAAAACAAGGCTTTCGCCCTGCATTTATTTTTCTTCTGTGTAGATGTTTCCCAAGGTAACATCGATCGAACGTTTCTCCACATCAATGCTATCAATTTTCAAAATAGATTTATAGTCGGAAATCAGGCGTTCACCTTTAAACGGACCTTCTGCAAATACGGCAACTCCTGCAAGGAGACAGTCGAACTCATGTACCAGAGACTTCATCCCATTCAGTGTACCGCCGCCTTTCATGAAGTCATCAACGATCAGCACGCGTTGCCCTGGTGCAAGAGAGCGCTTAGAAAGGGTCATATTCTCTACCTTAGAGCTTGAGCCTGACATGTAGTTAACATTAAGGGTTGCCCCTTCTGTGACCTTAGGATCGCGTCTGACGATGACAAACGGGACATCTAGGATACTACTGACCGCTTGGGCAATGGGAATACCTTTTGTGGCAATGGTCATGATAGCATCGATTTGTTTGCCGACATATTCGTGAGCAATGATTTTGCCGATTTTATCGAGATTTTTGGGACTACCTAAGATATCTGAGAGGTAAATATACCCCCCAGGCAATATGCGATTGCTTTCCCCCATAAGAGCGGCGATTTCTGACGCGATCTCTTGAGAGTTTTTATCGGAAATCGCAGGGGTGAAGACGACACCGCCCGAAACACCTGCAAATGTCTCGACTGTCCCTACTTCAGTTTCATCGAAAATGCGTTTGATGATAACCAAATCCTCAGAAATCGAAGACTTAGCTGCTTTATATCGTTCACTAAAAAAAGATAGTGTCGTAAGTTTTCTAGGGTGATTCAACAAATAGTTGGTAAAATCCACCAATCGTTCACTTCTTTTCATCATGTACCCCTTTTCAATCACTAGTTTCACTTTTTTATTTTTTAAAATCTTATCCTGATATCTTCTATTATATCAAAAAACACGAACAATTAAAATTGTTCGCGTCTTCTGGTTAAGATTAACCTTGATTTTTCTTGATGATTGCTTCTTGAACTGATTTAGGCACATCTTCATAGTGGTCAAATACCATCATGAAAGTACCGCGTCCTTGTGTAGATGAACGGAGAGTTGTTGCATAACCGAACATTTCAGCAAGTGGTACAAAAGCATGAACGATTTGGCTGTTACCATGTGCTTCCATACCTTCAACACGTCCACGACGAGCTGTAACGTGGCCCATGATATCCCCAAGATTTTCTTCAGGAACAGTTACTGTTACTTTCATCATTGGTTCAAGGATAACTGGGTTCGCTTTAGGAGCAGCTGCTTTCAAAGCGTATGATGCCGCAACACGGAAGGCCGTTTCATTTGAATCGACATCATGGTATGACCCATCGTAAAGTTTTGCTTTCACGTCAACAAGTGGGTAGCCAGCAAGGACACCGTTTTGCATTGCTTCTGCCAAACCTTTTTCAACAGCTGGGATGTATTCACGCGGAACCACACCACCGACGATAGCGTTTTCGAATTCGAAACCTTTACCTTCTTCATTTGGTGTGAACTCAACCCAAACGTGACCGTATTGACCTTTACCACCTGATTGACGAACGAATTTACCTTCGGCTTGAGTGACAGGAGCACGGAATGTTTCACGGTATGATACTTGTGGCGCACCAACGTTGGCATCAACGTTGAACTCACGACGCATACGGTCAACGAGGATATCCAAGTGAAGCTCACCCATACCAGCGATCAGTGTTTCTCCAGTTTCAACGTTTGTTTCAACGCGGAATGATGGATCTTCTTCAGCAAGTTTTTGAAGGGCAACACCCATTTTATCTTGGTCAGCTTTAGATTTAGGCTCAACCATAACTTGGATAACTGGTTCTGGGAATTCGATAGATTCAAGAATAACTGGGTTTTTCTCGTCTGTTAATGAGTCTCCAGTTGTTGTATCTTTCAAACCAACAGCGGCAGCGATATCACCTGAATAAACATCGTTGATTTCGTTACGTGTGTTTGCGTGCATTTGAAGGATACGACCGATACGTTCGCGTTTACCTTTTGAAGCGTTCAAAACGTATGAACCTGATGACAAGACACCAGAGTATACACGGAAGAATGTCAAACGACCTACGAATGGGTCAGTCATAACTTTAAAGGCAAGGGCTGCAAATGGTTCTGAATCGTCAGCATGACGTTCAGTTTCTTCACCGTCAGGTGTAACACCTTTGATTGCTGGTACGTCAGTTGGTGCTGGCAAGTAGTCAACAACCGCGTCAAGCATCATTTGAACACCTTTGTTCTTGAAGGCAGAACCTGCAAGCATTGGGTAGAATTCAACGTTGATTGTTGCTTTACGGATAGCAGCTTTCAGTTCAGCTTCGCCGATTTCTTCACCTTCAAGATATTTCATCATGATGTCTTCATCAGTATCAGCAACAGCTTCGATCAATTTAGCACGCCATTCTTCAGCTTGCTCACGGTAAGCTTCTGGAATTTCTTCGTCAAGAATGTCAGTTCCAAGGTCATTTGTATAGACTTCGGCACGCATTGTTACTAAGTCGATGATTCCTTCGAAGTCTTCTTCAGCTCCGATTGGAATTTGGATTGGATGAGCGTTTGCGTTCAAACGGTCATGAAGTGTAGACAATGAGTAGAAGAAGTCTGCACCGATTTTATCCATTTTGTTAGCAAATACGATACGTGGAACACCGTATTCAGTTGCTTGACGCCAAACTGTTTCAGTTTGAGGTTCAACACCTGATTGGGCATCCAATACAGTTACCGCACCATCCAAAACACGGAGTGAACGTTGTACTTCGATTGTGAAGTCCACGTGACCTGGTGTGTCGATGATGTTGATACGTGTGTCATGCCATGCAGCTGTTGTTGCAGCTGAAGTGATTGTGATACCACGTTCTTGTTCTTGGGCCATCCAGTCCATTTGTGAAGCGCCTTCGTGGGTTTCACCAATTTTATGGATTTTACCAGTATAGTAAAGTACACGCTCAGTCGTTGTTGTTTTACCAGCGTCGACGTGAGCCATGATACCGATGTTACGAGTGTTTTCAAGTGAAAATTCGCGTGCCATTGTATAGGTCTCCTAATATATATGTTTGAGTGAAAAATACTAGGAAGGCAGGTCGCCCACCTAGTATTTTTCTTGAGTTACTTTGTTTAATTTTATCCCACTTGGGTTCTCACAATGTTATCGTGGTTAGATGATGTTTTGTGAGAAATTGCTGGTGCACCTTGCTGTTCTGACGAAATAACAAAGTTTACCGCAATTTTGATTTTGCTAGAGCTAGGTGCTTGATTTTCTGATCGCCGCGTACTGAGGTACGCAAGTGAAGAAAAGCGAGTGCATAGCCGACGCAAAATCAAAATTACCAACGGAAGTGAGCGAAGGCGCGGTTGGCTTCAGCCATTTTATGTGTGTCTTCACGTTTTTTAACTGCAGCACCAGTGTTGTTAGCTGCGTCCATGATTTCTTTAGCTAAACGGTCTTGCATTGTATGTTCACCACGTTTGCGGGCGATTGTTACCAACCAACGCAAACCAAGGGTTACACGACGTTCTGGACGTACTTCAACTGGGACTTGGTAGTTTGACCCACCAACACGGCGAGCGCGAACTTCAAGAACTGGCATGATGTTTTCCATTGCTTGTTCAAATACTTCGATAGCTTCTGTTCCAGTAGCTTCTTTGATTTGTTCGAAAGCGCCGTAAACGATGCTCGCTGACGTACCACGTTTACCATCAAGCATAACGCGGTTGATAAGGCGAGTGACTACGACTGAGTTATAAAGTGGATCTGCCAAAACTTCACGTTTTGGTGCACGATTTTTACGCATTTATCTTATCTCCTTTCAGATTATGCTTTTGGTTTTTTAGTACCGTATTTAGAACGGCCTTGTTTACGATCTGTTACACCTGCAGTATCAAGTGCACCACGAACGATATGGTAACGTACCCCTGGAAGGTCTTTTACACGTCCACCACGAAGTAATACCACGCTGTGTTCTTGTAAGTTATGGCCGATACCTGGGATGTAAGCTGTTACTTCAATCAGGTTTGACAAACGCACACGTGCGAATTTACGCAAAGCTGAGTTGGGTTTTTTAGGTGTCATTGTGCCAACACGAGTAGCAACCCCACGTTTTTGTGGTGAGTTTGTTTTCGTTTGAACTTTTTTGCGGCTGTTGAAGCCAACGTTCAAGGCTGGTGCTGTTGATTTAACAACTTTTGATTTACGCGGTTTGCGAACCAATTGGTTAATAGTAGGCATTTCTTGCTTGCTTTCAGAAGTTTATTTTGACTGACGTCAACAAGCGATAATAAACTTGAAAGCATTCCTTTCGTTTTTTCGTTTTGGGTGTGTCGGTATATGGTCGCTTACGCCAAGTTCCGACAAGAAGTTTGGATACTACATATTTAAGATACTGAGGACGGTGCGCATCGCGCAAGCTTCCATAGAAAAATAGGAATTTTCCTAAGAAGCTAGTCCGAAGTTCAGATGCTCGAAAACATGCTCCTTTTGTTTGACCAAATGAAAAAGTACCGTCTATCAGTTTATCACATAGAAAAGGCCTTGTCAAGCCTTATGTTCAAAGCACAAAGAAGCAT
>NZ_BCVN01000063.1 GCF_001591765.1 Pseudolactococcus raffinolactis NBRC 100932 | reverse complement strand
ATTAAAAACAGATATTATTTTAACTTTTATCATTCACTTAAACAAGTGCAAAAAAGAGCTGTATACGCCATGCACATAGCTCTTTGTGTGATAAATTTTACGTCACCAATTAGAAGTTTGTTTGATCTGGGTCACTCGTCATACGTGTAGCACCGTGGAGGGTATCAATCGTTGCAATGTCTCCTACTGATAACTCAAAGTCAAAGAGTTGACCGTTTTCAGTGATCCGTGTTGGTGTCACTGATTTTGGTAAGGGTAGGTAACCTTTTTGTAGTGACCATTTCAGCGCGATTTGCGCTGGTGTTTTACCATGCTTTTCAGCGATTTCGATCAAGGCTGGAACGCTCAAGACTTCGCCTGTGCCGAGTGGTGAGTAGGCTTGAGTCAAGATGTTGTGGGCTTTGTTATAGGCGACAACTTCTTCTTGTTGGTCACTTGGGTTCACATAAAGTTGGTTAACGACTGGTGCGATTTTCGCTGTTTTCAAAAGCGCATCGATGTGGTGTGGGCGGAAGTTTGAAACGCCGATAGACTTGATTTTGCCAGCTGCAACGCCTGCTTCCAAGGCACGCCAAACTTCAGCATTTCTTTTTTCATAGCCGATCGTTTCGCGAATCGCTACGGGATTTGACCAATGGATGAGGAATAAATCAACGTAGTCTAAACCGAGTTTGGCAAGGCTTTCATCAATCGCTGCGATTGTTTCGTCGTAGGTTGTATTATTATTCCAGATTTTTGTTGTTACGTAGATGTCTTCGCGTGCGACACCAGAATTAGCAATGCCACGGCCGACTGAGGCTTCGTTTTTATAGACAGCTGCTGTGTCAATGTGACGGTAGCCCGCTTTAAGCGCTTCGATGACTGATTTTTCAGCGACATCACCGTCAGGTGTTTGCCAAGTACCGAAACCAACAACTGGAATTTTTTCACCATTGTTGAGTGTGTAAGTATCTGTTAAAGCCATGTGTTTCCTCCTTATTTGAACTTTCGATCAAGTTCTTATGCAATATGAGTATTAACCCAGATGAAGGCTGAACAATTCTCGTTTTCATTATAGTATAGTTATCTTTTTGTGCAAAGATTTGAAATGCGATTTTTGCGCCGTTCCGCTTGTCAAAACATTCACATTACAGTATAATTAAGCCTATATCAAAATAACCACGCTTGGCTGGAGCGCCGGCGTAAAAAGGAGAATCAAATTATGGCAGACGTTGAATCATTCCAACTCGACCACACAAAAGTCCTTGCCCCTTATGTCCGCTTAATTGGAGCTGAAACTGGTCCTAAAGGGGACGTTATCACTAACTTTGATGTTCGTTTGGTTCAACCTAACGAACAAGAAATTCCAACCGCAGGTCTGCATACGATTGAACACCTGATGGCTAGTCTCATTCGCGATCGCATTGATGGCATGATTGACTTTTCACCATTTGGCTGTCGGACTGGTTTTCACATGATCATGTGGGGTGAACATTCGTCAGAAGACATTGCTAAAGTGATCAAGTCTTCATTAGAAGCCATTGTCAATGTCGTTGAATGGGCAGATGTGCCTGGGACAACGATTGAGTCTTGTGGCAATTACCGCGACCATTCTCTTTGGACCGCTAAAGAGTGGTCAGCGCTCATTCTTGAACGCGGTATCTCAAGCGATCCATTTATCAGAAAGGTGATCTAATCTCATGAATCAGACACGCAAACGCTTATCAATGCTTACGACTGCTGCGCTTTTGACAGCACTTGCCATTCTCATTCCGCAGGTCATGCCTAAAATTGTGATTCCACCTGCCAGCTTCACGCTTGCGAGTCACGTGCCGATTATGATTGGGATGTTGATTTCACCAGTTGTTGCAGTTATTGTCGCTGTTGGCTCGACGATTGGTTTCTTAATTTCTGGTTTACCGATTGAAATTACTTTTCGCGCTGCGACTCATGTTATTTTCGCCCTCATTGGCTCTCTTTTCATCTGGAAACACCGCGACTATACGGAAGGTGTCAAATTCCAGATTTTCAATGTTGTCATTGCCTTGATTCATACCTTAGCTGAGGTCGCTATCGTCTACATTCTTTTGACAACTGGCTTCAGCCATCTGGCTGGACGAAATCTTAGCTCCCTGCTTTTAATTTTGGGCATCGGTGGCTTCATCCATTCACTCATTGATTTCAATATTGCAATGTTTATCGCAAAAGCAATCAATAGAGTTTATAAATTTGATATTTTTAAAGACTAAAGTAAAACCAGGTTCAGACAAAAAAAATATAAGAATATTCAATTCACATGATGAATCGCCAAAAAAATGTATAAATAGTAAAAAGTGCTGTTAGTGTGCTAAATTGGTATCCATTTTGGAAAAAATGCCTAGAACGGTAGAAAATAAAATTAGCCGTTTTAGTTTGACTAGTTAGCCTTTTTTCCTTGAAGGACTGAGACTTTAGTCATAACTTCTTTTTTCTATCATCTCATACAAAAAAATCCCAATCAAGTGATTGAGATTTTTAATATGTTAGCTAAAATCTATGCTTATTTTTCAGTCAATGAAGCCAAACCTGGCAAGACTTTACCTTCAAGGAGTTCCATTGAAGCGCCGCCACCAGTTGAAATCCATGAGAATTTCTCAGCGTAACCAAGGTTGATGGCTGCTGCTGCTGAGTCACCACCACCGATGATTGATTTAACGCCTGGTTGTTTAACGATTGAATCCATAACACCGATAGTACCAGCTTGGAAGTCAGGGTTTTCAAATACACCCATTGGTCCGTTCCATACAACTGTTTTAGCACCTGTCAATTCAGCGTCAAATTTCGCGATTGATTTAGGACCGATGTCAAGGCCAAGGAAGCCAGGATCGATCGCATCGCCTTCAGTATCTTTGATTTCAGTGTAACCAGCAAAAGCGTTAGCTTCTTTTGAGTCAACTGGCAAGATCAATTTACCGTCAGCTTTAGCAAGCAATTCTTTAGCGATATCCAATTTGTCAGCTTCGACAAGTGAATCACCGATTTCAATGCCTTGAGCTTTAAGGAAAGTATAAGTCATACCACCACCGATGATGACTTTGTCCGCTTTTGACAAAAGGTTTTCGATGACACCGATTTTATCTGATACTTTTGAACCACCAAGGATGGCAACAAATGGACGAACTGGTGCTTCAACTGCTTCTTGGATATAAGCAATTTCGTTTTCAAGCAAGAAACCAGCAACTGCTTTATCAACGTTAGCAGAGATACCTACGTTTGAAGCATGTGCGCGGTGAGCTGTACCGAAAGCGTCGTTGACGAAGATGCCATCGCCAAGACCTGCCCAGTATTTACCAAGCTCAGGATCATTTTTAGATTCTTTTTTACCGTCGATGTCTTCAAAACGTGTGTTTTCAACAAGCAAGATTTCGCCGTCTTTCAACGCGTCAATTGCAGCTTCAAGTTCAGCACCACGTGTTGTACCAGTAAAGACAACTTCTTTACCCAATTTTTCAGACAAAGCTTTTGCAACTGGTGCAAGAGATTTACCTGCTTTATCAGCTTCTTCTTTTACACGACCAAGGTGAGAGAAAAGAATTGCACGTCCACCTTGTTCAAGGATGTAATTGATTGTTGGTAACGCTGCAGTGATACGGTTATCGTTTGTAATCACGCCGTCTTTCAAAGGTACATTGAAGTCCACACGTACGAGAACTTTTTTACCTGTTAACTCAACGTCTTTTACAGTAAGTTTAGCCATTTGGTTGTTGCCTCCATTAAAATTGTTTTCTATAAATCTACATAGTACATTATATCACAAAAAGCCGACAGGTGGCACATTTTAATCACTTTTTCGCTTGCCAAATCCTGCCCCTGACTTTCACCCCTTAATTTTGATAAATGCTGATATGTTCCCTTTGGTGCGTCCCATTAAGCACGATATCGCGCATCGCACTTGCGAAATCTGCCATTGAGATATAACTTTTCCCAGACCTATTTAGCGTGAAAATGTCGGTGGCTAAGCTGTAAGCCCCCGTTTCAGGGCCAGCCGGATCAAAATAGGCTGCCGGTGAGAAGTAAGTATAGTTGAGATCACTTGCTTTGAGTTCAAGGGCCGCGTCACTCATATATTTAGCGACAGGGTAGAAAGGCGCTGTTACATCAACAAGGTCAATCTGACGTTTGGTGCGAGTCGCATCGATATAGAGTGAGCTCGTCCCGCCCACCGCAATGAGACGTGTTGGGCTACCTTCTAGTAAGCTCATCAGATGTCTCATGGCTTGTAGGTGCTGGATTTCTTGACCTTCAGGCGCACGAAAAGCTTCGATGATGACATCAAATGGTGCAAGATCTGCCTGTGTTAAGGCAAAAATATCTTTTTCGATGACAGGCACATCAACTTTTAGGCGACTGGCATTTCTTACTAATGCTGTGACATCTGCGCCCGCAGCAACTAATTTTTGAGTGATTAAGCTGCCTGCTTGACCTGTTGCACCGATAACTGCGACTTTCATGCTTGCTCCTCTTTTCTTCCTTAATGCTTTGATTTGCCTTCATTGTAACATTTAAAAGATGAGTTCGTAAAGAAAGAGGTGTTCAGCGACTTTGGACCAAGAAAAAAAGCAACCCCAAGGCTGCTTTTCTATTCTAATGATTAGAACTTTTTACGTTTACGAGCTGCTTCTGATTTGCGTTTACGTTTCACAGAAGGTTTTTCGTAGTGCTCGCGTTTACGAGCTTCTTGAAGTGTTCCAGCTTTTGTTACTGAACGTTTAAAGCGGCGAAGCGCGTCGTCAAGCGATTCGTTTTTACGTACGATTGTTTGTGACATAGGATTTCACCTCTTTTCCGTTTCGTAGTTATGCCAAAAGCATACTATGTTAGTTTACCATGTTTTGCGTAAAAGTCAAGGTATTTGTTGGAAACTTGCTTATATTTATCATTCAAAAATGAAAA
>NZ_BCVN01000062.1 GCF_001591765.1 Pseudolactococcus raffinolactis NBRC 100932 | reverse complement strand
CAGCTTTTTCATCTTCTAATTTAGTGATCTCATCAGATTTTTCTTTGATTTTCTTTTCAAGTTCATCCGCTGAATCTTCGACCACTTTTACTTCTTCATCAGTCTCAGCTTCGTCAAGGGCTTTTTCAAGTTCTACTTCTTCATCTTTTAGTTTAGTTTCATCAGCTCGTAAAGCTGTGATTTTTGCTGAGCGTTCTTGAATTTTTTTGTTTAAAATTAATTGTCTTAATGCCATGTTTTTATTCTCTCTTTCAGTTTTGCCTTGCGTGTTTGCAAGTTTCTTTTTTCTAGTTGTTTCATTTGTTCGCTTCGTGCTTCAACTGCTGTATCAGCGTATGCGGGAAAAGTCACAACACTGACTTCAAATAGTTCAATTTCTGTAATTGTCCATTTCGTTGAGCCATCAGCTCTAGTGTCCATTGTTTCATCTAAGATATTAAATCCAAATGAACATTGGTCAATGTCGCCACGCTTAACTCTTTCATAAAGATTGACTGCTTCACTATCGTTTTTATTGATTGTGATTTCACCGTAAAGCCCTTTATCATCAACTGTTAAGCTTAATGTCTGCGACTTTGTACGACCAAGAACTTTAGCTGTGTCATGGTCAGCAAGCGCTCTAATGTCAGTTAAGTCAATATCTTTAAATGCTTTATCAGAAATTTCTTCATAATAATTTTCAAAAAGTTTTGTCTCGCTGTTAAAAACAACAAAGTAACCTTCAATTTTCATTTCATCTGTTTCATTGTTATCAGCTCTTGTTTGTAGTTTGCCAAGCGACCGAACTTGATTTTTTAGATTTCTCATTCGTTTTCACCTCCTTTCTCATCATCATCATTAATGCTGTTTGTTAATTTGCCTTGCTTTGATAAATCCTGCTGTAGCAAGTAGTTTTCAAGCACAATCAAATCATCCATTTCGCTGTCAGGTGCTAGACCTAACCAATTTCTGCCTTCGTTCCGTCTCAAAGTATTAACTTTGACCAATGCCGTTATTGCGTTGACTTGTTCGACAAGGCTGTAATTGTAAAGCGACCGTGGGTTAAATGTGAAATACATATCAGGTTCAACAATCAATCTATTAAGTGTTTGTTGAATAATCTGAGCAATGCTCATGATTTTTGTGTTGATGAAATTGTTCCATTCGTCCTTGCTGTAGCTACCCACGCCCAATACGAATGAGGGTATTCCAAGAATTGATGCAACTGTTTCCTTATCAACTTTCACGCTTTCGTGGATTGCCAAATCTTCAAGTGTCAGTGGCTTAATAGTTTCAAACCTAACTAGACCATCGGGTAACAACAAAGGTTTATTTTTGTCTTTTCGTTTCAAGTATTTTTCTTCAAACTTTTCACGCTCTGCTTCATCCAAATCAGCATCACTATCCACCATCATGATAAGGCTAGGCATGTACTCACTTGACATGAAACTACGCTTAGTTGCGCTTGCTTGTTTTAAATTGTGTGTGACATCGTTCAAATTGACCTTGTAACTCGTTCCCATAAAACTTAAATTTTCATCAGGATTCAACACAAAATGTAGCAAATCTTCGGGTGCATAATCTTTGTTTTTGTATTTAATAACATAATCAAATTCATCTTCAGCGTCATGATAAAATCGAATTTTGTTGTTCGGTAGTGGTCTAAGCTCTTTAATAGCACCGCTTCTAGTAATCGGCATTACAACTGCATCACCATTAATCAGCATTGATTTAACAATCCAGAAAATGAAAGATTTTCTCGTTTGATAAGCATTCGGTGCAATATCAACAAGTCTGCTGATTTCGTTTTTAACTCTTGTATCTCCATTATCGCCATTTTTCATAAGCTGAATTGTCATATTGCTGACTAAATCTGCGATTGTATTTACGGCTGTTACGACTTCGGGTGAATCTGATAGCTTTGTATAGCCACTTACCAAGATATTTTCAGTGTCGGTTGACATAAAATAACCTATTTTGTTGTTAGTCTGTGGCTCTGTTGAGCGTTTAAAATAATCTCTAATTCCCATTTTTTCTTTCTCACCTCCTTTAATCTAAAATATTTTTGACTTTTGCTTTGCTTTCCATATCTTCAAGCATTGCCACTGCACCAAAAGTGCTTGCATCAAACAAATCAATCTTCATGTTTTTGCTGATTTTCCTCATTCTTAACCATCCGTTGTAAAGTTCTTCTGCTTTAACATTGCTCACACAGTACTCGTAAGACCTGTTATGTAAATAATAAAACTCACCATTTTTCACTTTGTTTTCTATTCTGCGAATGCCGATAGTTTTGATTGAAGGCAACTGTGACGCATCCTTTAATTTGAATTTTTCAGCTCTCATAACAATTGCAAATTCGGTAGCTGATTTTTTGTCAAAGTTTACTTGTTTTATTCTAAATCCCATTTTTTTCATCATGACAAACCAACCTGCTATATCGCTAGGCTGAACAACATCAGTATTACTAAGCGTTGCCCATCCTTCTTCTTGCCATTCCTGCAATGGCATGTTAGATTCCTGAGCTTTGGCAATTGCTAATGATAAAGGAAAATAAGCTTGACTAATTACAATATCAATATCTTTAGTTATCTTGCTGCCGTTTTCGTCTTTAGTTTTATATTTGTAGTTTGCGTATAACCCACTAGCTGATAAATCGTGTAAGACTGATAAGTCTGCGTAACCATACCAGTTTAAATTTAACTTCAATAAATCGTCTATACTCCAGTCATATAAACTATCTGAGTATTTAAATTCATCAATGTCAAAGAATGTTTCTGAACTTGTCGTGAATACATTAAGTGTTTTATTTTTAAATTCGTTGCGTGTTCCCTCGTCTGAATCAATTGCAATTTTTGCATCATTGACTAATAAATCTAAACTTACTGTTTCGCCTGCTGAGGGATTCACTGCTTCAATCAATTCGGGATCATCTATGTCTGTGATTTCGCCTGTGATTGGGTTTAAAAAGTTACCTTTGTTGTCTCTGCCTGCTGTGCATAAATAAATGAAATATCTATCATACTTACTTTCATCTTTGATTGTTTTGTTCAATACTTTTTTCAGCAACTCGACACGCTCGTCCAAAAAACAACCTATGTTGTCGCCTGCTGTTGAAACTGCAAGTAGCATTCTTGAACCTGAATAAGATTTCATCGCATCCTTCATGAGCGTATATCGCTTAGGTCTCTTGAAAGCATGGACTTCATCAGCTATGATCGTATTGGCTATCAGCCCATCCAAGTATTTTTCGTCAGCTCCGATTGCCCTTATTTCTATGTGTCCTTTTCCCAAATCAACATTTATCGAATGTTCTTGATTGTTAGCCCTTAACCGTGGTTTAAACTTTTCTCGATTGTGTTGCAAATTCAAATTATGTTGTATAAAATTAAAACTTACTTTTGCCTGTGATAAGCTATTAGCAACTATATATGTTGTTGCACCTGAATCAGCATCAATCAAACTTTTTGCCCAAGTTAATGACGCAACAAATGTTGTCTTACCACTTTTTCTAGGTAAAAACAAAAGCACTTCTTGATAGCGCCTTATGTTGCTGTTTTTCAAAAAGAAACCGAACAAATTGACTGTAACAAATATTTCCCAGCGTGTTAATTTTATTGGGTTTAACCGTGCACTTTCGCCTGTGATTGTTTCACCTTTTTCTGGGTAAATCGTACCCTCGATTAAATCTATTGCAAAGTCAAATTGATTGGACTTGAAATCTAAATCATCTCTTTCTAAATCATCTAAAAATCTCTGACAAGCTTGTATTTGTTCAACATTAGCAATCTTCTTACCTGTGATTAAATCATTAGCGAATTGTAAAGCTGTTTGAAAATGTGGGCTTTTAATTTCTGATATATCCAAGTACATCACCCACTTTTCAAGCCATCAAATAATTTATTGAAAGGGTCATTATCATTAGTCTTTAGGCTGATTTCGCTGTCTTTGTTCGCTTTTGCGTTCAACATCAATCTATCTGAATAAGTTCCAATGTCTTTGCGCAAATTTTCAAGGGTTGCAAGAATGGGGCTTTTTTTACCATCACTTTTTTCAGTTTGTATCATGACTTGATAACCTGAATCTTCAAATTCTTTTGTTAAAATGTAGTATTGATGTAGCAAATCTGCATAGACTTCAACAAGCTGATTATACTGTTTTTTATAAGTGTTTAGCTCTTTCATATAAGCTATCGTGCGCCTTTTTATTGTGTCTTTTTGCGGTATATTTTTACCTGCCATTTTCTTGC
The DNA here is from genome assembly GCF_001591765.1 of Pseudolactococcus raffinolactis NBRC 100932. Classification (GTDB taxonomy): domain Bacteria; phylum Bacillota; class Bacilli; order Lactobacillales; family Streptococcaceae; genus Pseudolactococcus; species Pseudolactococcus raffinolactis. The sequence goes on along the minus strand of NZ_BCVN01000062.1, from coordinate 822 downwards.
TCCTTTCGTTAAAATTCTACGGAAAAATATTTTCAAACTACCTGAGGTGGGGAAAAGACCCACTTATGCCTTTCTCCCATTACCTTTTCTCGCATCCACATAGGTGGGGGGGCTCACCATAAACTTATTTATTCTTTAAATTTATTTATTTTATTTTTTATTTTTAATATAATTATTAAACTCAACTTTTCTTTTATCTTGATATTCTTTACCAAGTTTCGTTGCTTCATCAGTCACACGGTTGTGCATCTTGTTATGGCATCCATTGCACAAGCTTATCAAGTTCCAATTCTGTAAACCCAGCTCACTATAATCTTCGTAAAAATAAATGTGATGAACTACTTTAGCTTCCTTGCTACGAAAATACCTTCTACAATTCTGACATTCATAGCCATCCCTTTTCAGTATCTTAGCACGCTTAACAGTCCACTTATTATTTTTATAAAAGCTACCGTTCCTTACCCTACTCATTAAAGCTCTAACACTTTCATACGCAAATCCGTCAGCTCTTTAATGAGCGTCTTGTTTGATTCAATCGTTCTATTAAGTTTATCTGAGTTTGCCCATCCAGACAGTACCATTAAAGCACCCATGCCATTTTGCTGATTCAAACCATCAATCTTCTCATCAATAATCTCAATCACATTTTTCAAATTAACTTGTCTATTCATCTCGACTAACTCCTTTAAATAACTACATAAAGTTTACATTTGTAAACAATATAAACAAAAATAAAAGAGAAGCATTTATACTTCTCCTTTTTACGGTATGAAAGACCTAGCAAAATTATCAAAGGGGGTTCTCTATAATTATCTTTCTTCA
>NZ_BCVN01000061.1 GCF_001591765.1 Pseudolactococcus raffinolactis NBRC 100932 | reverse complement strand
AAAAAAGAGTTGACATGGAGATGTAGATTTGATAAGATAATAAAGTACTCAAAACGACAGGTCACGAACGAAGGAAAAGAAAATAAAAAAACTTTTCAAAAAGGTGTTGACAAGTCAAAAAAGTTTTGGTAGAATTAAATAGTTGTCTCGTAAGAACAGCGCAAACGAAATAGACCTTTGAAAACTGAATAAAACAGAAAACAAACCAAGTACAGCGGTTGTTTAGCGATAAACAACCAACTGTCAATTCGACAATAAATCGTTCAGAAATGAACGGACAAAAAAACAAAAGCTAGAGCATATTTGATATGTTCTCATTTAAATGAGAGTTTGATCCTGGCTCAGGACGAACGCTGGCGGCGTGCCTAATACATGCAAGTTGAACGCTTGATTTTCACCGAAGCTTGCTTCACCGAAAATCAAGAGTAGCGAACGGGTGAGTAACGCGTGGGTAACCTACCTATCAGCGGGGGATAACTATTGGAAACGATAGCTAATACCGCATAACAATGTTGGATGCATATTCGACATTTGAAAGTACCAAATGGTACACTGAGAGATGGACCCGCGTTGTATTAGCTAGTTGGTAGTGTAATGGACTACCAAGGCGATGATACATAGCCGACCTGAGAGGGTGATCGGCCACATTGGGACTGAGACACGGCCCAAACTCCTACGGGAGGCAGCAGTAGGGAATCTTCGGCAATGGACGAAAGTCTGACCGAGCAACGCCGCGTGAGTGAAGAAGGTTTTCGGATCGTAAAACTCTGTTGTTAGAGAAGAACGTTGCATAGAGTGGAAAATTATGCAAGTGACGGTATCTAACCAGAAAGGGACGGCTAACTACGTGCCAGCAGCCGCGGTAATACGTAGGTCCCGAGCGTTGTCCGGATTTATTGGGCGTAAAGCGAGCGCAGGTGGTTTAATAAGTCTGATGTAAAAGGCAGTGGCTCAACCATTGTGTGCATTGGAAACTGTTAGACTTGAGTGCAGTAGAGGAGAGTGGAATTCCATGTGTAGCGGTGAAATGCGTAGATATATGGAGGAACACCGGTGGCGAAAGCGGCTCTCTGGACTGTCACTGACACTGAGGCTCGAAAGCGTGGGTAGCAAACAGGATTAGATACCCTGGTAGTCCACGCCGTAAACGATGAGTGCTAGTTGTTTGGGGCTATCCAGCCCTAAGTGACGCAGCAAACGCATTAAGCACTCCGCCTGGGGAGTACGACCGCAAGGTTGAAACTCAAAGGAATTGACGGGGGCCCGCACAAGCGGTGGAGCATGTGGTTTAATTCGAAGCAACGCGAAGAACCTTACCAGGTCTTGACATACTCGTGCTATTCCTAGAGATAGGAAGTTCCTTCGGGACACGGGATACAGGTGGTGCATGGTTGTCGTCAGCTCGTGTCGTGAGATGTTGGGTTAAGTCCCGCAACGAGCGCAACCCCTATTGTTAGTTGCCATCATTAAGTTGGGCACTCTAGCGAGACTGCCGGTAATAAACCGGAGGAAGGTGGGGATGACGTCAAATCATCATGCCCCTTATGACCTGGGCTACACACGTGCTACAATGGTTGGTACAACGAGTCGCAAGGCAGTGATGTCAAGCTAATCTCTTAAAGCCAATCTCAGTTCGGATTGTAGGCTGCAACTCGCCTACATGAAGTCGGAATCGCTAGTAATCGCGGATCAGCACGCCGCGGTGAATACGTTCCCGGGCCTTGTACACACCGCCCGTCACACCACGAGAGTTTGTAATACCCAAAGCCGGTGAGCTAACCTTTTAGGAGGCAGCCGTCTAAGGTAGGATAGATGATTGGGGTGAAGTCGTAACAAGGTAGCCGTATCGGAAGGTGCGGCTGGATCACCTCCTTTCTAAGGAAAAATGGTTGCTTAGGCAATTCATGGATAACTGTATTTGGGCTTTCTGTTTTATTTAGTTTTGAGAGGTTTATACCTAAAACTGTAAAAATCTTCTCTATAAGAAGACGGGGCCTTAGCTCAGCTGGGAGAGCGCCTGCTTTGCACGCAGGAGGTCAGCGGTTCGATCCCGCTAGGCTCCATTGTCAACGAAGACATTAAAATAGGCAATTAGATCATTGAAAACTGAATAACAATTTCTAAAATAACAAGAAATAAACCGAGAAGTGACATAGCAATATGTCACCTCAAAAAAAAAGCGTGAGTCGAAAGACTCAATACTTATTACCAGATACTTAAATGTATCGATTTAAAGGTTAAGTTAATAAGGGCGCACGGTGGATGCCTTGGCACTAGAAGGCGATGAAGGACGTGACTAACTACGAAATTCTGCGGGGAGCTGTAAGTAAGCTTTGATCCGCAGGTGTCCGAATGGGGGAACCCAGTAGCTAATGGCTACTACTGTTTGTGTGAATACATAGCACTTACAGGGCAAGACGTTGTGAACTGAAACATCTAAGTAGCAACAGGAAGAGAAAGCAAACGCGATTTCCTTAGTAGCGGCGAGCGAAACGGAAGAAGGGCAAACCAAGAGACTTGTCTCTTGGGGTTGTAGGACTGCGCAGTGGACTTATATTTTATAGACGAATTACCTGGGAAGGTAAGCTAAAGAGAGTAATAGCCTCGTAGTTGAAATAGAATATATACCTAGCAGTATCCTGAGTACGGCGAGACACGAGAAATCTCGTCGGAATCTGGGAGGACCATCTCCCAACCCTAAATACTCTCTAGTGACCGATAGTGAACAAGTACCGTGAGGGAAAGGTGAAAAGAACCCCGGGAGGGGAGTGAAATAGCACCTGAAACCGTGTGCCTACAACAAGTTCGAGCCCGTTAATGGGTGAGAGCGTGCCTTTTGTAGAATGAACCGGCGAGTTAAGTTATGATGCGAGGTTAAGATGAAGAGTCGGAGCCGTAGCGAAAGCGAGTCTTAATAGGGCGCCATAGTATCATGATTTAGACCCGAAACCATGTGACCTATCCATGAGCAGGGTGAAGGTGCGGTAAGACGCACTGGAGGCCCGAACCAGGACACGTTGAAAAGTGTTTGGATGACTTGTGGATAGCGGAGAAATTCCAAACGAACTTGGAGATAGCTGGTTCTCTCCGAAATAGCTTTAGGGCTAGCGTCCAACTTGAATGTAATGGAGGTAGAGCACTGTTTGGGTGAGGGGTCCATCCCGGATTACCAATCTCAGATAAACTCCGAATGCCATTTACATGCGTTGGGCAGTCAGACTGTGAGTGCTAAGATCCATAGTCGAAAGGGAAACAGCCCAGACCATCAGCTAAGGTCCCAAAATATATGTTAAGTGGAAAAGGATGTGGGATTGCACAGACAACTAGGATGTTAGCTCAGAAGCAGCTATCATTTAAAGAGTGCGTAATAGCTCACTAGTCGAGTGATCCTGCGCCGAAAATGTACCGGGGCTAAAACATATTACCGAAGCTATGGAATTAAATTTATTTAATTGGTAGGAGAGCGTTCTTATCAGCGATGAAGGTATACCGTGAGGAGTGCTGGAGCGATAAGAAGTGAGAATGCCGGTATGAGTAGCGCAAGACAGGTGAGAATCCTGTCCACCGTAAGACTAAGGTTTCCAGGGGAAGGCTCGTCCGCCCTGGGTTAGTCGGGACCTAAGGAGAGGCCGAATGGCGTATCCGATGGACAACAGGTTGATATTCCTGTACTAGGTTATATAGTGATTGGAGGGACGCAGTAGGCTAAGGTAAGCCAGTTAATGGATTCTGGTCTAAGCAGTGAGGTTTGGTATGAGTCAAATGCTTGTACCTCTAAGATTGAGCTGTGATGGGGAAGCACTTTCGAGTGCGAAGTACCTGATGTCACACTGCCAAGAAAATCTTCTAGCGTTTAATTATAACCTACCCGTACCGCAAACCGACACAGGTAGTCGAGGCGAGTAGCCTCAGGTGAGCGAGAGAACTCTCGTTAAGGAACTCGGCAAAATGACCCCGTAACTTCGGGAGAAGGGGTGCTCTACATTTGTAGAGCCGCAGTGAATAGGCCCAAGCGACTGTTTATCAAAAACACAGCTCTCTGCTAAATCGTAAGATGATGTATAGGGGGTGACGCCTGCCCGGTGCTGGAAGGTTAAGAGGAGTGCTTAGCGTAAGCGAAGGTATGAATTGAAGCCCCAGTAAACGGCGGCCGTAACTATAACGGTCCTAAGGTAGCGAAATTCCTTGTCGGGTAAGTTCCGACCCGCACGAAAGGCGTAACGATTTGGGCACTGTCTCAACGAGAGACTCGGTGAAATTTTAGTACCTGTGAAGATGCAGGTTACCCGCGACAGGACGGAAAGACCCCATGGAGCTTTACTGCAAGTTGATATTGAGTATCTGTTGCACATGTACAGGATAGGTAGGAGCCATTGATCTGAGGACGCTAGTTTTCAGTGAGGCGCTGTTGGGATACTACCCTTGTGTAATGGCTACTCTAACCCGCATGCCTAATCGGCATGGGAGACAGTGTCTGCTGGGCAGTTTGACTGGGGCGGTCGCCTCCTAAAGAGTAACGGAGGCGCTCAAAGTTTCCCTCAGCATGGTTGGAAATCATGCGTAGAGTGTAAAGGTATAAGGGAGATTGACTGCGAGACTTACAAGTCGAGCAGGTACGAAAGTAGGACTTAGTGATCCGGTGGTACCGCATGGAAGGGCCATCGCTCAACGGATAAAAGCTACCCTGGGGATAACAGGCTTATCTCCCCCAAGAGTTCACATCGACGGGGAGGTTTGGCACCTCGATGTCGGCTCGTCGCATCCTGGGGCTGTAGTCGGTCCCAAGGGTTGGGCTGTTCGCCCATTAAAGCGGCACGCGAGCTGGGTTCAGAACGTCGTGAGACAGTTCGGTCCCTATCCGTCGCGGGCGTAGGAAATTTGAGAGGATCTGCCCTTAGTACGAGAGGACCGGGGTGGACTTACCGCTGGTGTACCAGTTGTCTTGCCAAAGGCATCGCTGGGTAGCTATGTAGGGAACGGATAAACGCTGAAAGCATCTAAGTGTGAAACCAACCTCAAGATGAGATTTCCCATTCTTTATGAATTAAGAGCCCTGAGAGATGATCAGGTAGATAGGCTAGAAGTGGAAGGACAGTGATGTTTGGAGCGGACTAGTACTAATAGCTCGAGGACTTTACCTAAAA
>NZ_BCVN01000060.1 GCF_001591765.1 Pseudolactococcus raffinolactis NBRC 100932 | reverse complement strand
AACGAGACAGCTATTGATGTTACTGCGCAAGGCGTAAGCACATTAGTCACCAAAACAGATAACACAAACACATCCTTGTCACAGTTCAAGCAAGAGTACGACGGTTTTAAAAGCACGGTGTACACTAAAGGTCAAACTGACACGAAGGTATCAACAGTTCAACAATCCGTTGATAACTTCAAGACTACAGTATCTAGCACTTACTCATCCAAAGCAGAGACAGATAACAAGGTAACAGCTGTCCAAGCGAATGTAGATAAATTAGGAACAAATATCGCTTATGCTTGGTCGCAAGACGGTAAGGATAGGTTTACTAGGGTTAAGCCGAATGAGAATATTATTACACAAAGTCCTAGTGGTGTATCTCTTACAAGCACTACTACGAACAATACTGATTTTTTTAGTGCATTCAAAATAAGTCAAAATTACCAGACATTATCAAATTGGACAACACTTAACGAAGTCTTTACTCTCGGATTTTCATGGGAATCATCAACTGACCTTCCAGATGGAGCTTCCATAGGTATGTTTTTCGCTAAGGCACCTTGGACTTTTGGCTTTGATTCAACGAACAATGTTTCTGGGAAAAAAGGAAGTGTATCTAAAACAGGTAACAACGGTGGCAACTTGTATAATTCTATACAAACAGCAATGACTATACGCTTAACTAACATACCAGTTGGAACTATCATAACGATAACAAAGGTTTTCATCATAGCTGGCAGTGGGAAATCATTTGTCCTTAGTTCGCAAGACGACTACGACAACGCAGTCCCAAGATATATTGGTCGTTCTCTCAAAGATTCTAATTCTCCAACGGATTACAAATGGGAGCCAAACCCAGAACGCAAACCTTGGACAGCCTATGCCAACAGCGCAGACGGAACTGACGGTTTCACTACCGTTTATCCGAATTTGAATCTGTTAGTTAACAGTTCAGCTAAAACCAAAGATGGATTCTTTAAAAATTTCGACAAAGTAGAAAATGACTACGGAGAAGTAACAATAAAGGGAACTAATACATGGGTTAGTAGAAGCATGTGGGATGGTTTCTCTATTCAACCTAGAGATTATAAGCCCAATGATAAATATACAATGAGTATGGATGTCATGTTCACAAGTTGGAATCTTCCTGCTGGGACAACTATTGGTGAGTTTTGGATTGGTCAGCGATATTCTACAAGTACAGATGGCTCAATAAATTCATGGAAGCAAATATGTTACATTGATTTACCTAAAGACCCTAGTAAGATGTTGAATCAATGGATAAGAATAACACAAACTTCAACGATACCTCCTTATGCAGACCCTTCTGTCAACACGGAAGCGCGCTTTATGACTAGATTCATTGGTGCAAGTGAGGGTAGTTTCACGGTTAGAGTTAGAAAGCCAAAACAAGAACTAGCCAACACAATGAACATCCCTACACCGTGGACGCCTGCACCGTCAGAAGACCCACTAGGTGCAATCCCTAAATATGTTGGGACAGCGGCATTGCCTTATGAAGACCCATATAAATATGAGTGGCGATTGTCGTCAGATTGGAATCAAGTAAAAACATTTACAGAATTTGAACAAACCGATAAGGAGATAGGACTTAAAGCTGACCAAACAACCGTAAATACAATCACTGGCAGAGTATCGACCGCAGAGGGTGCTATCACCACAATGGCGGGACAGATAAAATTAAAAGCGAATCAAACAGATGTTGATACAACCAATGGCAAAGTTTCTAGTTTAGAATCAAGCTTTACTGTTCAAAGTGGCAAAATAACAGCTCTTAATACTAAAGCTGACGGACACACGACACAAATAGGTACATTGGAGAGTTCGTATAATGGCTTAACCTCAACAATATCTAAAATACAAACTGATGTTGGTGGAAAAGCAGGTAAAACTGAATTATCTCAACTATCACAAGATTTAAGTGGATTTAAGACTACGGTATCTAATACTTATTTAAGCAAATCTGATGCAAGTGGCACTTACGCAGACAAAGTTTCAGTAGCATCGCAGATTACTCAATCTGCTACAGCAGTTACATCTAATGTACAATCATGGACTAATAACAAGCTGATAACATATAGTACAACTCAGCAGACCGCAACGAGTATTACTAACGCAGTAGCAAGTAAAGCAGATAAATCTCAGATAACACAGTTGAGTGATCAAATTACAAGTATTGTAACGGATGTCAGCGCCATCCAAGTTGGCGGACAAAATTTACTTTTAGGCACTGCAACTGCAAAGACCAGCACAATTACTCAAACTAATAGTTTTACAGCAACCGATCAATACAACTTTTCGGTGAGTAAGTTCTCAGCTTTTAATTTTGAGGTTGATGATTACATTACATTGAGTTTTGATTGGGAGACTACCTCTACAACTGGAACTACAAGACCCGAAATTAATTCAACACCATATGGTTTTGGTACGGTTATTTCGGCGAAGGGGACAAACGGTACAACCTCAATTACTAAAACAATCACTGCGAGTGAGCAAAGAGGGCATATCGAAATTGTCTTTAAAGTTTCGAGTACTGTAAAAGTTTCAGAAGCATCAAAACTTAGACTACGCTTTGATAATCATCAACTAAACTCAACTTTTACGATTAAAAATGCCAAGTTGGAAAAAGGAAACAAGGCAACAGATTGGTGCATAGCACCACAAGAAGTTGCTAGTCAATCTCAGATAACTCAACTAAGTGACAATATTAATCTCAGGGTTTCCAAAGGCGATGTAGTAAGCCAGATAAATGTTGAAGCTGGGCGGACGCTGATCGATACCAAGCAATTGTTATTGAATGCTGATACAGTAAAATTCACAGGTTCTGCTTTCATCCCAAATTCTGTTATTCAAAATTTATCTGCTGATAAAATCACAGCAGGAACGATTAATGCCGCTAATGTGAATGTAATCAATCTTAATGCTAAGTCTTTAACCGCAGGAACTATCAGTGGCAATAATCTATCACTCAACTTAGACACTGGAGCGGTTCAATTTACCAAGGGATATATTGCTGGTAATAACTCTAAAATCAGATTTGATTTAGACAAAAATTATTTTCAATCGCTGGACGGAAATAATAATGGTTTTATTGTTAGTGACGGAACTTTTACCTTCTATCAAAGTTTCTTTGGAGCGACTGGAAAAAAATCGGCGTACTATTAGGAGATATGATTGCAGAAGGTGGAGGAATTGTCTTACAAGGTGAAGGTGGAGCATCGCTTACATCTAGCAAATACAAAGCATCTGTAGATGTTGGAAGTGCCGGATTGGGAACGGGTAATGGGGTCTCTATTATTGGTGACACGAGGTTTTGGGGTGGAATTAGCGTTTTAGGTAAGAAAAACGCAATCCATGTTACCAGAGATGGTGTCAGAGCAACCCCAGCTTATGAAACGGCAGAATCATATTTAGGTGATATTGGTGGCAATTACACAAGAGAAAATTGCGAAGTATGGGTTGATATTGAAAAATTATTCAGTGACACGGTTAATACAGATATTGCTTATCATGTTTTCTTGCAAGCCTATGATGATGCTAGATTTTGGGTAGAAGATTTTAGATCTGATAAGTTTTTAATCAAGTCTGATAAGCCTATGGCACGATTTGCATGGGAGTTAAAAGCTAAAAGACGAGGATATGAAAACGAAAGACTTGTATTACAAGAAGGGTTTGATAATAAAACATTGTTAGAAGCTCAATCTAAAGGAATATTTAAAGGAGATGGTGAAGATGAATCAACAAATTGATGCAGAAAAATTAATAAATATATTGGTTGGGAAGATTGCACAACTTGAATTAGAAAATGCAAAACTGAAAGTATTGATTGATGATAGCGAGGTCATGAATGGAGTATAAACTTTTAGGAATTTCAGGCTTGATACTGATTATCCTACTTTTGACTTGGCTGAAAGACGGCGAGAACATGAACCCGCCTTTGAAACGAAGGGCAGTCATTGACATAACGACAATTTGCATTTTCTGGGCGGTTTACGAGTTTTATAACTTTTCAAAAGACAAGGCATTTGTTGAAGAAGTGACAATGATTATTAATTTAGCTTTATTGTTCTTTCTTGCACGGATGGTGCAACTCATAGCACAGTTAAACCCCATGATTCAAGAATTTGTACACTTTTTGAAGAAAAAAGGTATTAAAATTGACGAGTTAGACGAAAAATAAAGTAAAAAATAAGCATCTTGGATAATTCCGAGGTGCTTATTTTGTATCATATTCAATAATCGAACAAATTAAACTATTGATTTGAATAAGATAGTTATCAATTTTTTCGATGAATTTATCAAACTTCATAACAGTATGATATTCAATCATCTCTTCAAAAAATCTATTTTTGTCAGAAAATGCACTTATTGGTGTATTTTCAATTTGGTAATGGAAGATATTATTCCTGAGTTTATTTTCAAAAGTAAAATAAAGTTCTTTTTTGTGAATTAAGTAATTTATTTCTTCAATATACTCAGATTTTAGTAGGTCTTGACATTTTTTTTGAACTTTTTTTAATACATTAATTGATATTAAATATGATTGAATCTTTGAACGGTAATAGAGTTTGTTGTGGCTATGAAATATATATGGGATAGCATAGTTAAATAAGTTGTTTTGACAATAGATATTAAAAAGGAATAGTTGAGTGGATGTAGGCAATTTGCCACCAAGTATATTTTTTCTTTTGTTATCGAAAAAGAAAAAGTCGGTGTTTGTAAACTGATTTTGTTGAACATAAGTTTTTAGCTCCTTATTTAAGCTAAAGCCAAAACTATTAGTGGTTGATGAAATAAAAGATGCTAAATTTTCTGAATACTCTCCTAATAATGACATGCCTTTATTTTCAAGTGATTTAAAGGTATTGTTAGTCGATATATCTAAAATACTATCTAAATATATATTAAATTGGCTTGTATTTCCAAAAGGTATTGTATTCAAGTGATACACTCCAAAATCTTGTTGACCAAAACATTTAATATATATTTTTTGTAAGAAATTATAATCAGATTTAAGCAAAGATAAAAAGTTGTTGCAATTAGATTGAACTTGTTTTGTAATTCTATTGATTTTTTTATCTGAAAAGAGTTTGTAACCGACTCTCGTTGACTTCACTAGTTTATCAAAAGGGATTTTAGTTCCTGAAATTTCAGTTTCAATATCTTTTGATTCTAAAATTGAAAGCCAACCATCAGCAATTGACGAAAATAGTGGTATTAAACCTATAGAAATAGTATATAACCCCGTACTTGAAGAATTAACTAGTTGATACATCATCTGTTCAACTTCATAGGATTCTTGAGAAAGTACAACAAAAGATATTTCGTCTAATGTATTCATATTTTTCCTTTACAAATCAAAATTATTACAATGATTATTATATCATGATTATGTAGTAATTATTTTGATTATTTTAAAAAAAATACTGATAAAGATGATTATTTACTAAGGCAATTTAGTCAGGTATCTATCCGAATTTTTGACAAAAACAAAATAATGAAGTATAATGATTTTAACAAATAATAATTAGTGTTTTTAGTTATTGAAATTCATTCTAAACCCTTTTATATCAATCATTTAAGATTTTTCA
>NZ_BCVN01000059.1 GCF_001591765.1 Pseudolactococcus raffinolactis NBRC 100932 | reverse complement strand
CCTTTAGTAATTATTAGCGGAATTATAAAATTTAGAACAAATACTCAGTTAAACAAACGGAGTATTTAATTTTCTTAACGTCATATCTTAATTATATGATCAGATTGATTTCAGTATCCCAATGTGTTGTTAAACATCTGTATATGGGGATTTTATATTTTCCTCAATATAGATATTATTTCCAAATTTTGAATTATGAAAATGTGGAATCATTTGTTTCGAAGTGACATACATATAATAGTCATAACCAAAATCGATAGTTAAGTTATCACTAGTTAATTTTGTCCAAATAAAATCTCTTAGTTGTAACTCTAACACTCTTGATAATTCATCTATATTTGATTTGACAAAACATAAATAATCATTTATGTTTTAGGAAGGAATAATATGGACTATGAAAATATGGTTGTTGGACTTAAAGCTTTAGCTGAACCAAACCGTTTAAAGATTGTTGATTTACTTTCATGTGGAACAAAATGTGCTTGCGATCTTTTAGAACACTTTGATTTTTCTCAACCAGCACTTTCACACCATATGAAAGTGCTAGAAAAAGCGGAAATAATAACGGTTGAGAAAAAAGCAACGTGGAATTACTATTCATTGAGTGAAAAATTTACATTCAATTTTCAAGATTTATGTAAATCTCTTTTTTCTCATGATGACAAAACATGCATATGTGGCATAGAAATAAATGATTGCTCTTGCAGCAATAAAGAAGGAAATAGATTAAAATGAAAAAAATTGAAATATTTGAAACAGCAATGTGTTGTTCTACAGGAGTATGTGGGCCATCAGTTGATTCAGAGTTATTACGTATCACAAATTTGATGGATAGTTTAAAAGATAATAAAGAAATCAAAGCATTTCGATATAATTTGACAAGTAATCCGCAAGTGTTTGTTGTCAACAAAACTATTTTGAACCTTCTTCAAAGCAAAGGTAATGAAATATTGCCTGTAACTATGGTAGATGGTACAGTGATAAAAACAGGTGACTATCCAACAATGTCAGAATTTCAGGCACATTGTGAAACTCTTGATGAAGCGGAGAGTGGCTCTTGCTGTGATACCTCAGAAGGTTGTTGCGTTGTTGATGAAGAAATAGGAGTAGAAGTTGAATCGAAAACTAAAGGTCCTTGTTGTGACGGAAATACAGGATGTTGTTAATTGAGGGAAAGAAAATGAAGTTATATAATCCGCAAGAAATAGGCTTAACAAAGTATCTCTTTTTTACAGGTAAAGGTGGAGTTGGTAAAACAACTTCTGCATGTGCAACAGCCGTTAATCTCGCTGATTCAGGAAAGATGGTAATTCTTGTAAGTACTGACCCTGCTTCAAATCTTCAAGATGTTTTTCAAACTGAACTAACAAATAAACCAAAAGCTGTTGATCAAATTCCAAATCTAAAAGTTGCTAATTTTGACCCTATCACTGCTGCTAATGATTATAAAGAGAGTATTATAGGCCCTTATAGAGGAGTTCTTCCAGATTCTGTAGTTGAAAATATGGAAGAACAGTTATCTGGCTCTTGTACGGTGGAAATTGCAGCGTTTAATGAATTTGCAGCGTTTTTAACGGACAAGTCAGTTGAGAGCGAGTATGATTATGTTATTTTCGATACAGCTCCAACAGGTCACACGTTAAGAATGCTTGCATTACCTTCTGCATGGTCTAATTATTTAGATGAAAATGATATAGGTGTTTCTTGTTTAGGTCAACTCTCTGGACTAGGTGATAAAAAAGAAAGCTACGAACAGGCTGTAGAAACCCTATCTGACGGCAAATTAACCACCTTAATGCTTGTCACTCGTCCACAAAGAGCAGCAATTCAAGAAGCAAGCAAAGCTTCAAAGGACCTCTCTGATTTAGGTATCCATAATCAAAAATTAATCATCAATGGTTTGTTAGATAGTGCCGACGATGAAATATCAGAAATTATTTATAATCAACAAAGAAATGATTTAGATAACCTACCTCAAGAAATAAAAGACTACGAACAGCTTTATATCCCGTTACGACCATATAATGTCACTGGTTTAGATAAAATACGTGTGCTTCTATCTGAAAAACATCCAGAGATTGCATTAATAAGTTCAAACTTTATAGATTATTCCGATATATCTGATATTATTAATAATTTTGTTAATACAGATAAGAAAATTATTTTTACAATGGGTAAAGGTGGAGTTGGTAAAACGACAATAGCAATAAAAATAGCGCAAGCCTTGAAAAAACGTGGTAAAAAAGTTCATCTGGCAACGACAGACCCTGCAGACCATCTTAATTTTTATTTAGGTGATACTTCAGGCTTATCTTATAGTCATATTGATGAAGAAAAAGAACTTCGAGAATACAAAGAAGAAGTATTAGCTAAAGCACGAGAAACTATGTCAGGGGATGATTTTGATTATATCAAAGAAGATTTAGAATCTCCTTGTACACAAGAAATCGCTGTATTCCGTGCTTTTGCTGAAATAGTTGGAAAAGCTGACGATGAAATAGTTGTCATTGATACAGCTCCAACAGGTCATACATTCTTACTTTTAAAATCTACACAGAGTTATGCTAAAGAAGTGGAAAGAACAAATGGTGAAGTTCCTGAAGCAATTCAGAAACTACTCCCTCGTTTGCAAAATCCTGAAGAAACAGAAGTTCTTATGGTCACATTGCCTGAGACAACACCTGTTTATGAATCAATGAGACTCGCTGATGATTTAGATAGAGCAAATATTGCTCATACTTGGTGGTTAGTAAACCAAAGCATGGTTGCTACTCATACAAATAATGCTGTTTTGAAAGCTATAGCTTCAAATGAAATCAAATGGATTGAAAAGGTTGCTAAGCTCTCTGATAATAAATACGCTGTTGAAAAATGGCAACCTAACTTTGAAAAATAGGAAAATGGAGTACTTCTATGAAAATAATTATTATTGGATCTGTTGCTTCTGGAACTAGTGTAGCTGCTAAAGCACGTAGAAATACAGAAAGTGCAGAGATTACTCTTTATGATAAAGATACTGATATTTCTTATGCTGTATGTGGTATTCCTTACGCAATTGGTGGAGAAATAGCTGATTTTGAAGAGTTGACACCACGTGATGCAAAGTGGTTTAAAAAGCGTTATAACGTTGATATACATACTTCACATGAAGTACTATGCATTAATCATTCTACAAAAATAGTAACAGTAAAAAATTTATTAACTGGGGATGTATTTGAAGATAAATATGATGTTTTAGTTTTTGCTACAGGGGCAACATTTCTTACTCCTGATGCATTTTTAGGTAAACATTTCGAAAATGTTTTTCAAGTGAGAAATATTAATAGCGGAAAAAAAATTAAGTCTTTTATTGAAAACGAAAAGCCTATGACTGCTGTGATTGTAGGAGCAGGATATATAGGTCTTGAAGTTGCTGAGCAGCTTAAAGCACGTGGAATTGAAGTCACAATTCTTCAACGTGGTAAGCATCCTTTGTCACATTTAGACTGGGATATGTCTATTCGTATTGAAGATGAAATGATAAAACAAGGCATTGATTTCCGATCTGAAGAAACAATACAAACGTTAAATGGAAGTTCTCGACTTGATGAAGCAATCACCAATAAAGGAACAAAATTATCTGCGGATATGTATATCTTAGCAACTGGTGTCCAACCTAATGTATCCTTAGCTCAATCCATTGGCGTAAAACTTGGAGAAACAGGTGCAATTGCTACAGATAGTACACTTCAAACGAATATACCTGGAGTATACGCAGTGGGTGATGTAGCAGAAAGTTTCCACGTTATTACAGGCAAGCCTACTTATCGTCCTTTAGCTTCCACAGCAAACAAGATGGGGAGAATTGCAGGAGATGCTATGACATGTGGTCCCCTTCGATTTCAAGGTGTTTTAGGAACTGGTATCTTGCGTTTCTTTGATTTAACAATTGCTCAAACTGGACTAACAGAAAAAGAAGCTTTAGCTGAAGGTTATGAAGTTGCAGTATTGTTTAATATTAAGGCAGATAAACCAGACTATATGCACGGTAAAGAAATGGTTATTAAGGCAGTGGCTGACAAGCTCACTCATCGTATTTTGGGTGTGCAAATTATTGGGCCTCAAGGCGTGGATAAAAGAATAGATGTTTTTGCTTCAACAATAACTTTAGGAGTCACTGCAGAAGACTTATTCCACATGGACTTAGCCTATGCACCACCATTTTCTACTACAAAAGATCCATTAGCATATACAGGTATGGCATTAACCAATGCACTAACAACAGCTCCACTTATCACTCCGCATGACTTAATGGAACTTCAAAAAAACAATGAAAATATTACAATTATTGATACCCGAGCTCCAAAAAGTTATGAAAAAAATCATGTAGCTAACGCTATTAACATACCATTGTCAGAGCTACGAGAAAAGGCTTCAACACTTGATAAAAATAAGAAAACAATTGTTTATTGTAATAAAGGAGTGACAGGTAACGCTTCTCAAAATGTATTGAGAAATAAAGGCTTTAAAGAAGTTTATAACTTATCGGGTGGAAATAATAATTATCAGGAGTTGGTAAAGAAACAACAAAATTAGGAGAAAAGTAAAAAATGAATCTAGTAACTAAGAAGCTCTCATTTTTAGATCGTTACCTCACATTATAGATTTTTGTAGCAATGGGTATAGGTGTAGCTTTGGGATATTTTGTACCAAGTGTTGCAACAACTATTAATAACCTATCAATCGGCACTACATCTATACCTATTGCTATCGGTTTAATTCTCATGATGTATCCTCCATTGACAAAAGTGAAATATGGAGAAATGGGGAAAGTATTTAAAGATTGGAAAGTATTCTTACTTTCTCTTATTCAAAACTGGATTATTGGTCCAATATTGATGTTTGTCCTTGCAATTGTATTTTTACAAGGTTATCCTAGCTACATGGTTGGTTTAATTATGATAGGACTTGCTCGTTGTATTGCTATGGTTCTTGTTTGGACAGACTTAGCACATGGAGATAGCGAGTATACGGCAGGTCTTGTAGCTTTCAACTCTCTTTTCCAAGTATTTTTTTATTCTATCTTTGCATATTTCTTTGTAACTTTACTTCCAAAATGGTTGGGATTAGGAGATTATACCGTACATATTACAATTGGTGAAATAGCAACTTCAGTGTTTATTTACCTAGGTATTCCTTTCATTGCAGGGATTATTTCCCACTTTGGATTGATAAAACTTAAAGGTAAAACATGGTTTGAAGAAAAATTTATTCCCAAAGTAAGTCGTCTTACATTGATTGCTCTTTTATTTACAATTATTATTATGTTTGCAGTAAAAGGAGATAAAGTAGTAGAATTACCACTTGATGTAGTAAGAATTGCGATTCCCCTTCTATTATACTTTGTCTTGATGTTCTTTATATCTTTCTTTATGTCTAAGAAAATGGGAGCGAGCTATCCAGTAGCAACATCTCTTTCCTTTACAGCAGGAAGCAATAACTTTGAGCTTGCGATTGCTGTCGCTGTTGGTGTATTTGGGATTAACTCAGGTGAAGCCTTTACTGCAGTAATTGGTCCACTTGTGGAAGTTCCAGTTATGATTGCTTTGGTTAATGTTGCACTTAAAATGAAAAACAAATACTTTAAAGATAAAGAAAAATTTGAAGTGTAGATGGAGGACTTTGAAATGAAATTCAAGTTTAACTCTCTTTCTTCATTTAAAGAAAAATCATTACCTAATTTTACGGTTGAGAATAACGGATCTAGCATTATAAAAAGAATTTAA
>NZ_BCVN01000058.1 GCF_001591765.1 Pseudolactococcus raffinolactis NBRC 100932 | reverse complement strand
TTTATAATAATAAAGGTTTATTTTATGATAGTAATGTAATGAAATTAAAGGAAGTACATGGCTTATATGTCGATTTGATATAAATAAAATAAAAACGGAGGCTTTTATGAAAAAAGTTACTAAAATTATTATGGGAACAGCATTATGTACTGCTGTTTTGACACTTGCCGCATGTGGTGCTTCAAAATCCAAAGGGGCTGGTAAAGGCACACCTAAAGATACTGTTGTATTAGGAACAACGGATAAAGTTTTGACAATTGATCCAGCTGGCTCATATGATAAGGGGTCATTTACTATTGAAAATAATATTTATCCTTTCCTTTTCAACTTCCCTTATGGTTCAATTGAACCAAAACCTGATGTTGCTTCAGAAAAAGGAAATTTCTCTGAAGATGGCAAAACATATACGGTTAAAATTAGAAAAGGTTTGAAATTCGCAAATGGTCATGAGTTGACCGCTTCTGATGTTGCCTTTTCGTTTAAACGTGTTGTTACAATCGGAGCCAATGGTAAAGACTTAGGGAATGGACCATCATCACTTTTATCAGATATGGAATCAGTCGAAGCAAAAGATGATAGTACAGTTGTTTTTAAACTCAAAACGCCTTTTAACGTTCTCTGGGAGCAAATTCTTTGTACGGCGGCAGGACCAATTGTTGATGAAGAGGTTTTCAGTCCTGATGCTTTGACGTCAGATGATGATATTGTCAAAGCTAAGCCTTTTGCAGGTCCATTAACAATTGAAGCCTATGCCATTAATAATTCGGTTGCTTATGCTAAAAGTAAAGATTACGATGGTATTTACGGACCAGCCAAAGCGGACAAATATCAAGTTAAATACTATGCTGACACCTCAAATATGAAACTTGATATTCAAAATAATAAAATTGATGTCGCATTCCGTGCATTGACCGCGACTGATATTGCAGACTTGAAGAAAAAAGATAATATCGAAGTAACTGAAGGTCCTGGTGGAGAATTGCGTTATATGGTCTTTAACTTTGCGATTCAGCCATTCGGAACTAAAACTGAAGATGCAGATGAGACAAAGGCTTTAGCTGTTAGAAAAGCAGTCGCTAATTTGGTTGACCGAGAAGAAATTGCTAAAAATGTTTATAAAGGTACGTATTCACCAGCCTATTCATATGTGCCATCATCATTTATTGGTTATACACCAGCATTGAAAGAAGTATATGGTCAAGATGGTAAACCATCTGTTGATAAAGCAAAAGCAGCTCTAAAAGAGGCGGGTGTGAAAACGCCAATTGAGATGACGATTCAGTATAATGGTGACCATTATGGTGCTTCGTCTCCAGATGAATATGCAGCCATCAAACAACAACTCGAAGATTCTGGTTTATTTAAAGTCAATATCGCTCAAACCGAGTGGTCAGTTTACTCTAAGGATCGTGTGATTACAGAAAATTCGAATGGTTCTTATCCAGTTTACCAACTTGGTTGGTATCCTGACTTCTCAGATGCTGACAATTACCTAAGTCCATTGTTTGGCAAAGAAAACTACATTCATAATAATTATGTTTCTGACAAGATTGAATCACAACTAAACTCAGAGGTATCTGAATTAGACAGTGCGGCTCGAGTTAAGAAACTTGAAGAAATCCAAAAAACACTTGCAACAGATTTACCAACTATTCCATTATTTGAAGGGAAGCAAATCGCTGTTTCAGGAAAAAATGTAAAAGGTGTTTCAGATACCTTAGACGGTTCCTTCAAATTTAGATATGGTGCAATTTCTAAATAAGGCTTAATTTTAAAGATAGGGTTTGGCATGGGAGTATTAGGATACTAATCACCCCAAGACAAACCCTATTTTAAAGAATACGAAAGATTAAAGGATTTAAAAATGGTGACTCATAAACCCATTAAAAATAATTTTTTACGATACTGTTTGGTGCGATTTTTATTTATCATTCCAACGGTATTTGTTCTCGTGACAGTTGTTTTCTTCTTGACAAGAATGACTGGCGATCCAATTTCCATTGCGCTATCAGGGAAATTACCACCAGCAGAAATTGCGCAGCGTGTACACCAAGCTGGCTATGATAGACCAATTATTGTCCAATTCATCGAGTATTTAGGAAATTTAATGCATGGTGACTTAGGGAACTCAACTTCAATGTCAATGCCCGTTACAGCTATTTTAAAAAAATATGGTGCAGCAACTTTTGAATTAGCGTTTTTAGCTGTGATTTTAGCGATGGTCATCGGTATTCCACTTGGCAAATTTTCAGCGCATTATCGAGATAAATTACCAGATGTCATGATTAGGCTATTTGCGATTGCGTCTTATGCAACACCTGTCTTTTTCTTAGGTTTATTGTTGAAACTCATCTTTTCAGTCTGGCTACCGATTTTACCATCAAATGGTCGTGTCTCAACTTTCTACGAAAGTGATTTACAGGCTGTTGCGTTTCCAACCGGATTTAATCTGATAGATTCGATTCAGACGGGGAATATGACGATTATTGTCGATGTGTTGTCACACGCCATTTTACCAGCTTTGGCACTTGGTCTGCTGACAGCCGCAACATTCATTCGTCTGATTCGAACGAATTTGATTTCAACTTTGTCAACAGATTATGTCTTTGCAGCACGGTCACGTGGTATTTCTGATAAACGAATTATTAACAAACATGCATGGAAACCTGCCTTAATGCCGATTATCACGGTAATGGGAATGAATATCGCCATGATGTTAGCTGGTGCAATTCTAACCGAGACGACTTTCGAATGGAAAGGCTTAGGCTATCAGTTATCACAACTGATTAAAGCGCGAGATTTCAATGCCGTACAAGGTATTGTCATTTTGATTGCTATTATCGTATCAGTCACTAATTTTATTGTCGATATATTAGCGGCTGCAATTGACCCGCGTGTGCGACAAAGTGGGGAGGATGTCTAATGGAGAAATTTAAAAACTTACCTTTTATTAAGCAAATTCGCCAGTCTGTAGGTTTACAGCGTTTTATGTTGCTGACCGGTTTGATTATTATCCTAATATTTGTCTTAGCTGCCATTTTTGCACCATTGTTAGCACCATTTAGCTATTCACAATCCAAAGCTGACGGCATTTCTTTTGCAACACAGGCGACACCAGATGCTAAACATTTACTTGGTACAACTGTTGGTGGGCTGGATGTTTTATCTCGTGTTATCTGGGGGTCTAGAACGGCACTTTATACAATCTTAGTTTCTGTTGTCGCATCACTCTTTCTAGGGACTTTTCTTGGTCTGATTTCTGGTTATTTTGGTGGTTGGTTGGATCGTATTTTGGTTGCGATTGCAGATGCTATTTACTCATTTCCGTCACTATTGCTCGCGATTGTCATGGCAATCATGCTTAATACAACAGGCGGGAGTATATTTGGCGGCATTATGTCTGCGGGGATTTCAATTACCGTGGTTTTTGTCCCTCAGTATTTGCGAGTTGTTCGCTCAGAAGTCATGAAAATAAAAAATGAGGCCTACATTGACTCTGCTAAAGCCATTGGTGCATCGACGACACGAATTCTCTTTCGCCATGTCTTGAAAAATTCAACTCGTACTTTACCAGTCATCATTACTATGAATGCAGCAGAAGCGATTTTAACTTTGGCAGGGCTTGGTTTTCTTGGACTTGGTATAGAGCCGTCTGCAGCTGCTGAATGGGGCTATGATCTCAACCGATCAATTTCAGATGTCACCGCAGGTATTTGGTGGACAGCACTCTTTCCTGGATTTGCAATCGTTATTGTTGTGATTGGTATTACGTTATTAGGTGAAGGACTAAATGACTTAGCAGATCCTCGTCTACGTATTCGTCGCAAACCAACACCATTTAGCGCAAAAGATGACGAGAAAGGAGCAGACAAATGACAATTGGAACAGAAATTGAAAATGATGTCGCGCGTATTGAAAATCTACGTGTCCGATTTAGTACAGACCAAGGCGATTTTGATGCCGTTAAAAAGGCTTGTTTAACGATTGATCAAGGTGAAATTTTAGCACTTGTTGGTGAATCTGGCTCTGGTAAATCAGTCACCTCAAAAGCGATTTTACAGATGTTACCAGACTCATCTATCGAATCCGGAACAGTTCTCCTAAGATCAGATAAGCATGGCTTGCAAGATGTTCAAAGTCTTAATCCTGAGCAATTACGCGAAATTCGAGGAAAAGACGCTGCTATGGTTTTTCAAGAACCATCAACAGCGCTTAATCCAGTTTATAAAATCGGTTGGCAAATTGCTGAAGGAATCCGTGCGCACACGCAACTATTTGAAGGCCGTAAGTTGACAAATGCTGAAGCACGGAAACGTGCGATTGAGATTTTAGAAAAGGTTGGTATTCCTTCCCCTGAGACTCGTGTAGATTATTATCCTCATCAGTTTTCTGGAGGTCAAAAGCAACGGATTGTCATCGCTCAAGCCCTGGCCTTAGGTGCTAAACTTATCATTGCTGATGAACCAACAACCGCATTAGATGTCACAGTTCAGGCTGAAATCTTGACTTTACTCAAATCCATTCGTGAAAAATTTAATACCTCAATTTTATTGATTACACATAACATGGGGGTCGTTGCAGATATGGCTGACCGAGTGATTGTTATGAATCAAGGACAAATTGTTGAATCAGCCGATGTTTATGATTTATTTGCTAATCCGAAAGACGCCTATACAAAGAAATTATTGGCTGCCGTCCCGAAAATTGATAGTCAGACACGACGTTCTAATACACGAAAGGTGGCAATTGCTGATGATGCAGAAATCGTTGTTCAGGCTGAAAACATTAGTGTTGTTTATCCAGGACATGGTGCTACCAAAGCTTTTAAAGCAGTAGATGATGTTTCCTTTGAAATTCGCAAAGGAGAAGTAATGGGACTTGTTGGTGAGTCTGGGTCAGGAAAATCAACAATTGGTCGTGCAATTATGAGCTTATCTCCTTTTACAGGACAATTAAAAGTCTACGGTAAGGTGCTGTCTGAACTGAATAATAAAGAACGCCGAAACTTGCGACAACGCATCGGCTATGTTTTTCAAGATCCATTTGGCTCATTTAATCCTTTATTGACATTAGGCGAGGCAATCGCAGAGCCAATGATTGTTGCTGGTGTCGGACATCACTCAGGATTTGGGAAAAAGAATCTTAAAGAAGCCATGCCACGTGTTGAAGAATTATTAGAAATGGTTCAACTCTCTAAAGATTTTGCAAGCCGTTTTCCACATGAACTTTCAGGAGGACAACGGCAACGTGTTGGACTAGCAAGAGCGCTCGCATTGCAGCCTGAATTTATCATTGCTGATGAGCCAACATCAGCCTTGGACGTATCTGTCCAAAAAGAAGTTTTGAAATTGTTTTTAGATCTACAAGATGAGCTACAATTTTCATGCCTCTTTATTTCACATGATTTAGCAGTCATTAATATGGTATCAGATTCTATTTCGGTCTTATATCATGGTGAAATTCTTGAAAAAGGACATGGCGAACAAATTTTGACTAACCCACAGCATGATTATACGAAAAAATTACTAGCATCCTTACCAGTGCCAGATCCCAAAATTCAGAGAGCCTGAAAATAGACGAAATAAAAAGATAGACTTTCAATCAAAAATAAAGCGGTAGCAGTACGCTTTATTTTTTTTATTAAATAAGTTCATGTTTGACATTCTAATAAATAACTGATACCATATTTATTTTAACGCGAGTTATTTCGTCTGCTGGTATGAAGGCTGTGAATGATAATTTTTTTCAGTTTGTTTTGGATAAATTTCCGCAATTATAGTCCCTTTAGGGAGTTCTGTTTGTCCTTTAAGATCTTCATTTAGGTGAATAGTTCCATCTACAGGTGATTTTAATACTTCTTGGTCTGATTGATTGTTTAATGTTTTTAAGGTGAGCATGTTTTTTCTCTGGTTTTCGGATAGGTCTTCAATTTTTTGTTTTGTATTAGATAAAGCCTGCTCTTGTAGTTGCTTACCTTTTTCGATTTGAATATTAA
>NZ_BCVN01000057.1 GCF_001591765.1 Pseudolactococcus raffinolactis NBRC 100932 | reverse complement strand
CTATATATACTCCGCCTGTCCTCGTTTTTTAAAAAAATAAAACAAAAAAAAAGCTAAAGCATAACACCTTAGCCTTAAATCTTTTATGCCACTTTCAGCATACTTTCAAGTTTGTCTTTTTCATCATATATCACATCACACAACTTATAAGCATAATGTCTGCCTTTGTTTTCTCGAAACGATTGATAAGCTAATTCAGCTTCAACACCGTCAAATGCTTCATTGTATAGATAACTCAATTCACTTTCAAACAATCCAGCCAAACTTTTAAAAATCATAATTTCATTCGCTCGTTCATCCTCGATCACAGTCAACACTAGATCAATCAAACTCAATCTGTCAACCGTCACCTTGTCGCTCTCACTTACAATATTGTATTTATTGCGTTTATTCTCGATTGCCTTAATCGTTCTATTCAAACGATTGTTGAAACTTTTCTTGTTCAATTCTAAATTATATATTGTCGCATCCACGCCCAAATTCAAAACTGATTTAACAAATGTCGATTGACTTTTCGTCAAGTTTTCTGCAAAGTCGCAAGCATAAGCTTTGTTAGCAAGTGAATCTAATTTTGTGTTATCATATACATATTCATCAGTCAATGATGGGTAATCATCAAAGTAATGTTGTTTTGCTTGTAGTTCGTCTTTGTATTCAACCAAAGTTTGTTGCCATTCCTTTTTCTTACCCATGCGATATTTTCCAGTTTCAGAAATAAATTCTTCTGAGGTCAATGTATAAGCTTTTTGGAAGCAATACTTTTCAATCTCATTAAAGTTTGCATCTATGTCATTGTTTCTTTCATAGATAATCAAAGCTTCCCATAGATTGCTGATTAAGCTATCTTTGCTAGGATTCCAATCGCCTGTTGAATACTTGCCAAACCGCTTATTGAGCTTATTCACATAAACATTCATCCATTTGCTTTCAAGCATTTGCTCAATAATTTCATTTTTTCTTAGTTCATTTTTATTCATTATGTTCTCCATTTATCTTTATGCGATAAACAAAGAACCCCCCAATATTTTGTTGCTATTACTTATTCAATCAAACGATCCCACTCGTTTAACTATTTAACTCAAGCTTCTCATCAATAGCTTGATTCACTTACTACCATTTTCCCATCTGTACTAGCAAACTCTATTGTTTGCCTTATAACACTTCTGCTCAATCGTCTTAATTGATTGTATTCGTCATTAAAATCAAAACTGTGCTTGTCATCCAATTTTTCTAACACATAATCATTACGAAACAAAGGTAACCCTTTTTTAACTGTGTTATTCTTGCTTTCATCGCATGAATATAAAAACTTGACATGTCCTGTAAAATCTCTATGAAATCTAAAATTCTTTTTATCTATCGTTTTGCTTGTATAACTACCTTTGTCAAACACTTTTCTTCTACTATAATCAGTATTTTTTGTTACATGCACATACCAGCATTTACCATCTTTCACTACTACCAGGTCAACACCCATGATAACATCAATATACTTATGTCTAAACACCTGATATCCAAGCAACTCCAATTGTTTCACCGTCATCAACTCAATCAAATTTGACTTGTATGCTCTGTCAGCTCTCCATTCGATGCACCTTGTAATAAATTCTTTATCTTTGTTGTCATCATACCAAGATTTATTTTTTAAATACTTAAAGCTGTAATACTTATAGGCTTCAAGATATTCATCTTGTGATGGTATTTTGTTATACTTTTCTTCAAATGTCCAAAATAGATTGACGCATTCAGTCATATATAGATGATTTTCATAGTTGTTTTTCAACACTTTTTGTTCTTCTGTGAAAGTATTATCTACGCTGAATACTCGCTCTTTAATTCCTTTTTCTATAATTTGCAATAATTGATTTTCATATTTTTTATTCATTTCAGTTCTTCCATTCTTTTTTAATGAAAGAACCCCCTGTTATTTTGCTAAATTTTAAATCTTAAATCACTCGTCATGTGCTGTGCTATTTATTTAACTTTTCATCAATCTTATTTTCTAACTTATTAATTCCTTCTTCTATCTTATCCATTTCATTTTCTCGATCATAAATTTCTTGTTCCAACATATCAAGCTTTAAGTTCATAATTTTCAGCTCTGCGATCATTGTTCTCATTACAAGTTCTTCTTGTGTTGTTGTATTTGTGTTTTTCATTTCTTTTTCTCCGTATTGTTTTCTAGTTTATCTTCTAGCTTAGACAGTCGCTGTTTTTTTAACTGGTCTGTGACCTGCGAGTAAGTCAACACTTGCTTTGCTTTCTTCTTCTCTTTCGTCAACATTCTTAACATTTTCGAAGCTTGCTAATGCCTGCATCCGTTTAATTCTTTCGTCATCATTTATATTAATCACTTTCTGCTTATCCTCTTTCTTCTCTACTGTATCAACTGTCTCAACTTGCTCTGTAAGCTCTCTTACAACTTCATCAGTATTATCAGTCACAAGTGTTTGTAATTGCTCTGTAGCGACATCATCAGCGACTTCATTAACAACTGGTTGCACTGTCTCTTTAGCAACTCGCTTCATTCCATTAAACAATTCTTTGTCGTTTTCATCGTAGAAATATTCAACATCTTTAAGCTCTGTATTATTCATATATTTAGTATTTATTACAATCTCTTTGTATAATCCGTCCTTCTTTTTCTCAGCAACATAGCTATTTAACTGATTATTGTTGTCATATCTACTCATTACATATTTTAAATTACTTTCTTCTTTGTTCTTGTTTTCCATTTTGACAACTGAAAAAGAAATAGCTTTAACAATTTGTAAATGTTTCAACGACTTCAACACAACTGTACGACTTCTACCATATTTTTTACCTAGGTTTTCAAGTGTTTCCCAATTGCAATATCTAGCATAATCAGCAGTCATTGCCTTTTTATTTTCCCTGAAAATTCTTTGATTGATTGACACATACAATGCAACAGCTTGTATTCTGTCATTTGTTCTTTGAATCTCACAGATATTAAAGAACTCTTGCGCAAGAACATTTGCAAAGCCAACTGTTTCACCGTTGTTATCTGCACTAGATTTATAACTAATAATTTGAGAAATAAAATACAAATCATCAAGCTTTCTACTAATCTTTATCGCTCCAGCTTTTTCAAGCTTGTCAATTGATGCTTCAATTTTAGTTATATGTCTTTGTTTGTTTTTGCTGTCTAGTCGCAACCTTGACATAATATCATCCGCTGAAAAAGGTTGTACTTTTATTTCTGTTACTTTCTCATCTTCTATAACAAATGGATAATTAAATGTTGCGATTGCCGCAAGTGTTGCGTAATCCCATTCGTTTGCTTGTTCTAGTCCGTATATTTTTTTAGTGATTGCGTAATATGGTTTCATGTGTGTGCCTCCTTAGGCTAGGCTTCCATTGTATTTTTTCAGTTCTTCGTTTAATGCTTCGTCTCGTACATAAAGACTAAATAGATTGTTTGTTTTTCTGTTCTTAGCAATAGTTAAGCATATAAATCCTTTGTTGCGTAAGTGCATTGATAACTTGCTATCATAACAGTAAAACGCTTGATAATTTTGTGGTGTCATTTTGTGTATCTCCTATTTTTTTAATATTTAACTCTTCTCATACATATATACATGTACGAAAGAGCTAGACCAACTTTTAAGATATTTTTTATTTCAACTCTCTTCACTTATATATACATGCAACTTCTCTGAATGCTCATTTTTTTAAAAATATTTTTCAACTAACATCCTCTCACTTATATCCCCATAAAGAAAACGGATAGACCAACTTTTAAAATATTTTTCAACTAACATCCTCTCACTTATATCCCCATTTCAAAACCTTGAATGCTCATTTTTGGGGTAGATATATAAATATTTTTTTAGATAATATCTT
Source organism: Pseudolactococcus raffinolactis NBRC 100932 (assembly GCF_001591765.1). Classification (GTDB taxonomy): domain Bacteria; phylum Bacillota; class Bacilli; order Lactobacillales; family Streptococcaceae; genus Pseudolactococcus; species Pseudolactococcus raffinolactis. The sequence continues at coordinate 2,769 of NZ_BCVN01000057.1, read as the reverse complement.
CTCTATTTATATATACATGCAAGATATCTCTTGGGCGGATATTATTAGCTATTTTTTTATCAACATCCTTTCACTTATATCCCCATTTCAAAAAGGTCTTGGGCGGATATTTGGATTTTTTTTTAAAAAATATTTTAAAATTGCTAAATCTAAGTGCCAACTTATGAGCGTAGCGAAAAAGTTTAGGTACTATACTATTTTCTTTATTTTTATATTGTATTTTATTTTTATATGTCTTTTATTCTTATGGTACAACAACGGCATCTTTTTCCTCAACTTACATTTTTTTGAAAAATAAAATGAGGGAGCTCCCTCAACTTACATTTTTTTATTTTGCAAGTTGAGGGAGCTCCCTCAAAAATTTTGGATATAAAAAAACTAGAGGCTATTCCCTAGTCAATTTTTATTTTTCATAAATTACACAGCTTTGCTATTCCCTTTTGTTTCCAATCCTATAACATTTGTTGATTCGTTCTTGTCTTGATTAAGATATTTTCTTAAATCAACATTTAATATATATTCACTGTTCGTCACAATATATATTTGTTTTCTTAATTGTACTTTTTGTTCATCTGACAAATCTAAATTATTCAACTGAGATAAAAATTCATTTTCTTTGCTTTCTCGTCTTTTTCTAGCTATTCTTGGCGATAATAAGCTTGGCTTTTCATCATATAAATGAATAATCAATTTTTTATTTTTTGAATTTATCAAAACATTGGCTATTTTTTCCCACCAATGCTTATCGGTTGAACCAATTGACATTCCAAAAATTACTATTATATCACTATTATCAATAATAATTTCTGCATCTCTACGCATATATTCTCTATTAATTTCAAGTAATTTTGGTTTTATTAAATCATTTAAATCACTCATATCAAAAAAATCTGTTGCTAATTGTGTTTCATCGTTTAAACCTAGTGTTAATAAATTGTCAATTAACCCATGTACATTGATTATTTTTTTGTTAATAAATTGATTTAGACCTGAACCATTAAATATATTTCTTTTTGATATCTCACCACAACTTTGAATAATCTCCTGCAGACTATTAGTGTAATTAAATGAAATAAAATTATATATGAAAGCACTATTTCTATTTTCCTTTAATATATAATTTAGTTCATCATACTCTCGACTAAATACGCCCTCAAAAAACTTATCCATAGTAGTAGATAATATATCCGAAAAATCTTCGCTAATTTCAATCTCATCTTGTATTTGAATATATTTAAGATATTCATTTAAGTCTTCTCTTAAAATCTCAAAATCATTCAAAAATTTATTGGCTATTTTTTGTACATCCTGATCTGGTTCATTTAACCGTTTTTTTAACCGTTTAGTGAATACTCCCAATTGAAGTTCCAAGTCAGCCCAATTTTCAATATTGTCCTTAGATTTATAAATCTCTGAATATATTATATTGTCAATTTTTAAAGCTAGTTCTTTATCTATTTCTTTGGTTAAATTTATAGAATACTTTTTCTTTAAAATATATTTATAAAAATCAATATATGAGGTTTTTAGACCACATTGAATGTCAAAACCATTCCCCAGTAAAAAAGTAATTTGCATTATACAACTCCATACCATCTGTTATTATAATATATTATATCACAATAATAATAAAATTTTCTGAATAATTCTATAAGTAGATTGATAAAATTTTAGTTTTACAAATATAAAAAAGACCATGAAATTAATCATAGTCTTTATTTTTATCGCAAGTTTTGTAATGTTGAATATTTGATGGATTCCTTGACAAAATCATCACTTTTCAATGTTTGTAAGTAATTTTGAGTCATGGTTATTGTGCCATGCCCCATGTTCATTGAAAGTGTATATATGTCACAACAATTACGCATCTGCATATAAGCATAGGTATGTCTCAAAGTGTGAGGGCTGAACCTGACTACACTTCTAACATCCATATCTTTTTTCATTTCTTTCATCATGCTAAAAATCGACTTTGGATTGATTCCATCGCCAAAAAATGAACGAAAATAATAATCACTTTTGAACTTGTATGATCTTCTCTTTAGTCTGTCATACTTGATCATCTGTTTTTTTAGAAGTGGTGTGATTGCTAATGCTCTATCTTTGTTAAATTTGCTGTTTCTGATTAGTATCTGATTTTCAAGCACATCTTCATTTCTGAGATTAGCAACTTCTGAAATTCTAAGCCCACACTCCAACATCATTGAAAACATTGTAACATCTCTTTGTGCTAAATGTTTATATTTATGTTTGCTTGCTAGATTCAACATTTGCTTGATTTCATAGTCATTTAGCGGATAAATTATTTTCTTTTGTACCCTTAATTTTTTCACTTTTGCACTAGGATTTTTTTGAATATAATCTTCTTCAATCATGTAATCAAAAAGCTTACTAAGCCTATTTCTTGTTACATTAATTGTGCTTGCCTGCATGCCCTTTTTTTGCATTTCAGCTATCCATTTTTTTACATCTTGTTTTGTAACATCATCAATATACTTGATGCCTTGCGCTGTGAAATAGTCTTTAATGTTAATCAATTTTGTTGAATAGTTGTAAATTGTTTGTTCTGCGTAACCTCTTACCCCAATTTCAATCAAAAATTCATCAATGATTTCATCCCAATTGTACATACTTAATACCACCTTTTTTGTATTAAATATTAAGTACAAAACCACCATGAGTTGACAAAAAATCATGTTTTTATAGTTCGCAAAACAGCCTTAAACCGTTGGTATGACTGAGTTTACAAGTTTTCTAATTTTTTTCTCA
>NZ_BCVN01000056.1 GCF_001591765.1 Pseudolactococcus raffinolactis NBRC 100932 | reverse complement strand
CGATAATTCACCAGAGATAAATAGAATCGGGATTGTCGTCTGTTTGAGTACATCTCGGTAATCTTTAGTGAGCAAGTCGAGTAATAAAGGTTCGGTTTGTTCAAATTTGAAAACTTGATTGCCCCGCATCATCTTGCGCAATAAATCTGTGTTGATTTTCTTTTTAATCAAAGAAAGACTTGCCAAAGTCGTATTGGCCTCAGTGATGGTTTGCCAAGTCAAGCCATACATACCTAGCTGCCAGTCAGGTGTATTAATAGGTTTGGGACTGCTATCGATAAAAGTCACGCTCTTGATATCGTGATCACCAAATAAACTGATGTATTCAAAAGCAACGCCACACCCCATCGAATGGCTGATAATATGATAGCTTTCCAGCTCCAGAAGCTCTACCATTTCCTTGATATCTTTTGCTTGGCGACTAATCCGCAGACCAGAAATCACATCCGCATTTTTGCCGTGCCCTCGTTTATCAAGATGAAGACAACGAAAGCCATGTTCACTCAAAAAGTCAGTTTGCGCAGACCAACTATATTCATGTCCCGAATAGCCTGCGATAAAAATAACAGGAATACCCTCGCCAACACTTGCAAACTCTAGGGTTACACCATCACTCGTCGTAAAATTCAATTCGATATCCGCCTTCTCTTTCGTCCTATCTCCATTATAAACAAAAAAGTTGATTAATTTCCAGTCAAATTAGTTGAAAAATTAATGAAAACAATGAATAATAGAATATGGAAAGCGATTTCAAATCATCATCTGGTATCATGCCGAAAGGCTATGATAAAGGAATGTTATCACACCATACAAGGTGAGGTGACTGACACTCAGTAAATGTATTTGGAATCAAAATAAATAGGGGGATTAGTTAATGCGATATTTTGTAAATAAAAACAGGACCGCACCATTTAACATCGCGATGGATGAATGGTTACTGACTCATTTAAAACCTGAGGCACCTGTTTTTACTTTATGGCAAAATAACAATGCAGTCATCGTTGGTAAACATCAAAATACTTATGAAGAAGTCAACGAAGCAGTTGTCAAAGAAAAAGACATCGAAGTCATCCGCCGTGTTACAGGCGGTGGCGCTGTTTACCATGATTTAGGAAATTTGAACTTTACCTTTATCATTCCGGTTGCAAGGCCAGAAGATGTGGATTGGAAAGTTTTCGTACAGCCCGTTGTGGATGCCTTGCATAAATTGGGGATTCCAGTAGAGATTACAGGTCGCAATGACTTGGTCTTGGATGGTAAAAAAATCAGCGGTAATGCCCAACGTTATCAAGACGGCTACCTCATGCATCATGGCACACTCATGTTTGATGTGGATGTTGAAACCATGGTGCGTGTCCTGAATGTAAGCGATGAAAAATTCATCTCGAAAGCTGTTAAAAGTGTTAGAAGTCGTGTCGGCAGTATCAAACAATACGCGCCAGACTTAACATTAGAAGATTTTCAAGCAGCATTGACAGATGAATTGAGCCGCAATGGTCAAGACCAACCGATTCAATTAACTGAAACACAATTAAACGAAATCAAAACGCTAGAAAAAGAAAAATTCTCAACATGGGAATGGAACTACGGTGAAAGTCCTGCCTTTAACTACCATGCACATGAAAAATTTGCAGGTGGTATCTTAGACATTAAAGCAGACATTGTCCAAGGGATCATTCAAGACATTCACTTTGGTGGTGATTTCTTGGGGGTGGAAGATATTGAAAGATTGATCCCACAACTCATCGGTGTGCCATTTGAAGAAGCAACCATTCGAAATATTTTGGTTCAAAATCAAGATAAAAAATATTTCGGTACGATTTCAAATGACGAAGTGCTGTCACTCATCAACGACTGATAGCTACAACACGCAAGTACTATATTATAGGAGGCAAAGAATGACGAGTCAAGCATTAGAAATTTTAAATTTCGAACAACAATTGCAAGTACAAGATGATAGCTTTAAAGAATTAAGCGTCTTGGATAAAGACGGAAACATCATCGACGAAGCTGGATTTGAAGCAGCTGAATTATCAGATGACAAATTGGTTGAACTCATGAAACGCATGATCAAACAATTGGTCCTCAATGAACGTAGTGTCAAGTTAGCCAAACAAGGTCGACTTGGTTTTGTGGCGCCTACACGTGGTCAAGAAGCCAGTCAAACAGCGACAAGTTTCGCCTTTAACGATGCGGATTACTTGATGCCAGGTTACCGTGATATTCCCCAAATGATCCACAAAGGTTTCCCAATCTACAAAGCCTTTCTCTGGAGCCGTGGTCATCACGAAGGTAACTTGATGGAAGGGATCAACACTTGGTTCCCACAAATCATCATTGGCGCCCAGTTCGTCGAAGCAGCAGGTATCGGTCTTGGCATGAAAAAACGTCAACTTGACGCTTGTGCCTACACTTATACAGGTGATGGTGGTTCATCACAAGGTGACACCTACGAAGGAATGAATATTGCGGGTGCTTTTAAAGCAAATGCAGTCTTTATCATCCAAAATAATGGCTATGCCATTTCAACACCACGTAAGGTTCAAACAGCAGCAACACACTTAGCCTCTAAAGGTTGGGGGGCAGGGATTCCAAGTATCGTCGTTGACGGGATGGATGCCATTGCTTGTTACCTCGCAGCTAAAAAAGCACGTGAATGGACAGTAGCTGGAAATGGTCCTGTTCTTATTGAAACGATGACTGACCGTCTTGAACCACATTCAATGAGTGGTGACGATCCTTTACGTTACCGGACAAAAGAATCTATCGAAGAATGGCAAAAACTTGAGCCACTTATCCGCATGCGCATCTTCCTAGAAAACAAAAATCTCTGGAGCGAAGCGATTGAGTCAGAGTATAAAGAAGAAGTGAATGCAGAAATCGACGACGCTGTGAAAAAAGCTGATAACGTTCAAAAACAAAAAGTGTCAGAATTTATCGAAACTACATTTGAACAACCAGGTTTTGTACAAGCAGAACAAATCGAAAAATTCAGAGAGGCGGGCAAATAAATGGCAGTCAAAACTTATATCGCAGCGATTACAGAAGCGTTAGACTTAGCACTTGAAAAAGACGAAAATGTCCTCATTTTCGGCGAAGATGTCGGTAAAAATGGTGGTGTTTTCCGAGCAACAGATGGTTTAAATCAAAAGTATGGAGACGAACGTGTCTTTGATACACCCTTGGCTGAAAGTGCCATCGGTGGTTTGGCTATCGGTTTGACAACACAAAACTTCCGCCCAATTATGGAAATCCAATTCTTCGGTTTCATTTTTGAAGTGATGGATTCACTCTCAGGTCAAATGGCACGGAATCGTTTCCGTTTCCATGGCACTCGTGAATTCCCAATTGTTGTGCGTGCGCCTTATGGTGGTGGCACACATACACCAGAAATGCACGCGGATAACTTGGAAGGCTTGATGGCTCAAACACCAGGCTTGCGTGTTGTCATGCCAAGTAACCCAGCAGATGCGAAAGGTCTCTTGCTATCAGCGATTGAATCTAATGACCCAGTCGTTTACCTAGAAAACCTCAAACTTTATCGTTCAATAAAAGGCGAAGTGCCAGAGGGCTATTACACAACACCTTTAGATAAAGCAGCCGTTGCTAAAGAGGGTGAAGACATCTCCATTATTACCTATGGTGGTTTGGTACCGGTTTGTATGAAAGCAGCAGAAATGCTTGAAAAAGAAGGTATTAATGCGGAAGTTATTGACTTGCGGACAGTAAGCCCGTTGGATATCGAAACGATCGGCAAATCAGTTGAGAAGACTGGCCGTGTCGTTGTGGCGCAAGAAGCACAACGTCAAGCAGGGATTGGTAGTGCTGTGATGGCAGAAATTTCTGAGCGGTTCATCATGAGCTTGGAAGCGCCAATCGGTCGCGTTTCAGCACCAGATAGTGTTTATCCTTTCGGTGCAGCTGAAAATGACTGGTTACCACAAGTTGATGACGTGATTAACTCAGTTAAAAATGTTTTATCTTTTGAATAATAGGGGAGTAGTAAAATGACAGAAATTTTTCGGATGCCAGACGTTGGCGAGGGCATGCACGAAGGGGAGATTGCTAGCTGGTTAGTCAAAGTTGGCGATACGATTAAGGTAGATGATGCCATAGCAGAAATTCAAAATGATAAATTGCTACAAGAAATTTTATCACCCTACAGTGGTAAAATTACAAAATTGTTCGTTGAAGCGGGAACAGTCGTTGAAGTTGGCGCACCGTTGATCGAATTTGATGGCGATGGCTCAGGTTCTGCTGCAGGGGATGCAGCACCGGCACCAGCAGCAAGCGAACCCGTAGCAGAAGCAGCACCAGCTGTACCTGCACCAATTGCGGCAATCAACGAAGCAGTTGCGCAAGAAGCAGCAGCGCCAGTTGAAGGCAAGACTGCACCAGTGATTGCTGGTAAAGTCCGTGCCATGCCAACAGTTCGTCGTTTTGCACGTCAAAATAACATTGATTTGACTACCGTTGCGGCAACAGGTCGCCACGGCAACTTGACTTTAGATGATGTGAAGAATGCCTTGAACGGTACTGGTGCACCAGTTGCGCCAGTCGAAGCTGAAGTAGCACCTCTTGCTGAACCAGCAGCGGTTGCGGCAGCACCAGCCAGCGCACCAGCTGAAAAAGCAGGTCGCGTGCCAATGACGCCAATCAGAAAAGCGATTGCGCGTAACATGACAAGTCAAAAACAAAATGTCCCACACGTAACCTTGTTTGAGCAAGTTGAAGTGTCTAAATTGATGGCACACCGTGCGACATTTAAAGATGTGGCTTTGCAACAAGATGTTAAATTGACTTACATGGCCTATGTTGCCAAAGCTTTGGCATCATTAGTGAAACGTTTCCCTGATTTGAATGCACATGTAGACATGGCAAAATCAGAAATCGTTTACCCAGAAGGTATCCATGTTGGGATTGCAGTTGATACACCAAACGGCTTGTTTGTACCAGTTGTTAAAAATGCGGATCAAAAATCAATCCTTGCGATCGCTAAAGAAATCGCTGATTTGGCAGTCCGTGCGCGCGATGGTAAATTAACACCAGACGTGGCTTCAGGTTCAACGATTACGATTTCAAACATCGGTAGTGCAAGAGGTAACTGGTTTACCCCTGTTATCAATGTCAATGAAGCAGCAATTCTAGGCTTGGGCACCATTGCCAAAGAGCCAATCGTTAATGAAGAAGGCGAAATCGTCGTTGGCAACATGATGAAATTATCATTGTCATTCGACCACCGTCTCATCGATGGTATGTTGGCACAAAGCGCCATGAATGACTTGAAAAAAATGCTTAATGATCCAGCATATATGCTGATGGAGGTTTAATGTAATGGTTGTAGGAAGTCAAGCAAAAAGTGTTGAAACAATCGTTATCGGAAGTGGACCTGGCGGCTATGTCGCAGCCATCCGTGCTGCTGAATTGGGTCAAAAAGTAACAATTATTGAACGTGATGCCATCGGTGGTGTCTGTCTCAATATCGGATGTATTCCATCTAAAGCGTTGATCAATGCAGGTCATGCCTATTATAGTCAAAACCACCAAATGGATAGCATCATGGGCGTGCAGTCTAAAGGCGCAACTTTGGACTGGGCAGCAACACAAAAATGGAAAAATGAAAAAGTTGTCAATACCTTAACAGGTGGTGTTGCCATGCTTTTGAAAAAACATAAAATTGATATTGTCCGTGGTGAAGCACGTTTCAATGACAATCAAGTCGTGAATGTTATTTCTGAAGATGAAAGCCATCTTTTGGAATTTGAAAAATGTATCATTGCGACAGGTAGCCGTCCGATTGAAATCCCAGGCTTTGCTTTTAAAGGGCGTGTCGTGAATTCAACAGGTGCACTTAGCTTGCCTGAAGTACCTAAACATCTTGTTGTCATCGGTGGTGGTGTCATCGGTAGTGAGTTAGCAGGTGCTTATGCCAACCTTGGCTCAAAAGTAACGATTTTAGAAGGCCTACCACACATCTTAAATGGTTTTGACAAAGAAATGTATAGCTTTGTTGTTGATGACTTTAAAGAAAAAGGCGTAGAAATCATTACTAATGCTAAAGCTAAAGCAGCGGTTCAAGATGACAACTCTGTAAAAGTAACTTACGAAGTTGACGGTAAAGAAGTTGAAATTGAAGCAGACTACTGTCTCGTTTCAGTCGGCAGAAAACCAAATACAGATGAACTTGGTTTGAATACAACTGACGTTAAATTGACAGATCGCGGACAAATCATTGTCAATGATCGTCAACAAACAAGCGTACCGCATATTTATGCTATCGGTGATATCATTGAAGGCCCAATGCTTGCGCACAAAGCTAGCTATGAAGCTAAAGTCGCTGCAGCAAACGTTGCCGGCGAAGATATGAGAAACTGTGCGATTTCAATTCCTGTAGTTGCTTACTGTGATCCAGAACTTGCGACAATGGGTGAAACCATTGACACAGCTAAGGAGAAAAACTTAGACTTCATGGTCAGCAAATTCCCATTTGCAGCCAATGGTCGTGCCATTACGATGAATGCGACGAAAGGCTTTATCCGAATTTTGAGTGATAAAGCAACACGCGTTGTTATCGGCGCTCAAATCGCTGGACCTGGTGCCAGTGACTTGATTAGTGAATTTGCGCTTGCCATTGAAAATGGTTTGACAACAGAAGACATCTCAATGACCGTCCATCCTCACCCAACACTTGGTGAAGCAATCATGGACACAAGTGAGCTTGCTGATGGTGTGCCGATTCATATTTAATTCTATAGAAGAAAAGCTTTGAAATGCGAATTTCAAACAAAATAAAATGG
>NZ_BCVN01000055.1 GCF_001591765.1 Pseudolactococcus raffinolactis NBRC 100932 | reverse complement strand
CTTGACTTAACGTCAGATAATAATTGATAAATTTGTTATAAATACCACCCCCGATAACTCAACTACTGAAATAACGAATAAATCAATAAATTAGCAGGGGTGTATTACTACAATAAAAGGATTCTTCTTTAGAGTAGAGTCCTTTTTTATAATTGATTACTGAATAACAAATTAGTTTTTAGATACTTTATGCAAAGCATACCCTTTTAGACACATTGCGCTAAAAGAACTTGATTTTGTTATAATTATAAGTAAAGGATAGTCGTAAACCTAGTCGAGTGTATTTATGGGATTAATGTGGAGGAAAATATTATGGCGTTCAGTATTAATGATAGAAGTTTAATATCTAGTTTTTTCAATGAAGGTGGATACATCCTAAACTTTTCCGATGCTACTTTTTCGCAGTTTACAGTTGGTTCAATTGGATTCTCGATAAAAGATAAATATGGATTATCCAAAGGGAGATCATTCGCTGAGTTTGCTCAAACAGAAGGTGAAGGGATAGTATTGAAACTGGTTGTTGATTTACTTGAATATATTGAACGACAGGAACTAAGATTAAATGAATCCCAGAAAAAACTATTGCCTAAACTAAAAAGTCTGGTTGCTCAAAATAGTAATACTTTTTCATTTAGTAAAAATTTAATAGAGGATGTTGCTGCACAATTTGATGATGCTTATATAGACAATCAAATGAAAATAATGTCAGATCTTGCGTCTAGTTCTCCTGCTGACGTTATTGGAAAATCAAAAGAATTGGTAGAATCTTGTTTTAAGCACATTCTTGACAAAAATGGGAAAAGGTATAGCAATTCCGACTCACTTTCAAATTTGCAGAAATCTGTTTTTGTTCTACTTAATTTGGATACTAAAGAGAATATTTCAGCAAAAAACAACGAAGATGTAAAAAGAATTTTAAGTAGTTTTAACCAAATTATTCAAGGTCTCAATTCTCTAAGAAATGACAAGGGTGATGGTCATGGCAAAAGTGAGGGGTTCAAAGAACTTCCTGAAAGATATGCTTTGTTAGCTATGAATTCAGCGTTAACCCTAGTTCATTTTGTTTGGGATACATATAAAAATAAGAAAAAAGGAAAGGCTTTATAAATCTATTTACGTTTGTTAAAAATTCTTACATAATATTTTTTCGTAAGTTCTAGTTTCTTTCATAAATTGAAAAAAGAAAGTTTCCATCATCACAATCTAGGGACATTTCTTTTTAAGTATATTAAATTCAAAATTATGTTTTTTACTTACACATGAATTAAATGTTCTTGATCAAGTTCAATTAGACCTTGCGCCCACAACAATTATCTTATATAATGCTTACGTATCATAAACGCTAAATATATACGATTATCAGATAAGCAGGCAAATAACAATCAATCACGGTTAAAAAAAGTTTTCCAAAAAAATAAGAGCAAGATTTCCTTGCTCTTTTTATAATTATTTAACTATATTTTTTAAATAGAAAAACGAGAGGCATTCCTCAATAGTATTTTTGATTTGTCTCACATTTTGACATTTTACAAATTGTTCTTTAAGTTTCTCTGATATATTATCCTTGAGTGTGTAATTAAATTTGTCTGTATATTTTTTATGGAGCTCATCAAAAATTTTCATTCCAATTTGATTTTTTTCGGAATCATTTAAATCTTCAAAATGAATTACATTATCAAATCGGCCAAAGATTGCATCTCCGAGCGCCTTTTTGATTTCTTCTATTGATTGGAAATTTGAAGTGCAGATTATCACAGATTTTTTCAATTCCAACGAATAATTTTTATCCACAAAAATACCTTCATCAAAAAGTTGATAAAAAGCACTATAAAAAGTAGGATTGGCTTTATCAAACTCATCTAATAAAATAATATTAGAGTCACGATCAAGTAAATCTTTTGCGAAACTTTTCTCTGAATGTTTCCCGCCAAACATGTAGTTTGAGAACTCATTATTTTGATACATAGAAAATTGCTCACGAAAAAGTGGCTCGTTCATCGTATTTGCGAGTAGTTTTACAGATTCTGTTTTGCCAATACCTGAATTACCATAAAGAAGAATAACAACTGGCTTTTCGCGCTCATTAAGCAAGAGTGGGATAAGTGCGGTTGAAAGACTATCTTTAGCCTTTTCCTGACCTATTATATTAGTTGAAAAATTTGTATAAAATCTTTTTATTATTTCATCAGTAATAGGTGCATATTCTTGATGATGAGTTTCTATACTCTTTTCAAATAATTTTGTCATTTGTTCAAGAATTTTTACAGGAGGATTCTGGATATAAATATTCTGGATATCATATTTATCAAGAAAATTTGCAAAATTCATTATTGCATGTTCCTGAACGCCAGAATATTCGTCAGAGTCAATGACAAGATCTTTGATAGGTTTCTTTTTTTGTTTTTGTAGATCAGAGTCAAACTGCTCGTGAGGCTGTCCATCAAAATGGTGATAATGTTGCATTTCTTGTTTTTCTAAATCATCTTCGCGAGCAAGTTCAGATAAACTGGTATATTTTTTCGGTATTTTTAAAGTAAATTCTTTTCGAGAATAATAGTAAATTGAAACTTTAGTCATTTTTAACCTTTATCCCCGCCAATACTACATCATAAACATCCATAAGGTCTTTTTCTTTTATATCCTCAGGTGATGAACCATCTTTTATATCCTTAGATGTTGAACCATCTATAATATCTTGGGCCGATAAGGGCTGTTCTTCATTTGAAAAATTAAACATTTTATTAAAAGTTAAATCTTCTTTGGTACATTGACCCACTTTAATACCAAAGTACTGTAGATCCATTTTAGTTAAGTCAGATAAGTTATAGTTATTTTTAAATGCTGAAATATTAAAACGTAAAACTGCATCCGGTTTTTTATAGTCGCCCAATAATAGTGGAAAATATCCTTGTTTCCCTAAGATGACATCGTTTAATTTATCTATATTGACACCTAATTCTCGAAACTGTTCTGCGGAAATAAGATCCATGAATGAACTGACCATTTTGTATTGAGAAAGAGAATTTTCAGGTATAAAAACAGATTTTCCACTATACTTCTTGATATGATCATCATTGCTCGCTAAAGAAATATAGTCAGTTAAGAGTGCATTGCTGAAGATATTTTCAATAACTCTGGAAGAATTTATATCTGTGCTTGCCTTAATTTCTCCAGAAAAGGCAGCTTTAGCGAAATTAAGAAAACGAAAACCAGCGCTAGCAGAAGCAGAGGCTTCTCCTGAGGCGGCTTTGCTTGTGGCCTCATTTTCTTTTGTAGTCCAATCCATATCTCCGCCATTTTTAATTGTCACATAATCACTGGCAGACACTTCATCAAAATAGATAACTTTGATAAAATTATCAGCATCTTTTTTATTTTTATTTTTCACAGCATACCTCCTTTTGGTAATTTTATTATAACATTTCTTTTATTTTTTATACCAAATCCACACCCCCTTGCATTTCCATCTCGCCTATGATTAAATAGAACCACAAAAGAGGTAAAGAGGTTTTTTAAGCATAAAAGGTAATAGGGAGACACTGGGGGAATATGAAAATATCATCAGCGCAAAGAGGCATCATTAGGGTTAATAAAAACACAGGGCTTAGATTTGCCACGTTTTTTAATATGGTCAGCAAAATACAGCTTTGTTCATAGAGCGAAATAAACAGGTAATAACTAATCAAACGAAGGAAAAACAATGAGCAACATCACTAAACAAATCATCAACATCCACATCTACTGAATGAAACAAGGAGAAAAATTACTACTAATACTATTAAAAATTATGTGATGTACTTGAATGTAATCTAGATGACATTTTATATATGAACTAAATGAGAAGAGACGGTTATCTTTATGTTATAATTAAATATGAAAGGATTTTATATATGGTAGTTATTTTGTCATTAATGGAAAATCTATTAGTAGAGGAACTAGGAATTTACTTTAAAGGGGTTATAGGTAAATTAAAATTAATATTCGTTACAAAAAGGCTAAAGAACGAAGTTGAGGTGTTGATATTAAAGCAATATGGAGACAGGATATATTATCTAGATTTTGATAGATTTTTAATTGAACAGAATGTTCTTGAAAAAATAATAAAAAATTTTCTTAACCAAGATGTTTTACAATCGAAAACAATAAATCAATCAGTAGATTTTTACATTAATCTGTTTATTGAAAAATATCCTAAGTATAAATTAGATAATATTGACTTAAAACAAATTATTCAAAAATATTTTGAAATCATATTTAAACAACTTAATAAAATAAGAACTCCTGAGTCACAGGTACTATGTCGGACTATTAAGGAGATTGTTGATGGTATAGAAAGACAGTTGCAGTATTTAACAAATATAGTGGATGATAATAATGCATTATTAAAGCAGATTGTAAATGGTAATTTTAGAATGCGTTCCTATATTGAAACCTTGTTAACAACATCAGGTGATGCATTTGTTCAGTCCGACTATTTTGAACGTTATCTATTTCAAGATACTGAAGGTAGTAAAGCGAGAGATTCATTAAAAATCCTTTTACAACATCATAAAGTTGTATTAAAAGGAGAAGCAGGATTTGGGAAAACATTTGAAACCTTTAAGCTTATAAAACAATTATGTGCAAAACATTCTAGCTATCAATTAATTCCTGTTTATGTTCCATTAATAGAGTATGAGGATGGTTTAGTAACATTATTCGATATTATTCAATCGAAAATGGAGCCTTTCTGTGAAGGAAACTCTAAAGATGCTATTAATCGACTATTTGTTAATAATCAATTTGCACTGTTCTTCGACGGCATTGATGATATTATTGATGAGAAAAAGAGATTGAAATTTTTTTATGAAGCCAATCAATTAATGACACAATATAATCAAAATTTTTTCTTTTTCACAACACGAAATAATCGCTATAAGCAGGAGCTTGGAGAAGAAAAAAGTTTCCTTCTAACGAACTTGTCTGATAGTGTAATTCAAAGTGATTTAATTAATCTTGGATGGTATAGTAATCTTCCTGAATCATATCTTGAATTATTTAGAAATCCCTTATTGTATAAAATTGGTAAAGCTATTTTGGTTGATAGGAAAAATAGGGAATTGCTCAATAGGACCCAAATTTTTACAGAGTATTTTGAAAAGAATTATCGCTACAAAAATAGTTATTCAGAATTGTCCCTACATGAAACATTAAATCTTTTTGGCCAATTTTCTTATGAGAATTTTAATCAATCTAGTTTTACATATAGCGAAGTAGATAAAATTATAAGTGCTTATCCTGTTTCTACACCGAATAAAAGAAATCTAATTGATTATTTCATAAATTTTGGAATTTTTATTACTTCAGATAGAATTACTTTTTCTCATAAACTATTTAAGGAGTTTAGTGCGGCATACTATATTACGAATAACCTGACGGTTTCATCCGATACCGAACTTCTTGAGAAACTTATCTATAACGAAGAATGGCAAGAGGTAGTCATTTTTATCTCAGGATTATTTTCTACTATTGAGGAACAGGACATATTTTTAGATTTTGTTCTACAGCATAACTTACCTCTCTATATCAAATGTGTTAATTCTAAAAATGATTTGTTGAGAAGCATTGGGGAAATGGATTCAACCATAGAGAATAACATAGAAAGAATTTTGTCGGAAATCCATAAAACCTATACATTTATAGTAGAAAACTATTTTCGTCCTATATCAGAGCAATTTGAACCATTTATAAAAGAAAATAAAATGGATTCTAAAATTGGGATTACTGGATGTATTATAGGAGATAGCCTTCATTATTGGTTTGATATCGTGGATAAAGGTATCTCAGATGTAAAATTTGTCAGCTCGAATCTGCTGACTCAAGCTAGTCAAGAATATCAAAATAGTATTTTTTTGAAGACAACTCGAATGATTCAGCATACTATAAACTTAGAATTATCTGGGCTTATAGGAGATAGTGGACGAAAAATAGCAATAGATACTATTAAGAAAAATATAAGTAGTATAATAAAAGAGCAATCATTACCAGCAAGTAATTATATTTTGTGTGAATTTCTAAAAGAGACCATTGATAGGGTGTCCTGGCTTAAAGATATTGACGAAATTTCTCTAATGAGTAAAGATGTTTCAACAAGGATAAACGAAGTCCGTCAAGATTATCCTGAAGTCTCAAGTTTTACTACTTCGGGAAATGTAGAGTTATCTAGTTTAAATAAACTGTTAACTATTTTACTAGACTCTGGTGTGAATTATAGGAGTTCTATCATACCTGGTCGTGATAGAGAATATTCAGAATCAAATGGCTTAACAATGAACTTATATTCTACGAAAAGAAAAATAGAAATAGTTGAGACATTTTTTAATTTCGCTGAGGTAAGTTATCTGGAAATGGTGAAATATAACTTTCCAAATATTTTTAAGTATTTTTCAAAGATTCAAGATATGCCATACAAGTTATTTATCACTTATAGAGATGACGAAAGTGAACCTTGGATAGGCTATTATCACTTAGCATGTTCAGGAGATAAAAATTTAGTTGAAGTATCTCATAATGATTCGTTTAAGAATTATGAAACAGCATATGATGAAATACTACAAAGTTACAACTTATTAAATAGAGTACCTAAAGATGTTTCTATACACAGAAGTGCTTTCTCAAATCTTTTATTCTCAAGAAATTTTAGTAAAAATACTCCATTAAATGATTATGTCCATAAAGAGATAAAGAACAGTTTAGAGGAGATTTTTGGAAAAATATGAAATTATTTATTTAATAAAGACTTATTGACAGTAATGTCAATAGCGATAAGATGATAGAAAATAAGACCATAAAAGCCCTCTAACCAGTTTATTAGAGAGCTTTTATTATATATCCGAAATTTTATATTTATTTCACAAAAAATGTAGTCATTCGGCTGATTTTTATTGCAATATACTGAAATTCAAAAAATCAAAATTCGCATAAAATCAAGGTTCTTTCACGTCTGCTGACGTGTAATGACTCACTATTTTACTTCATCGGCAGAGAAATAGGTCTCTAATTCTTCAATAGTTTTAATTGTAATTTCATTACCACAAAAAGCGCATATATTCTCCTCATCATGCTTATGTAGTTCTAGACCTCTTTGGGTAAAGTTAATTCTTTCTTGCAAATTCAATCTCACAATTTTTGTCTTTTCCTCAACCTTACTTTGAAGTATTTCGTTGATTGAAATGAGATATTTTTTATAGTCGATGTTGCTGAAATCATAGTAGGCGATGATATGAGCCACAATTCTTACTTTTCTTTTTGTGTCGTAAATTTATAAAGTAAATGAATCAAACTTCATAAATTGTAGTAGGCGATGATATGAGCCACAGTTCTTACTTTTCTTTTGTGTTGTAAATTTATTAA
>NZ_BCVN01000054.1 GCF_001591765.1 Pseudolactococcus raffinolactis NBRC 100932 | reverse complement strand
ATTTCTATGTTTTTTTCTAATTTCATTTAGAGGTGAATTAATTGGTAGTTATTAGAGGTGCCCTTAATTGGTAGTTATTAGAGGTGCCCTTTATTTTGTTTCTCTAAACTGTTTTCAGACCTTCTTCTTTCTACAAAACTAACCTCAACGGAAATTCCGAAATTATCAGATTCCCCATAAAGACGAATAGCCAATGCCGAATCATCCAAACCATCGGAAGGCAATCGGAAGTAACACCAAAAATGTGGACGACATAGCTGAGATTGATTCATCCATTGACTAACACGCTCTGCTTTAAATGGCTTTACCCTGTCTTCAAAAGATTTACTGATTAAACTGAATTCATTCCGGGCCTGTCGAGCTAGGTCCCTTAAATCCATCATATACCGGCGATAATTACCAGCCTATTCAGGCTTAATATATTTTTCTCCTTGATAGGGTAGATATTCCTTTAATTTGTCAAACTACATTTTTCACCTCATAAATCAATTAAGCCATCTCCGTTAAGAATAATTATTCTTCTACCTGAACGTTTTATCAATCTATTATCCTCAAGAAATCTAAATTTTCTAGAA
Source organism: Pseudolactococcus raffinolactis NBRC 100932 (assembly GCF_001591765.1). GTDB lineage: Bacteria > Bacillota > Bacilli > Lactobacillales > Streptococcaceae > Pseudolactococcus > Pseudolactococcus raffinolactis. Next base: position 6,847 of record NZ_BCVN01000054.1, on the reverse strand, counting down.
AGAGTTTCAGGGGTAGTTCCTATATATCGCGCGATATCAATCATCTTCATAGGTAAACTGAACTGATAATCATTCGCTACTTTTGACAAATCCAAGAGGTAGTTCGACAAACGTTCCTCAACACGCTCCATAGATAAAATCTGGGCCTGCTTCTCTACTTGAATCATCTTTTGCATACTTAATTCAAATAATTTAAGAGCTATTTGTGGATTCCTAAGCATTACTTGATCAAAAGCTTGTTTGCTCAAGCTACAAATTTCAGTTGTTTCGAGAGCTTCACCAAAAAGTGTCTCGTTTTTTATACCAAACAACTGATTTTCACCCTCATAGCTACCCGGTTCAACAACTCGTAAAAGTTGTTCCTTACCATTCGGAGACAGTTGATAGACTTTCATACTTCCACGAGCTACAATATTTAGTTTTTCATCTCCTGGTTTGAAAATAATCTCATTTTTTTTAAATTGTTGGTGTCTCGCCAATTGATTGATTTCAATCTGCTCATCTTCTGACAGATAATTAAATAATGGTACAAGTGTTACGCAAAGATGTTGAACCATGGATAACCTCTTTCTAATTGACGAAACCTACTCTTGAGATAATTCGACAAATTGTTTTAAGAGCTGATAGGTTTTAGTAAATGTCTCACAAACATCATCTGGAATCGCAAAATCTTTTGTAACACCCCTCAGTTCCGAAAATTCATTTGATAGGTCCATATTATTACCCTGAATTTTATGCTGAATTGTTTCATAAAGTTTGCGAACTTCAAAAACTTCTGGATGATTTTTCCCATGAGCTTTTGTGATAGCATTAGTATATAAATCAAGCATCTCATCATTTGCTTCAAAAAATTGTTTTAACATTACAACTTCCCCCCCTATTATTTTTCTGATGCTTTTAGAACATCATAGCCAATTGCTCGTACTGCATTCGTAATTTCTTCAATATTTGTCAGACTTGTATCAAAATTTGCTTTTGCCTTGCTAGCGTTGAAGAGAACCTTAACACTGTCCTTATCAACACCTGCCACACTTTTAATGGCTCCCTCAATTTTTTGCATACATGTAGGACAAGCCAGTGTTTCAAGCTGTAGTATAGCTTTTTTCATCATCTTTACTTCCTTTCCTTATTATATCTTTAGTATAGTACGATATTTAGAATAAAAAATTGATTTCTATCAAGAATCTCTATTTTCTTTTATATTTTAAAAGCCTCATAGCATTCAAAATAACTAGGAGAATGCTACCTTCATGAACAAACATGCCAATAGCCATATTCATCCACGAACTTGAGAGAACGCTGATAAGAAGAACTACTACGACTAGCAATGAAATGAAGATATTTTCAATCATATTACGTCGTGTAGCTTTAGCCAATCCGATCGCATGAGGGATTCTGTGAAAATCCGAATTCATCAAAACAACATTTGAAGTTTCAATGGCAACATCTGTACCGTTTCCCATGGCAATTCCAATATCTGCCAAGACCAATGATGGGCTATCATTAATACCATCTCCGACAAATGCTACTATTTCTCCACTTGCCTGACGTTTTCTCACAAATTCTGCCTTGTCTTCTGGTAGTAGATGACCATAAGCCTCGGTTAAGCCTAACTGATTAGTAACTAAATCAACTGTGCCTTGATTATCTCCAGACAATAGAATGAGATTTTTTACTCCCATATTCTTAAGCGTCTCTAAATCCTCCTTGACTCCTTGTCTAATCTGGTCGCGAATCCCTACAACAAGAGCTATTTGTCCATCAATAGCAGTTAGGACAATTGAATTCCCTTCTGCTTCCATCCCTGCTATGTCGCTCTTCATCTGGTTAGTGAAAGGAATATTATATTGATTCATCAAATAAGAGTTCCCTACGAGAACTTGGTGATTTTGAATACGAGCAACAACTCCCCCACCTTGAACGACCTCTGTTGAGTCAATTACCTCTACTACAGAACCTGAGTAATGGTTCACAATTGCTTTCGCGAGCGGATGATCTGATTCTCTCTCAACACTAGCCAGTAAGCTCTCAGCAAGACTCCTATCACTGCTATAGTAGATTGTCTGTGAAACCTGAGGGTTACCATAAGTTAATGTTCCTGTTTTATCAAATAGCATTGTATCAACTTTACTAAAGTTTGTAATGACATCACTACCCTTAAATAAAATACCATGTCGTGCGCCATTTCCAATCCCTGACACATTTGAAACTGGTACCCCAATAACCAATGCACCAGGACATCCAAGAACCAAAATAGTAACGGCTAACTTAATATTGCGACTAATAAGCCAAACGAGAATAGCAAGCACCAAAACTGCAGGTGTATAGTATTTTGAAAATTGATCAATAAATCTTTCAGCTTTTGATTTGGAGTCTTGTGCTTCTTCGACTAATTCAATAATTTTCCCAAAAGTTGTGTCTTCCCCAATTTTATCAGTACGAAGTTGTATGGTCCCATTTTCGAGAATAGTACCAGCAAAAACTTTATCTCCTAGACCTTTAGAGACTGGAATAGGCTCACCTGTTATACTAGATTCATTTGTGGTACCAGCGCCAAATATAACTTCACCATCAACTGGGATCTTACCACCTGTTTTTACTATAAGAATGTCACCTTCTTCAACTTCTTCAACCGACACCTCTTCAAAGTCACCATTGTGTGCTTTCCGAAATGTAGTCTCTGGCACCAACTCGACAAGATTCTTAATCGCAGAACGTGTCTTGGCTAATGTTCTTTGTTCTAAGTATGCACCAAACAAGAAGAGAAAAGCTACAATAGCTGATTCTACAAACTCATTAATAACAAATGCTCCTAAAATAGCAAGGGTCACCAAAAGATCGATGCTAATGACCTTAACTCTAAGAGCTTGATATGCTTGAACTAAAATTGGAAAACCGCCAACTAATGAAGCTGCAAACAATAGATAAGCCGAGCCCTGCTCACTACTCAAAAACCATTTGACTGCAAAAGCAAGTATAATAAGAACACCAGTGATGACTGTCAACCAATTTCGATAACCTGATAACCATTTTTGCATGATTTCTACCTCCCTTATTGTCTCTAGTATAAATGAGTATAAAAATATAAGAATTGATTTATATCAAGTTTTAAAAATACTAGAATGTCTAGATTGTTTCAAATACATCTAACTATGTTCAATTGATTTAATGATATTAATCATAGACTTATATTTTTATAATTCTATTCGGTTACGATAGTATCAGTTCTAAAAATTTTGACTATAAAAAAACCTACTATTCCTGGTAGATTGTTTAAAAACGATCTTCTGTATATTTCCGAATCTTTATTTAAGAATTGCTTTAACACGTTCCTGCAAAGCAGGAATAACCTGATCTAGAAACCAAGGATTTTTGGATTGCCAAATATTATTACGTGGCGAAGGGTGCACAAGGGGGAAAAATTCAGGTAGATATCTATCGAAATTCTTTACAGTATTGGTTAATTTTTCCGTCGATCTCTGTTTTAAGTAATATCGTTGAGCATAGGCACCAATCAAAAGTATTAATTGTTTATTTGGCATGAGATCTAATGTTTTCTTATGCCATTTTTCTGCAAATCCTTTTCTTGGAGGTAAGTCCCCCGTTTTACCTTTTCCAGGAAAATAATAATCCATTGGGACCACTGCAAAATATCCAGAATCATAAAAACATTCTCTATCAATACCTAACCATTCACGAAGCTTATCGCCGCTTAAATCATTGAAAAATATACCTAACTCTTGAGCACGAATCCCCGGTGCTTGTGCTATGATTATAATTTGAGCAGTCTCTGGAGCAGAAAAAAGTGGTTTTATCCCTTTTTCTGTATATGAAATATTATCTTCATCGTACATTATTTCTTTTAAAAGTTTTGAATAGCTCATTCAAATCGTCCTTTCTCTTCATTACTATATTGTAGCATCTTTGTATGAGGGAAAACTTGATGCTTCTCAATTTTGTTAGCAAATTTCAATTTAAATTTTAAAAAATCATTTGACAAGTAAGTGATTATCCACTATAACAAAAAATAGTAAGTGATTAATCACTTACTTAGAAAGAGGCTCTTATGGAAAGATTATTAGATTTACAAGCAATCTCTAAAAACTTTGGGCAGCAGCTTGTTCTCGACAAGATCAATTTTGACTTGATAGCTGGTCAAATTATCGGTTTAATCGGCCCATCCGGTGCTGGAAAATCAACCATGATTAAAACCATGCTTGGGATGGAAAAGGCGGATCAGGGAGAGGCGCTTGTGCTAGGGCATCATATGCCCAACCGCTATGTCTTGGGAGAAATTGGTTATATGGCACAATCGGATGCCCTCTATGAGTCACTGACGGGTTTCGAGAATCTGCAATTTTTTGCCCGGATGAAGGGACTGTCTTGCGCTGAGATTCCTGAAGCCATTAAACATGTCTCACAAGTTGTCGAACTAACGGAGCACCTCAATAAGTTCGTTTCAGGCTACTCTGGCGGTATGAAACGTCGATTGTCTTTAGCCATTGCACTTTTAGGGAATCCTAGACTCCTCATTCTTGATGAACCAACTGTTGGTATTGACCCTGCTCTGCGCCGTCAGGTTTGGAAAGAACTGCATCAATTGAAGTCTGAAGGGGTTGGCATATTGATTACCACCCATGTCATGGATGAGGCGGAGCTGACAGATAAGGTTGGACTGTTGCTTGATGGCAAAATGATCGCCTTTAACAGCCCCATTGCCCTTAAGTCATCATATGGTGTCAATACAGTTGAGGAAGTTTTCTTGAAAGCAGAGGGAGAATTAGAATGAAGATTTTGGCCATTTCAAAAAAAGTATTCATGGAACTATTACGTGATAAACGAACCCTGATCCTATTATTTATGGCGCCTGTTTTTATCATGTGGCTCATGAATGCTGCTTTTTCCGCTAATACTGAAACAAATGTCAGCATCGCTGCCGTCGATGTTTCTGATAGTATTGTCAAATCCCTAGATGACGTGGAACATATCAAGGCCAAGGATTATAAAACAGAAAGTAAGGCAAATGAAGCCTTAAACGATGAAAAAGTCGACGCCGTGCTTATCTTCAAGGACGAAAATATCTACCAGGTAACTTATACCAATACCGATCCTGGCAAAACAAACTTGTCCCGTCAGGTCATAACGAGCACCCTCAAGCAAGCGCAAATTCAGGACCAAATCGAAAATCTCAAGAAAGCACAAGAAGCCAGTGCTCAAGCTGTTAAAAAGGCACAAAGCCAGTCTGGCAATTTACAAGCCGGCGATTCTAATGAAGCAAATATCGACCAAGCCGAAACAGTAGAAATTGAAGGTTCTCAAGCTGATGATATTAACCTCTCTGAACAATATATTTATGGAGATGAGGACACCACTTTCTTTACCAAAATGACTCCTATTCTGATGGGCTTCTTTGTATTCTTCTTTGTTTTTCTCATCTCAGGGATGGCTCTTTTGAAAGAACGTACCACGGGAACACTGGATCGCCTCCTAGCCACACCAGTCAAGCGATCTGATATCGTCTATGGCTACATGCTGGCTTATAGTCTTATTGCAGCACTTCAGACAGTTGTTATTGTCTTATCAACCATCTGGCTCTTAGATTTAGAAGTTCTTGGCAATATAGGAGATGTCATCATTGTCAATATTCTTTTTGCGCTCGTCGCTCTGGCATTTGGTCTCCTGCTGTCCACTTTGGCCAAGTCCGAATTTCAAATGATGCAATTTATCCCGCTCATTATCACTCCGCAACTTTTCATTTCAGGTATCATTCCTTTAGATTCTATGGCAGACTGGGTGCAATCTATTGGGAAAGTTCTTCCACTTTATTATGCTGGGCACGCCTTATCAAAAATTGTTCTGAACGGTACCAGCATTATCCATCTTGGGAATGACTTGCTTGTCCTTTCCTTCTTCCTTGGCATTTTAACAATTTTGAATATCGTTGGACTAAAACGCTACCGCAAGGTATAATAGAGAAGAAAAGAACGAGGTAACGATGGACAACAATACAATTTTACATAGCTATCAGGATTGGCTGAAAGTACAAAAAATGCCTGCTGGAAAAAAGAAGACCCTTTCTGCTGCTGTTGAACTGTTTTCGCGGCAAGGTTACAATGGGACTTCGACTGCCCAAATTGCAGAAAAAGCCAGTATTAGTCAGGCCACCATTTTTAAATATTTCAAAACCAAAGAGGAGCTTTTATCAGAAATTATTGAGCCCCTCATTCCTGAGTTGAAAAAAGAATTTCTGCCAAAATTGAAGACCTATAGCAAGATTGAAGATGTTATTCACTTTATTGTTCAGAATCGCTTTCGTTTCTTAGCTCAAAATGCAGATATAATAAAAATAATACTTCAGGAAATCTTAGTTAATTCAAGACTACGTCAGAGTCTAATGGCTGCTATTCAAGATACTATTATTGATGATTTAAAAATACAGCTAAGCCGGTTACAAAATGATAACCCCAATATTGTTACTTATCAGGAAGATTGTGAGGTTATCCGAACAGGCTTAGGACTCCTATTTGCATACTTTTTTCAACGATTTGTTCTTGAAATCTCAACACAGTCGGAGGAGAAAGATTTGAAGTGCATTGAAGAACAGCTTATTAAACTGATAACAACAAAAGTTTAATGAGATTATATCTACTATTTTTCAAAAACACCAAAGGATTAAATACTTTGGTGATTTTCTCATTATGTGACTTCTAGTCCGTCTCGCTCCGTAGGTGCGAGACAAATAAACCACTCGCTATGCGGGTGCGCAATCTGCGGTTATACCAAAAAAACTCCAAACGCGCTACAATAAAGGTGTTCAAGCCTATTGTAAAGCGAAAGGAGAAAAGGG
>NZ_BCVN01000053.1 GCF_001591765.1 Pseudolactococcus raffinolactis NBRC 100932 | reverse complement strand
TAAAAATGGACAGACTCAAAGTCTGTTCTTTTTTGTGATTAAGAAGATGGGGGCAAATGGTAGCAAGTACTTTGAAAAATAAGTCACAAATCATGACAAAATCCTTGAAAAAATCTGTAAAAAGCGGTAAAATGAATCAAATTGATTTTTTAGTGAAAACGATAACAGTTCGCTAAAAAACTCAACTTGACGCATGAGCGTTAAGAGAAGCGTGTGTTCCCACACCGATTAACTAAGGAGAAAACATGTCACACATTAAATTTGATTACAAAACAGCTCTACAATTTGTTGCGCAACACGAATTTGACTACTTACAACCAGCAGTAACAGCTTTCGATGCTGCTTTACGCGATGGTTCTGGTCAAGGGTCAGACTTTACAGGCTGGATTGATCTACCAAAAGATTACGATAAGGCAGAATTTGATCGCATCTTGAAATCAGCTGAAAAAATCAAATCTGACAGTGATGTTTTGATCGTCATTGGGATTGGTGGATCATACCTTGGTGCGAAAGCAGCGATTGACTTCTTGAACAGCTCATTCGTCAACCTTGAATCAAAAGAAAAACGTCAAGCGCCACAAATCTTGTATGCTGGTAACTCAATTTCTTCAACTTACTTGTCACAACTCGTTGAGTATGTTGGCGACAAAGACTTTTCAGTTAACGTGATTTCAAAATCAGGGACAACAACAGAACCTGCTATTGCTTTCCGCGTCTTCAAAGAACTTTTGATCAAAAAATATGGTCAAGAAGAAGCCAACAAACGGATTTACGCAACAACTGATAAAGCAAAAGGTGCGGTTAAAGTCCAAGCTGATGCTGAAGGTTGGGAATCATTTGTCGTACCAGATGCCGTTGGTGGTCGTTTCACAGTCTTAACACCGGTAGGTCTTTTACCTATCGCAGCGAGTGGTGCAGATATCCAAGCTTTAATGGATGGTGCAGCAGCAGCCCGTGAAGAATACAGCACACCAGACTTGAAAGTTAACCAAGCCTACCAATATGCTGTACTTCGTAACATCCTTTACCGTAAAGGTAAAACAATCGAAATCTTGGCTAACTACGAGCCATCATTGCAATACTTCAGCGAATGGTGGAAACAATTAGCTGGTGAATCAGAAGGTAAAGACTATAAAGGAATTTATCCAACATCAGCTAACTTTTCAACAGACTTGCACTCAATCGGTCAGTCTATCCAAGAAGGTAGCCGTAACCTCTTTGAAACAGTTATTAAAATTGAAGAACCAACATTGAACATCAACATCCCAACAGAAGCAGAAGATCTTGATGGTCTTGGCTACCTTGAAGGAAAAGATGTTGATTTCGTCAATACCAAAGCCTTTCAAGGTGTATTGCTTGCGCATACTGACGGTGGTGTCCCTAACTCAGTTGTCACAATCAAAAAACAAGATGCCTTCACTTTGGGTTACCTTATCTACTTCTTCGAAATCGCAATCGGCCTTTCTGGTTACCTCAATGGTGTTAACCCATTTGACCAACCAGGAGTTGAAGCCTACAAGAAAAATATGTTCGCCTTGCTTGGTAAACCAGGCTTTGAGGAACTTGGCGCTGAATTAAACGCTCGTTTATAAATATGTAAGTCGTTTGAGTATAGACTCAGACGATTTTTTATTATAATGAAATCAAAGAGAATAAAGGAGTGAACAAAACATGATTATTACAAGAAATGGTGAAGACTTTACGGAGATTAACCCACTGACAACAGGTCAAGCGCCTGACTTCAGCTTGAAAGATCAACACAACAATGTTGTGAGCTTGTCAGAATTGCCAAGCCCGATTATTATCAGTGTTTTTCCAAATATTAATACCAGCGTGTGTTCAGTTCAAACGCGTCGTTTCAATCAAGAAGCCGCAGCGCACAAAGAAATTGCTTTCCTATCGATTTCTAACAACACGCCAGAAGAACAAGCCAACTGGTGTGCTGCAGAAGGCGTTGAAATGACGATTCTATCCGATGCCAATAATGAATTTGGTAAACTTTACGGCATCGTCATGGCTGAGGCTAACCTCTTAGCCCGTAGCGTCTTTGTCATCAAAGACGGCCAAATCATCTATACTGAGATCTTGTCTGAGATGACAGATGAGCCAAATTACGATAAAGCATTACAAGTTGCGGATGCAGCAATCTAATTAAGGTAAAAAAAAAGTGAGCTGAGTGGCTCACTTTTTTGTCTTATTTTAGACAATCAAGGTCAATTGACGTGCTTCACAATACCAGTTCGTCTTTCGACGCCAGATACTAGTAACGGCAAAGCTTTTTCCTTGCTCAAAATAACTGTAGGTGATGACAAAGGTTTTCTTGGAAATACGATCAGGTTTGTAGCCTGCAATGGCCAGATGTTCATGTTGCTCCAAAAGTTTTTCGTTTTTGTCAATTTCGACACCATCTGCACGGATTTCCGTGAATTGCTCAGAAAGAAGTGAGGCATCTTGACCATTCAAGACTTTTTCTTCCAAGCCCAGAATCACAAGTGCTAGGCTAGCATAGCGTGCCTCGTCAGGTAAAATCGCTGGCTCGACATGCACATCTACATCAAAGACTTCGAAATCTTGTTTCAAAGTGGTCTCAATCACTTCCGTTGCTTCGTGGCTTTCGTAGACAGAAAGATCAGGCGACATTTCGACGACGACGTCGAGGAAAATGTTACTGCCATAAGTTCTCCCGCGGATAAACTTAACGGCCATGACTTTGGGTAACTTGCTAATGGCGGCTGTGTAGGTATCGATTTTGGTTTCATCAAATCCATCTGAGAGACTGAAGGCCGCCTCAGCAAAAATATCGTAGGCTGTCTTGAAGATGAAAATAGTAATGATAACGGCCATCAGGCGGTCGATGATGATGAGGTTGAAGCTGGCTGCAAAAATGGCGATGGAAGTCGCAATAGAGGAGACGGCATCTGATAGATTATCTTTGGCGGCACTCATCAAGCCAGAGCTTTTTGATTTGAGTGCGAGGTTGCGATTATAAAAGTAGATGACTAGCATGACAACTGCTGAGAAAATGCCGACGATAGAACCAGATAGATCAACCGGCGTATGCTCGTTATTAATGATGGCTGTGATTGTGTCTTTCAAGACGAAGAAGCCAACGACGAACATGATGAAGCTAGTGATGAGTGAGGCAACTGACTCAACTTTCCAGTGGCCATAGGTATGGTCATCATCTGCCGGGCGGCGTGCGATTTTCAAACCGATCAGAACTGCAATGTTGCCCATGATATCTGTGATATTATTAAAACCATCTGCCCGTAAACTTTCAGAATGCGTAGTGTTTGCAATGACAAGTTTAAGGATAGAAAGAATAAGGTAAGCCCAGATACTGATGAGGGCACCACGTTCGGCTAATTTCAAGTCTTGATAGCGAGTATTTTTCATCCTTCCATTATAACAGAATTCGGACGCTTAAGACAGAAAAAATTCACAGAATATGTTAGAATGAAAAAGATACTGTGGGCATCTCGATAAAAGGTTATTTTTTGTCTAGATGCCCGATACTGAAAGTACAGAATGGAAAGCTATGCTGATAAAAGCAATTAAACAATATAAGTTTTGGGCGTTAGGATCGCTTGCCATGGTCATTTTGGTCGTTGGCACGACACTCTGGCAGCCACAAATCTTAACTAAAGTCCTCGAGGCTGTTTCTAACAACGATAAAGAGAAAATCATGGATTACGGGATTCAACTCATTATCATTGCGGGGATTGGCTTGCTCGCAGGCGTCGTCAACACGATTTTTGCAGCTAAGATTGCCCAAGGCGTGTCAGCTGATTTGCGGGAGCAGACTTTCCGTAAAATCCAAAGTTTCTCTTATGCCAATATCGAGAAATTTAATGCCGGCAACCTCGTTGTCCGTATGACCAATGACGTTAACCAAGTCATGAACTTGATTATGATTTTGTTTCAAATCTTGCTTCGTGTCCCACTTTTATTTGTTGGTTCATTTATTTTAGCCATTCAAACCTTGCCTAAATTATGGTGGATCATCGTCCTCTTGGTCGTTGTCATTGTCCTGATCACCGGTGTTTCCATGGGTAGCATGGGCAAACATTTCGGGGCTTTCCAAACCTTGATGGATAAACTCAACGGCATTGCCAAGGAAAATCTTCGTGGCACGCGCGTGGTGAAATCTTTTGTCCAAGAAAAAGAACAAGCGGCTAAATTCGATGCCAATTCTGATGAGTTGCTCGGTCATAACTTAATCGTTAGCTACATCTTTTCTGCCATGATTCCAGCCTTTACCTTTGCGGCTTATCTCGCAATCTTTGGGGCTATCTGGTTTGTTTCTACCTATGTGCAAAAAGAACCTAAAGATTTGGCAAGTATTGCCTCATTTATGACTTACATGATGCAAATCATGTTTGCCATTATCATGGGTGGGATGATGTCGATGATGGCATCACGGGCCTTTATCTCACTTAAACGGATTGGCGAAGTCATCAACACGGAACCTGCCATGACCTTTAAAGATGTCCCAGATCAAGATTTGATCGGAGACCTTGAGTTTGACCACGTCACCTTTACCTATCCAACAGATGATGAACCAACCTTAGAAGATGTTTCCTTTAGTATCAAGGCTGGTGAATCAGTTGGTGTCGTTGGGGCAACAGGTGCAGGTAAATCAACACTTGCCCAACTCATTCCACGGTTATTTGATCCAACTGAAGGATCAATTAAAATAGACGGTCATGATCTACGCGATCTTAGCCGAAACACTGTTCGTGAGACCGTCTCTATCGTTTTACAACGTGCGATTCTCTTCTCAGGAACAATTGCTCAAAACTTGAAACATGGGAAAGCTGATGCTACTATTGATGATATGAAGCATGCCAGTGCTATCTCACAAGCCCGTGAATTTATCGAAAAAATGTCGGATGTCTTTGAGAGTCCGGTTGAAGAACGAGGCACCAACTTCTCAGGTGGTCAAAAACAACGGATGTCTATTGCCCGAGGTGTCATTGGGGAGCCTAAGATCTTGATCCTAGATGACTCAACCTCTGCACTAGACGCGAAGTCTGAAAAATTAGTCCAAGAGGCTTTGGCGGGCGAACTGCCAAATACCACAAAAATTATCATTGCTCAAAAAATTTCATCAGTTGTCCATGCCGATAAGATTCTCGTTTTGGATGCCGGTAAACTCATCGGTGTTGGCAAACATAAAGAACTCATTGAAAACAATGCGACCTACCGTGAAATCTATGAAACACAGAAAGGAAGTGATGATTAATGAAAGAATATAGTAAAGCAATCAAGTTTTTCTGGAACTATTTTAAGAAATTCAAAATCTCACTTTTAGTCATTACGTTGACGATCATCATCGCCACGTATTTACAGGTGAAAGTCCCAGTCTTTATCGGTGATGCTTTAACACAGCTCGCTGAATGGGTCACAGCTTATTTCAAACACCAAGGCGCTGAAAAAATAGTCGCATCCTTTAACGGTCATGTTCCGGCAGAATTGCCACAAGCTATGCTTGGGGAATTGACTAAAAATGGTATGCCGACCAATGTGACAGCCTTGGTTGACTTGGCCAAACACACACCTGAAAAAACAGTCTTTTTCAGCATCATGTGGAAGTTGTTACTCTCATATGTCTTCATGACCATTGCCATGCTGATGTATGAAGTTCTCTTTGGCCGGATCGTCTCTCATGCGACCAACTCAATGCGTAAGGGCTTGTTCGGTAAACTTGAGCGTTTGACGATTTCATTCTTTGACCGTCATCAAGATGGCGATATCCTTAGCCGTTTCACATCAGACTTGGATAACATCCAAAACTCGCTTAACCAATCTCTCGCCCTTGTCGCGACACAGGTTGCCATGTTTATCGGTGTTATTATCATGATATTCCGTCAAAATGTCTCGCTTGCGTGGGTCACGATTGCCTCGACGCCAGTAGCCATTTTACTAGTTGTGATCATCATCCGTCAAGCCAAGAAATATATCGACTTGCAACAAGATGAAGTTGGTAAACTTAACGCCTACATGGATGAGAAAATTTCAGGTCAAAAAGTGATCATCGTTGAGGGCTTAGAACAAGATGCCATTGACGGTTTTGTCAAACAAAATGACAAAGTCCGCCAAGCGACCTTTAAAGGTCAAGTCTATTCAGGTATGTTGATGCCAGTTATGAACGGCATGAGCTTTGTCAATCTGGCCATCGTTATTTTTGCAGGATCGATGATTGCCCTGAATGATAAATCCATGTCAACTGCAGCAGCACTTGGCTTGGTAGTGATGTTCGTGCAATATTCACAACAATACTACCAACCTGTGATGCAAATTTCATCGTCATTTGCACAGCTCCAAATGGCAGTCACAGGCGCACGTCGCTTGCAGGAAATGTTTGATGAACCAGAAGAAGTCCGCCCGGAAAACGGGGTCATCTTCGACGGCATCAAAGACGGTGTTCAGATTGAGCATCTTGACTTTAGCTATCTACCAGGTAAACCCATCCTTAAAGATGTCAGCATCAACGTTAAAAAAGGCCAAATGGTCGCCGTTGTTGGTCCGACAGGTTCAGGTAAAACAACCATCATGAACTTGATGAACCGCTTTTATGACGTGGACAATGGTAGCATTAAATTTGACGGCGTTGATATCCGTGATATGGACTTGGACTCACTGCGCCGTGGCGTCGGGATTGTCCTGCAAGACTCAGTTTTGTTTAGCGGGACAATCAAGGATAATATTAAGTTTGGCTTTGATGCAACTGATGAGGAAATCATCACAGCAGCCAAAACAACGCATATCCATGAGTTTATTGATAACCTACCTGATAAATATGACACAATTGTTGATGATGACGAAAATGTCTTCTCAACAGGTCAAAAACAGCAGATTTCCATTGCACGGACGATTTTGACCAATCCAAAACTTTTGATTTTGGATGAAGCAACGTCAAATGTCGATACCGTAACTGAGCAACAAATTCAGTGGGCCATGGAAGCAGCGATCGCTGGACGGACATCATTTGTCATTGCCCATCGCCTTAAAACGATTTTGAACGCAGATAAGATTGTCGTGTTAAAAGATGGTGTTGTCATTGAAGAAGGCAGCCACCATGAACTCTTGCATGTACCAAACGGTTTCTATGCAGAACTCTACCACAATCAATTTGTGTTTGAGTAGTTCTCAACGAAGACTCTTATATACAAAGGTTTTTAACTGTTAAAGTGAAGAATGTTTGATTTGGTGTGCCAAAAGTGTGCCAATTAAAAAGCTATTAGATCATCTCTAATAGCTTTTTTGTTTTATCTTTAGCCCGTGAAGTGATATGCAAATAGATGTCCCTGGTCACTGATTCATTCTGGTGTCCAACACGTCTTTGTATGATATGTAATGGTACCTCAAGTTCAGCTAATTTAGAAATGTGAGTATGTCTGAAAATATGACTTGAAAGTTTTTTGTTTTTATCAATGCCCATTCTCTCTTTATGTTCCCTTAAAAAGGTATCAATGGCAGATATATGAATTGGTGTACCTGTCGAAGTCGAAAAGATGTATTCAGAATTTAATGACAGGTCGCAAGCTTTAGTATAAATCTCTACCGCTTTTGAATTTAAATCAACTTCTCTTAAGCTTGCAATTGTCTTAGTCTGATTGATTTTTTTAATTTCATCTGCCTTTTTACCTGCATAATCTAGCGCTCCCGTAACTTTACAGAAGTTTCTATCTTCGCTGATTATAACATCTTTTTTAAGCATTCCCGCCGCTTCAGAATATCTTAACCCATTTAAATATAACCATTCGCAAAATAACCAATATCTTGTATTATGAGTCTCAAGATAATTCATTACTTTATTTAA
>NZ_BCVN01000052.1 GCF_001591765.1 Pseudolactococcus raffinolactis NBRC 100932 | reverse complement strand
TCCCTCGTTGTATCTCGTTATGAATCGTTTGAGGGGCTTTACCAAGACGATAAGCGATTTCTCGATTACTGACTTTTTCCTTATTGTGCCAACGTTCAATAAGGAGACGTTCTGACTCTGTTAAATGCTTACCTTTTGAGGTATAATTGTTTTGCATCATGAAACCTTTCGACTTTGTTTTCTAGCAACTACAAGTCTAACATTTCAGGGTGTTTTTTCATTCTCTCAAGGTGGCTAACTTCATTTTACAATTTGCGAATTTAGAAAAAACTACAAAATTTACTCAAATATAACGAAGGTATACGAAGTGCATTGATTTATCCCCATACCAATGACAAAATAGAAGCTAAGAATACCCATATTAAACAATCAAACGTGTATCTTATGGATTTAAATCATTTGATAACATGAGCATTTTTTATTTGACTTCTAGTATTCTTTCTTCTTTTAACATAACTTTTTTCTTATTTATCTTCCAAATCTTGGATGGCCTCTTTTTTTTCTTCAAACCAAACTGCACCAACCAACTCTTGCCCAATTTCAAACGATAGCAATCCCCTGGTAGATCGGTAAAAGTGACTTGTCCGGTTTGATCTGTTAGTTCTTGATAGGCTTTTCCATTACGCCGCAGGGCTTTTTTCCCTTTTTTATCATAGAGTGCGATTGGCGTATGTTCTGCCACGCCTTCTAAGCAAACAGTGAAATCAAAACGCACTTTCCGCAATCGGTAACGGGCGATCACATGATACAATTGATAAATAGCGGCTAAGATCAACAGGGCCGTCCCCCCCAAGATAGCGATTTGTTTCAACTTACGAAAACGATCGCCTTTGACTTGTTTTTTCTCGGCAGCCGGTGTATATGGCACGCGTTTTCCTGTGACTAACAAACGGTGACTATTGATCATATAAGGGGTACAGGTCATGAGCGTCACCAAGTCTTGGCCTGGTTCGATCTTTAAAACCGAAGTCTGATCTGGCGTCACGACTTGGCTGTCAAACACTTCATAAGCCAAGGTTTCCCCTAAGACATTTAGCAGAAAAATATCACCGTTTTTAAGCTCCGGCAGATTGGTGAAGAGTTCCCGTTCTGGCAAGCCACGATGAGCCGAGATCACCGCATGGGTACTTGCGCCACCAACAGGAAAGGACGTGCCATCTAGGACCGTCGCACCTTGTTCCAATAAATCATCATTGGTCGTATCAAATAGCGGTAACTCAATGGCCAAATCAGGAAGATTGATGGTCCCAATCAAATGCTTTTTGTAATAAGCAGCTGAAACCGTACCACCATTCGGATTCGCAAACGGATCGGCACCCGGAGCTAACCCGCTGTCGCTCAATTTATTATTTTCTTCCGCCAGTCGCTTGCGTTCGGCTTCAAATTCTTTCTGGCTTTCCTTCAAATAGCGATCGACGCGCACTTGATCGATCACATTATTCAACGCATCGACATAAAAAGGATAGAGCATGGTCAAGATGCCGACCAAAAAAATGAGGATGATCGCAATTTGCGAGATCATTTGCCGATTTTTCTTCATTTTTTCGCTCCATTCTCCAGATAATAAGTAACTTTCTTACCTTGCTTTTTCTTCGTGACGCTGCTTAAAACAAACTGCCGATCTTTTAAACGGCGGACCTTGCCCTTAACTGGTTTTGTCGACCCATCGATCGCCTTGGCATAATAACGCCCCCCTCTGATCTCAGGGAAAGACACCCATCCATCCACCTGGCTTACAGCAACTGGTTGGTTAGTGACATCTGTTGCCCAGCGTTTTTTACGGACTAAGGTAAAAGTCACGCCTGCTTTGGGTTGACCATTTTCCAATAAGTAAAAACAAAAGTCATAACTGTGTTTGCCACTTTGATAATAGACGAACTTGCGATACATCCAATAGAAAATCATGGCAAAGAAAAGCGGGATCAGTAGTAAATACAAGCGAAAACGCCGTTCGACCGCTTTTTTGGTACTGGTCACTTCCTCCGCCATTTCCTCCACATAAGGCACACGGTGTCCAGTGACTAATAAACGATGGGTATTGATGCCATAAGGTGTACAAGTCAATAAGGTCACCAAGTCCCGCCCCGGTTGGATGACCACTTTGTCGATATCCGACGGTAAAACGATCTGGATGTCATCGACCGCATAAGCCAATTTTTCCCCAGCAATGGTCAAATAAAAATTATCGCCAATCACCAACTTTTCTAAATCTGTAAAAAGTTTACGTTCCGTCAAGCCACTGTGGCCTGAGATCACCGAATGGGTACTATCGCCACCGATCGGATAAGACGTTCCTTGTAAAATCGTCGCGCCTTTTTCCAAAAGAGCAGCATTGGTTTCATCAAATAAAGGTAAGCTGACCGAAATTTTTGGAATATAGATAGCACCCACGGTATGCTCTTCATAATAGGCTTTACCCGGATCTTTGGCATCATCGACCGCATTTTCAAACGGGTCTTCTACCAGTCCCATGCCAGGAATATTGGTCATGTTCTTACTTTCAGCTAGATCTTTATTTTTTTCGGCCATTTCTTGGTACCTTTTTGCTTGTTCTTTGGTATTTGTTGCGGCCATCTCAGCCAAGTTTTTTTCCATCATCTTTTGGTCATAATAGGAATTCACCGCATTGGACAAAAAGGGATAGCTGAAAATAATGGCACCGGTCGTAAATAAAATCGCCATTAGCAGTTTTAAAATCAAATTGATCCGTTCATTTTTTTGGCGCTGATCCATGCTTGCACCTCCTTCTCCCTATTTAAAAGAAAAGGCAACCTCAAGAAATGAAGCTGCCTTTTGCTATTTTAAAACTATATCTTAGACTTCAGCTTGTGTTTTAGATTTCTTGAACCAAGCGTAAGCACCGATCATAAGTGCAGCACCGATAAGTAAGAAGGCATAGATCCCGTTACCACCTGTTGATGGAAGCAGACCTTTAGGCGTGTTAAGAACAGACTTTAGTTCTTGACTGCCATATTGACCGTGTTCAACAGTGAAATCGACATCTTCATCAAGTAACACATATTTATCACTTGAAGTCGCTTTTTCTTCTAATTGATAGTAACCATTTTTCAAACCAATTACTTTCAACTCACCTTTGTTGTCAGAAACGATTTTCGTTGCTTTTGCTTCATCAGTCGTCCATTCTTTAAAGATATATTCACCTTTAGTGTTTTTAGCATCTTCAAATATTGCAAAGTTAGAGTCTTGTTTTACGACAAATTCCGCACCAGATAAGGTTGCACCAGATTGTGAATCTTTTTTGACGAATTTATAACCACCTGTACCAAATTTTGTTGGAGGTGTAATTTTATCTTGAGGTTTGTTACCAATTGTTACTTGGGCACTATTGTTTACTAAATCGTCAGGATTTACTTCAGCAGTTAATTTCATTTTGTAAGTAGCAATCAATTGACTACCAGCTAATTTTCCTACATTTTTACTTTGTTTCAAAGTAACAGTAAATCCGCCAGTTGCAGAATCTTCAGTTAAATCATAGTCAGTTCCAGCTACTAAACCAGTTGTTGCAAAAGAACCTTTTACATAAGCAAGTCCAGCAGTTGGCGTATCAGTTACAGAGTAAGTGACGCCATCTTTCAGAATGTCCGCAGGAATATTTAAAGTTAATTTATATTCGATTTCATCGCCAGTTGTAAGGTTATGATATAAAACTTTTCCATCAGCACCCTTAACTTCAGTGAACTTATCTAAATTGGCAACTTCTTTTTTATCAGTCTTGGTTTCGTTCTTTGGATAGACTTGAACGTTGGTATTGATTGTATCTGAATATTTGCCATCTTTAAACGTATAGATTGGCATTGCTAAAACGATTGGAGCGGCTTTTGTCGTTACGGAAACATTGCCTGGCGTGCTTGTTTCAACAAACATATAGACTTTATCTTTGTCCCCGTCTTTTAAAGCAAGTCCTTCAAAAGTTGTTTGACCTTTGGCATCCGTTTTTTGTTCTGTTTTTGCTACAGTTGTGTAATTTGACGCATTATCAGCAATTTCTTTTTTTGCTTCTGCTTGTGACTTACCATTTGCAATCAGAGCAAGATAAGCATCTGTTACATCATAGGCTGTAAAGCCTGCTCCTTCAAGTGGATCTCCACCAAAGTCCATTTTTTCCCCAGTATTTTGCATGGAATCTTGTGCTGGAGCTTTGCCATCTTTCCAGATTCGTTTGTTGATCGTTACATTTGTCGTTGTTGCTTCAGCAGCATTTACTGTTTCCGCACCGAACATGCCGGTGAACAATGGCAACACAAGTAGTGCTGCAAAAAGTGTTTTCCACAATTTCTTCATATTCTAATTCCTCCTTGATTTTTGTAGAATATTCCAATAGACCTTAGTCTTTTGTACCTTTGATTAATTGTTTCGTACGGAATGTTTCCGCCATAAAATGATCGCCGTACCGATCAAAAGAATCCCCAATATACCTAAGAAGAATTTTGCTTCACCTGTTTGTGGCAAGCGTTTCTTCGGTTTACTTGGTTTTTTAGGTTTAGTTGGTGTCACTGGCTTTTCAACGATTGTTCCCACATTTTTAGGGTAAAGGTGAACGGTAGCTAATTCTTTGTTCGTATAGGTTTTACCGTCTGTGCTCATTTCATACACTGGTAAAGCCACTACTAAGGGTTCGGCCGCTTTTTCGACTTTTACCTTTTCAGGATCAGGCAATGCCGTTTCAACAATCAGGTAAACCGCATTTTTACCGCCACTGCTTTTAGGTAGTTGGGGAAATTTGATTGTGCCTTTTTCATCAGTCAGGCCTTGTCCTCTGATAATTTTTTGATAATCAGCAACATTTTCTTGAATCATTTGAATA
This sequence comes from Pseudolactococcus raffinolactis NBRC 100932, assembly GCF_001591765.1. GTDB lineage: Bacteria > Bacillota > Bacilli > Lactobacillales > Streptococcaceae > Pseudolactococcus > Pseudolactococcus raffinolactis. Next base: position 3,402 of record NZ_BCVN01000052.1, on the reverse strand, counting down.
GTTGTTGTTTCGTCAGAGCCTTTGACCAATTTATAATAATCCTCTGTAATGTTATAAATCGTAAAGCCGACCCCTTCGATTGGATCTTTAATATCTTGATCGGCCGCTCCCGTATTTTGAATAGCTGCATCAGGTGCTTGGTCCAACAATTGTTTGTGGATCACAATATCGATCGTCCCGTCATCCGCAAAGGCTTGTTGCCCCGTAAAGATCCCTACCAGCAAAGTTGAAAGAAGTATGGTGATTTTTATGAACAATGATTTATTCTTCATCTTAGTTCAACTCCTTTCGATTACGGTAGACATAAATGCCACCGACAAGAGCCGATAAACCAATCACTAGTAGTGCAAATTCCATTAAATGTCGAATGCCTTGTCCACCAGTAGATGGCAAAAGTCCTTTTTGTTGGTTAGCAACATTATATTTAATCACATTGCCATCAGTGGTAATAACATCTTTTTGTTCTTTCCCATCAATGGTGACTTTGCCGTCTTGATCAATGACGATCTTAATTGAATCTTTCAATCCAACATAGCCATCCGGTGCGACTGTTTCAATCAGTTCATATTCACCGGGTTTTAAACCAGTAAATTTAAAGACATTCGTATCAGAATCGAGTTCCTTAGAGTAATCTTTACCTACTAATTTAAACTTGGCACCTTTCAAATCTTTCCCGAGAATGTCTTTCTTAGTCACGATTAATTCAAAGTCTTTCAAAAGATTGACTACTTGATTATCTTTGATACCAGAAACAGTTAATTTACCATCTGCATCAGCAATCATAATTTCAATCGGATCTTGTGTCTCATAACCCAAGGGTGTCGTGGTTTCTTTGATAACATATTTACCAATCGGTAACTCTATGTCAAAAGTAACTTGACCATTGTCATCCGATGTCACTTCTTTACCGATAGCCGTTGTTCCGTCTGCTTTGTACAAAGTAAAGCCAGCACCTGCTAACGGCGTTTTACCATCATTCCCTACTTTCGTAAATGTAACAGAAGTTTTTAGCAACTTATTGGTGACTTGTAAAAGTTTCTTATCCGAATTTACATTGATAGATGTTGGAGAATAGCTAGCTTCTTCATACCCATTAACTCGTTCTTCGACTACTCGATACTCAAGCACATTTTTAGAGCTGTCATAAGCGGGTACATCAGAAAACTTCCCTTTCAGGCTATCTCCGGTTGCATTTGCTTTAATAGTTATTGTTTTCCCAGAAACATTGGCCCAATTTTCATTGCCACTCTTTTGTTGTAGTTGTAGGGTCACTTCTTTACGCGTTCCCCACTGATTATCCTCATCGTCCCAGATTTTTTCTGCTTCAATGTCAAATTTTTGTGGTGGCACTTTAACTGATGGAACCGCAAAGCCAAATTGATCTTTATATTGGTTGTCCGCTAAATAAGTCGGTCCATTTGCCGGATAGAACTTGTCATCTTGATACTCTTCTTTGAGAGAAACAGTATAAGTCACACGCAAGCCATCTCGCTGTGTATCATTTCCAGATAAAGTAAGATTGGATAAATTTACCGAATTGTTGCGTGTATCCACGGTAACATCATTTACATAATCTGGTTGAGTCCCTGTCGTTACATTCAACGACTTAGGTGAGCTTGTTTTTAATGTTAAAGCTTGCGTTTTAACTGAACTAGTATCTAACGCTACATACTTGCTCATCGGATCAAAAACATTAGCATTACGAATCAGAGCATTCACATCTTGAATTTTTTTCTTGATTTGATTCAATACATAATTTAAGTCAGTGTGACTTGTTGCTGAATATTTTCCTTGAGGTCCTAAAGCATCTAAGATATCATTAACATCTGTTACTCCAAAGCCAATGGCATAGCGATCAATTTCAGGATTTTGTTCGGTTCTTTTTTTTCCGTGAGAAATGGTATTACTTCGGACTCTACTAATATCTGGTCCAGTCTCTGATCCATTTCCAATATAAAGAGTAGTATTAGTTGCTTTAAAAGTCTCTACTCTACCATTATTGTCAGAAGAACGTGTCATCCCACTCTGACGAATTCCACTACTGCTACTAGTATAAGTAGTAGTTGGTCCCCAAGTTGGTAATCCATCTGTTAAAATAATCAATACTTTTTGGGCGTCTTCTCTTCCGTTATATTGGCTATTAGTTAAAAGTTCTAAGCCAGCATCTAATCCTAAGAAAGTTGGTGTTCCCCCACTTGGGTTTTCATTTAATAACGCATGATTCAAAAAGGCATCGGCGCTTGTAGTAAATCCAGTGTAGTTTCCTTGAGTGCCACCAAAATTTCCTACTTTTCCATAAGGAACATTTTTATAATAAGGATAATAGGTTGTTGTTTCTTGAACTGAACTAAAGCCTGATATTCCAAGTTGGACACTTCCACCTGGATTATCATCTAATAGACCATGAGCAAATGTATTTAAGGCCGACTTTAAATTATTCCATCTATTATTAGTAGCCATACTCCCTGACTTATCAACGACAAAAGCAACGTCGACATTTTTACGTGCCTTCAAAGACCCCCCAATGATATCTAGTTGAATTTGAAATTGAGTGGGATTATCAGTAGGAATAACGATTTTCTTTAAATTAATATTTTGGTTATTCCCTACATCGTAAGCATGATAGCCATTATCAAGATTAAGATTACCTTCGAGGATATTTTGAATTTCTACATTACTATCTGAATCTCCTTCAGAACCATAATTATAGTTTTTAATCATGTCACTTGAATCTGATTTCGTATACTGATTCGTGTCATGAGACGGGTATTGTCCTCCATCAGGTGTATACTTAAAAGGATCTACGATTTTATCCGGCTGAGTTTCTATAGCCTGTGCGATACTTGAACAAGCAGTCAAGATTGGCGGGATAAAGCCCATCAAAATAGCAACCATCATAAACCAGACCAATTTTTTCTTCTTCATATTCATTCAGCTGTTCTCCTTTCTTACAAAAATTAATTAGTTAGAAGCTACGATCAAAGTTGAATCACAAAAAAAAAGGCAATCAACTAAGTTTTTCTTAATTGATTGCCTGGTATCTTCTTAAAGACTTGAAATTCCCTCAAAAACCCGATATAATGGGTTTACAGATATTTAAGTATCTGCTTAATAAAAGTAATTAAATACTTTACCAAATTTTGGGACTCGATTTCTTTAATTGATTGCTGGTAATCATTTAAGGCTCGCAACTTATTTTCTTGGCGGAAAATAAGTTGGTCGTGGCTCTTTTTTTTGTATTCTTTATTCAGTTCGTTGTCTCCTTATATCTAGTATATCGCTTTTTAAAAAAAAAAGCAATCATTTTTGTTAGGCGTTTGAGGAAGTGAAGCTGTTTTCCTCATATTTTTATAAAAAAAGAGTAGTTACAGTTTTTTGGTAACTACTCTTTTACTTTTTTAA
>NZ_BCVN01000051.1 GCF_001591765.1 Pseudolactococcus raffinolactis NBRC 100932 | reverse complement strand
GTTTTAAATTTTATACAATGCTTCAACCGCTCTAGTTCCCACTATTTTTAATGTATTTTGGAATTTATCAGGCTTTGTTTTTTAGTAACATTATTGGTGTATTTTTTATTTTTTTCATTAAAACGCGAAACAACCATATACAGAATCAAGATATCTACCATCAGATCAAGTGTTTTACATCTTGAACATTTCTATGAATTTTGTTATAATTTCTACGTATTTTACATTTTAATTTTACTTTTCAAGGAGGTATTTTAATTATGATTTACAAAAAGTATGGCGAAACATTCCTAAAATTAAGAAAACAAAAAGGCTTTAATTTGATTTATTTCGAACAATTAGGTATCTCTAAGTCCTCATTGGGAAAGTTCGAACGAGGGGAATCCATGTTGGGGTTTGATAAACTCACAACGGCTTTACAAGTTTTATCAGTAACATTAGGTGAGTACGAGAATCTACTTAATGACTTTGAACTTGATATACACGAACTATTAATTCAAAAAATCATAACTACTCACGCCTTGAATCAACCTCAAAAAATGTCGGAATTATATCAAGAAGCATGTGAAATCGATGAAATATATCTCGCTTTAGCAATTAAGGGGGAGTATGATAGCTTAACATTTGACGAACTCGGAGCACTAATTGACTATTTTGAAAATATTAAAGTTTGGCGAGATATCGACCTTTCTACGTTGTACTTAAGTTTGAAACATTTAAATGCTAAAGAAATCTCTTATATCCTTGATCAATTTTTAATTGATGGACATGTTATTTTCAATTCCTTAAACCATAGAACACGTTTTTCACATGTCGCATACCACGCTGTTGCAATCTTGATTGCAAAAGGTTATAAAGAATTAGCACAGCATACTCTCGCACATGTTGATAGCCACCACTTAAAACAGACGATGTTCATTAACAATCTTCGAAAACTAGTAGAAGGTTACTGGATAGCAGTATTTGAAGATTCTGAACAGGGCAATCAACAAATGGACGAGGCCTTAAAACGTTTTGACGACCTAAGCGATTATAAGGTGTCACAATATTACAAACGTATCTATCATGCATAAAAGGTCATCATTAACATAAAAGCTCCATTAAAGGTCAGATGTTCCAAAATAAAAGCAAACTGAGTTAATCATGCTCTAGTTTGCTTTTCTATTGCTTTTAATAAACGAAATTTTTTATCCTTTAAAAAATGATACAAAAATAGGCGATGAACATCCCCAATCAATATTGGAAATTGTTCATCACCTATTTTTATCAGCCAAACATCGCTGAAATACCGGCGTAGACTAACAAAATTGCACCAAGTACGATACGATACTTCCCAAAGAAAGTAAAATCATGTTTTTTGATGTAGTCCATCAGGAATTTAATGACCACGATAGATACCAGAAAGGCTGTCACACTAGCGACCATTAAAATGGCAAACTGAGAAAAACTAAAGCCTACCCCGCTGAACATGAATTTGACGATCTTCAAGAGACTCGCCCCAAACATGACCGGAATCCCAAGGAAAAAGGTAAACTCCGTCGCCACAAACCGTGACGCGCCAAGAATAATCGCACCAAGAATGGTCACACCTGAACGAGACGTCCCTGGCATTAATGACAAGACCTGAATCAAGCCAATATAAAAGGCAAAGCGGTAAGACATCCGATCGAGATCAGTCAACGTATCTGGTCGTGTCTTCGCCCACTTCTCTACATAAATGAAAGCAAAACCATAAATGATTAGCATCAATGCGATAGGGACAAATTTATGAAAATTCGCATCCAACCAGTTATCCAAAGGCAGACCGATAATAACTGCTGGGATACAAGCAATAATCACTTTCAACCACAGTTGCCAAGTCAGCTGCGTCTCACGTGGTGTTTTGCTCGCGTCAAATGGGTTGAGCTTTTTAAAATAAATCACAACAACCGCTAAAATAGCACCAAGTTGAATCACAACATTAAACATATTCATGAATTCAGTGGATTGTTTGAGCTTGATAAATTCATCAGCCAATATTAAATGTCCGGTCGAGCTAATCGGTAGCCACTCCGTGATCCCTTCGATAATCCCTAAGATAATTGCTTTAATAAATTCCATTTTATCTACTTTCTTATTCTGAATTTTACAACTGTTTGATTTCATTATAACAAAACCAACTCGAATTTTGTGTATATTATCTGTTTTTTAACGATAATCCTATCAGCAAGCAAAATACTGACTGATTTATATTGAACATTCAGTCAATTTTTAGTAGAATTAAGAGATAACCTATAGAGATTAGAAAGAGACCTAATGAAAAAAATATTTTCACTTATCTTTGCGACACTTCTTGTCCTCAGTCTTGTACCCACGACATTTGTCAGTGCGGCCAGTGATGACAATGAATTCCGTGTCGGCATGGAAGCAGGCTACCCGCCTTTTAACTGGACCCAGAAAACACAAGCCAATGGTGCTGTCAAGATTGACGGTAGTAACCAATATGCTAACGGCTATGATGTTCAAATCGCTAAGAAGATTGCCGACAAACTAGACAAAAAATTGGTGATTGTCAAAACGAAATGGGACGGCCTCTTACCTGCCCTGACTTCTGGTAAAATCGATGCGATTATCGCTGGTATGAGCCCGACTGCTGAACGTAAAAAAGAGATTGATTTCTCCCAAAATTACTATACGAGTCAATTGGTTGTCATGGTCAGAAAAGACGGTAAATATGCCAAAGCGACGTCTATCGATGATTTCAAAGGCGCTAAAATCACTGGTCAACAAGGCGTTTTCCATTACGATCTAATTCCTCAAATGACTGGTGCCACACAAGAACCTGCTATGGGCGATTTTTCGGCCATGCGCGTTGCCCTTGAAGCTGGTACCATTGATGGTTATGTCGGTGAGCGTCCTGAAGGGATTACAGCTGAGTCAAAAAATGCAAAATTTAAAATGATCACGTTTGCTGAGGGCAAGGGGTTCAAAACCAGTCCTGAAGACACGCAGACAGCTGTCGGTCTACGCAAGGGTGATAAAAATCTTGATAAGATCAATGAAGTGCTTGCAGGCATGAGTCAAGCTGAGCAAACTAAGATCATGGATGACATGGTTGGCCTTCAAACACATACGGATAAAGAAACTGGTTTCTGGGCACAAGTCGGCTCAATTATCAAGGACAATGGTGGTGATTTCGTTCGTGCTGCTGGTATGACGCTATTCATCTCGATCATCGGGACTTTTATCGGAACCTTTATCGGTCTCTTGATTGGTGTTTTCCGTACTGCTAAAAAATCAGCCAACGGCGCGCTTGCTTTCTTGCAAACCCTTGTCGGCTGGCTCATCAACATTTACGTTGAAATTTTCCGTGGTACGCCTATGATCGTACAAGCCATGGTCATCTACTACGGTTCAGCTCAATTCCTTGGCATTTCTATGGATAAAACCTTAGCCGCTCTCCTCATCGTCTCAATCAACACTGGGGCATACATGAGTGAAATCGTGCGTGGTGGGATCTTCGCCGTTGATACAGGTCAATTTGAAGCCGCTAGTGCTTTGGGGATGAATCACGGTCAGACCATGCGCAAGATTGTCTTGCCACAGGTTATTCGTAACATTCTCCCTGCCACAGGTAATGAATTTGTCATCAACATCAAAGACACGTCTGTCTTGAACGTTATCTCAATTACCGAGCTTTTCTTCCAAGGGAATACGGTCGCGCAACAAAACTACCAATATTTCCAAACCTTTACTATCATTGCAGCTATTTACTTCGTCTTAACCTTTACCGTCACACGTATCTTAAGATTTGTTGAGAAGAAACTTGATTCTGAAACGTATACGACAGGCGCCAACCAAATGCAAGTAACACTAGAAGAAGCAACTGCTGAGTTAGGAGGCGAAAAATGAGTGATATCGTACTTGAAATTAAAAATCTCAAAAAATCATTCGGACAAAACGAAGTCCTCAAAGACATCCACATGACCGTCGCTTCTGGTGAAGTGATCTCGATTATCGGAAGCTCAGGTAGCGGTAAATCAACCTTGCTTCGCTCCATCAACTTGCTTGAGCAACCAACATCTGGTGAAATTCTCTACAAGGGTGAAAACGTCCTTCAAAAAGGTTATGATCTCAACAACTATCGTACCCATCTGGGCATGGTTTTCCAATCTTTCAACCTTTTCAATAACCTTGATGTCCTAGAAAATGTGATCGTGGCACAAACGACCGTACTGAAACGGCAGCGTGATGAGACGAAAAAAATTGCCATCGAAAACCTGACAGCTGTTGGTATGGCTAAATTTGTCAATGCCAAGCCAAGTCAACTCTCAGGTGGTCAAAAACAACGTGTGGCAATCGCCCGCGCCCTGTCAATGAATCCTGATGTTCTCTTGTTTGACGAACCAACTAGTGCACTAGATCCTGAAATGGTCGGTGAAGTTCTAAAAACGATGAAAGAGTTAGCTGAAAGCGGCTTGACCATGGTAATCGTAACGCACGAAATGGCCTTCGCCCGCGAAGTGTCTGACCGTGTCATCTTCATGGATAAAGGTGTCGTCGCTGAAAGTGGCACACCAGAAGAAATTTTTGTCAATCCAAAAGAAGACCGGACAAAAGAATTTTTAACACGTTTCTTGCAGGATTAAATTATTAAAAAAGACTATCTCTTATGAGATAGCTTTTTTATATCAATTTTAGATTATCAATCCTCAATTACTTCAACTACATCACCAAACAAGGCTTGGGCTTGATCGACAACACCATTTTCTTTTGGTGCTGTTTCAGCTTGCGGTGTCTCATCGCCTCCCACTGCTTGTTGCTTACGAAGTTGCGCATATTCTGTTCTGATTGATAACCAATCCGCATCAGTCAGGGCGATAATTTCCGGTGCAAAACCGACGATGTTAGACATGAAATTACCGAACTGGACTTGTAAATCTTGACTTTGTGTTGCTTTTTGAGCTGTAAATTCACTCTTGAAAGTCACGACAACAAATTGCTGAGAGGCTGCCACGGCTGAGGTATTTTGAAGCATAGACTTGCCAAAACCACTATCAAAAGAGTTAATGACTTCTTCCCAAGCGCCTTGAATCGCTTGACGTGCTTCATTTGTTGCCTCAGATAAAGCTTTGAAAACGAAGTCTTTACTGAAATAATTGCCACCTGCTTTTGGTGCGATTTTTTTCTCTGGCAATGTTTGCTGGGGAGCTTGCGTCGACTGAAACTGACCAGATTCGAGTTGACGTGTTAAGGCTGACACTTGGTGTTGCAAATCAGCAATCACTTGTGAGTAGTCAGCGGTTTTGAGGGCTTCTGACAACCGCATGGTCATCACATCTGCTGCAATTTTTTCCTGCGTCGTATTTTTCAGCGTTTGCAAAGTCTCCGTTGCAATATCAATCCAGGCAAAAACTTGAGCCTTACTCACATTCACCGTAGGTGTTTCAGCTAAGAGCATGTCACGAAAATGCGACATCAGATCTTCGGTGAAGCGGATCATGTTCTTGCCGTCTGCGAAGATGGTATCCAGCTGGGTGAGGGCGTTTTCCACCTGCTGGTCAGCGATTGCCGAAATATAAGCATCCAGGGCTTGCTTGGAAATGGCACCAGTCACTAAAAGTGCAACGTCCAGGGTCAAGCCATTTTCTGCGAAACTCAGGGCTTGGTCTAAGGTCGAGAGCGCATCACGCATGCCGCCATCGGCTGCATTGGCAATTAGGGCGACAGCAGCTTCGTCGAAAGTCACACCTTCTGCTGTCAGTACTTCTGATAAATGTTGGGTGATATCATGGCTAGTAATGGCGCGAAAGGCAAAACGCTGCACCCGAGATAAAATCGTTGCTGGGATTTTTTGAATCTCGGTCGTTGCCAGAACAAAGACAACATTTTCCGTCGGTTCTTCCAGCGTTTTCAAGAGAGCGTTAAAAGCCCCCGTCGTTAGCATGTGGACCTCATCAATGATGTAGACCTTGTACTTAGCACGAGACGGTGCGTAGGTTGACTTATCCCGAATGTCACGGATTTCATCGACGCCGTTATTCGACGCCGCGTCCATCTCAATGACATCTTCTAACGAGCCATTAGTTACAGCCTGACAGATTTCACAGGTATTACACGGCTCACCATCTGTTTGGTTTGGGCAGTTGATGGCCTTGGCGAAAATTTTCGCGGCAGATGTTTTCCCTGTCCCACGTGGACCAGAAAAGAGATAGGCATGGGAAATCTGATCCGTGATAATGGCGTTTTTTAAAGTTCTCGCCACCACTTCTTGGCCGACCATTTCGTCAAAGCGTTGACTGCGATATTTACGATATAGGGCTTGATAACTCATTTTATTGCCTCATTTTTTAAAGTGAACTGACTAAACTGCCAGTCTGTTTTCTCGATCAAAATCTCGGTAAATTGTTCTAAGAACGCTTGATCGATCTGATCATAGTCATCAACGACAGCTGAATCTAAATCTAACACACCGATGAGTTGTCCCTCTTTAAACATGGGGATGACAATCTCAGAACGTGCTGCTGAGTCACAGGCGATATAGTTTTGATGCTGCGTGACATCTGGCACAATCATCGTCTCCGCTTTTTCAGCAGCTTCACCACAAACGCCTTTACCTAGGGCAATGTTAACACAGGATACACCACCTTGAAAGGGACCTAAGACAAGTTTTTCACCGTCAAAAAGATAGAAGCCGACAAAGATAGAACGGGGTAAAACACCGCGCAATAAGGCACTGGCATTACTGAGATTAGATAAAGCATTGCCTGTTTCATCAAGCAGGGCATCAATTTGTCGGAGTGCTAAGTCGTACTTTTCCGTTTTCGTCATTTTTTTCACCTATTTTTTGCTATAATATAACTATTATAGCAAATTTTGGAGATAAACATGAACCTTGATGACATTCGCATAGATATCGATACCTTAGATGCCCAAATCGTTCAACTTTTAGAAGAGCGGATGACCTTAGTTTCACAGGTCGCGACTTTTAAAAAAATGACCGGTGGGCGAGTACTGGACAATTCACGTGAACTCGTGATTTTAGACCGCGTCGCAAGTCGAGTTGTCGATCCTGATTACACAGAGACAGTGGTCAATACCTTTAAAGATATCCTTAAAAATTCACGCGCTTATCAGGAGAAAGTGTTAAAAGATTGAAAAGTTATTACCGAAATATCCTAATTTGGTCTGGCTTGGCCGTTATTATCGGCTTAGTTGTTGGATCTCTTGATGCTCTTTTTGGTCGAGTACTGATAGGCGTGACAAACTTTCGACTCGAACACTTTAACTATCTGATTCCTTTTTTACCAGTGATTGGTGTATTGATCGTCTTTTTCTACGATCGATTTGGCAAGACAGCTAGTCGTGGCATGGGCTTAGTTTTTAGTGTGGGTCATCAGTCAGATGAGGTGATTCCCAAACGCCTCATCCCACTTGCTATGGTCGCAACCTGGCTGACGCATCTATTTGGTGGCTCTGCGGGTCGTGAAGGCGTTGCTGTTCAGATTGGTGCAACCTTCGCTAACTTTTTAGGAGATGTCTTCAAGGTTAAAAATCGTCATATTATCGTGATGATTGGGATGGCAGCTGGTTTCGGCGGTCTCTTCCAGACCCCTTTTGCGGCAACTTTGTTTGCACTTGAAGCCTTAGTCGCTGGTGCCATCTACTATCGGGCAATTGTCCCTGCTCTTATTGCGAGTACTGTTGCTGCTCAGACCTCGCATTTTCTGGGTCTCGAAAAATTTACATTTGCACTGACCAAGTTACCAGCCCTTGACGCTAGTTTAATTGCTAAATTATTACTTGTAGGTACGATTTTTGGGCTTACTGGCTTCGCATTCGCTTGGCTCTTAACACAGGTCAAATCACGCTTGACGACTTGGTTACCAAACCCTTACCTTAAAGTTGCCGCTTGCGGCGCTATTCTCTCCATCACCTTCACCATGTTAGAACATGGCCGTTATTCAGGACTTGGGACTAACTTGATTTCTGCAGCCTTTAGTGGCGGGCAAATATTGGCTTGGGATTTCGCCTTGAAGCTACTGTTGACTGTCCTAACGCTTGCAATCGGCTTTCAGGGCGGTGAAGTCACGCCCTTATTTGCCATTGGCGCAGCACTTGGTGCAACACTCGGATTGGCGTTAGGTCTTCCCGTCACCTTTGTCGCCGCACTCGGCTACGCTGCTGTCTTTGCCTCAGCTACCAACACTTTTTGGGCACCAATTCTGATTGGCTGCGAAGTCTTCGGCTATGCGCTCATGCCTTATCTCATCATAGTCGTCATCATAAGCTACATGCTCAACTTTAACAAATCCATCTACACCGCACAAAACATGCTTCAGAATATGTTTGAGGCGAAAAAGAAAGACTGAAAAATAAATAAAAGACTGTGAACAGATCCCCTGACTTATT
>NZ_BCVN01000050.1 GCF_001591765.1 Pseudolactococcus raffinolactis NBRC 100932 | reverse complement strand
TCTCTCAGCCTTACTTGATATTAAATCCTGTTTGTGTTCTTGATGACACAAACAGGATTTTTTTGAATTTGAGAGTTAAATATTTTTACAAATGACAAGTGATGAGATATAATTGACTGATCAACTATTGACTAATCAAACAATTAAGGCGGCAGAAAAAAAGGGGATAACCATGAAAATCGTCAATGCTAAATTTACCATTAAGCCAGAAAAAAGAGAAAACTTTCTAGAAGATATTTTAAACTTAATCAAAGCCAGCCAAACTGATGCCGGATGTCTTGCTTACGATTTATTCGAATCACATACTGAACCCAACGTTTTTATGATGATTGAAAAATGGTCAGATGCGCAAGCACTTGACAACCATAATAAGAACCAAACACTTTTAACATTTGCAACAAAAGTGCCAGAGTATATTTCGCAAAAACCAGAAATTATTGTTATGGATCATGATTAAACGAGATCTGCTTAGCATTAAAAAGAAATCAGTCTAATGGCTGATTTTTTTAACCCTTAAAATGGTAAAATGGAAGTATGAATAAATTTAAGCTTTTCATTATCATAGAAATTGTATTGCTCGTTCTCTTGGGAATCTCCTTAGTTAGAAATCCTATCTTTCTAGTTGTTCTTGCGATTGGTCTGTTTTTGGGCTATCTCTCAAATCATGTCAATTCGGGGACGGCGCAAAAAGTCCTGCAACAAATCGCCATCGGTTTTGGTGTTGTTGCCTTGATTATGTTTGTGGCTAATGGCTATACTTGGCTGGCCTTGCTCTTTCCTGTGATTGCGGCGATTCTCTTTTGGAAATCATCTAGCACAACTTATACCTCTGTTAATGACCCAAGATTTCACAAATCAGAGGACACGGGATTTGAACGCCGTGCCATTTTTGATAACCAGTCTGAAAATGCTGTCTCTCGCTTGTCTGGCAATGATGTTATCGACTTGGGTTGCACGACTTTTCAACCGACGGGTAATGATTTGACCATTAAAAAAGCATCTGGGAATACGAAAATTATCGTACCTGAAGATGTGGCGGTCATGCTAGATGTGACGGCTCTTTCAGGCGTTGTCAAAATTTACGATGATATTACCAAGGTCAATACAGAACACGTCAGATATATGACGGAAGAGTTTGGCACATCGGATAAACGCATCCGAATCACTGTACATGTCGGTCGTGGTAATGTAGAAGTAGTCAAAGGATAGACAGAGATGATCTTAAAACGCAATATTGTCGCGAGTTTCATCACTTGGTTTCTTATCACTTTGGGTGCTACCATAGCCTTGCTCAGTCTGCTCAACATCAACTTATTTGATGTCAAAACGACCTGGCTGACCTTGACTGTCTCGGCAGTTTTAACGCTCGTCTACGCCGTCTTCTTTTTGATGCAATATGGCGAGGAGAAGTCACGCTTGACGCATGATATTGATAAAATCCTAAGTAATGAAAACCCAGAACTCGAGAGTCTACAGCCCCTTTCTAAAAGGATGCAGGAGATGTCTCTGGAGTTGCAAAATCTCTCTGTCACCCAAAATATAGAGCAGGCGGCGATTGTTGAGGCTGAACGCATTCGGATTTCACGAGAACTGCATGATTCAGTTAGTCAGGAATTATTTGCGGCGACCATGATCTTATCTTCTGTGGTCGATAACCCGAATTTGACGTCGAAACAAATCACCAGTCAGGCGACTTTGACCTTGAAAATTTTGCATGAGGCACAAGATGAGATGCGGGCTTTGTTACTGCATTTGCGACCATCAGAGTTAGCAGATAAGACCTTGACTGAAGGTCTGAATGCGCTAATAGATGAACTTCAAGCCAAAATATCTGCGAAAATATCAGCTAATATTGCTGAAATCAAGGCTGATAAAAATATCGAAAACAACATTTTCCGAATGACGCAAGAATTGCTGTCGAATACGCTACGCCATGCCAAAGCGCAAAATATCCATATTTCTTTTAGTCAAACGGCAGGGATGTTGGTGCTTGTGGTCAAGGATGATGGTGTTGGGTTTGATCCGACAGTAGGTAAGACGGCTAGTCAAGGTTTGAAAAATATCAGGGAGCGGACACTTTCTTTGGGTGGGACTGTTGAGTTGAACTCTGCGCCCGGAGCTGGAACAGTCGTTAAAATTGTAATCCCAAAGGTTAAATAAGTTAGGAATGAAGATGGAAAAAATAACAGTCATGCTCGTAGACGACCATCAAATGGTGCGTCTGGGACTTTCAAGCTATCTCAATATGCAGGACGATTTGTCAGTCGTGGCAGAAGCCGTTAATGGTTTAGATGGCGTTCAAAAAGCTAAACAACATCGGCCGGACGTGATTTTAATGGACTTAGTCATGGATGAGATGGATGGTATAGAGGCCTCAAAAGCCATTCTACTTGAAAATCCTGAAGCTAAGATTTTAATCTTGACCAGCTTTTTGGATGATGAAAAGATCTTTCCAGCCCTTGAAGCGGGTGTCAAAGGTTATATCTTGAAAACGTCTCAGGCTCATGAAATTGCCGCTTCTGTTCGCAAGATTGCGGAAGGTCAAGATGTCATTTCGGAAAGTGTTCGGGCTAAAATCTATGAAAAGAAAAACGCCCAACCAGAACTACATGAAGATTTAACGGCACGTGAAGCAGAAGTTCTAAAAGAAATCGCTAAGGGCTTGTCCAATCAAGAAATTGCGGATGAGCTTTATATTTCACTGAAAACCGTTAAAACACATGTATCAAATATCCTGTCTAAGTTACAAGTAGAAGATCGCACACAAGCTGCGATTTATGCCATTAAGCACAAAATTGCTTGAAAATGATATAATAGGGACATGGAAAAATTATTAAACAAAGCGAAAGATATCAAAATTATTTTTTTTGATATTGATGATACGCTACGCGTGAAAGATACTGGTTTTATGCCAGCATCTCTAACTCATATTTTTGAGATGCTACATCAAAAAGGTATTTTAACAGGTATTGCAACTGGAAGAAATCTTTGTGGTGTGGTACCAGAAATCAAAGCATTGCATCCTGATTTCTTTGTCACGGCAAATGGTGCTTATGTGATAGATAAGTCGGATCAAGTAATTTATAAACAGTCACTTCCCCAAAAAGTGGTTTTAGATATCGTAGAATGGTTGACGTCATCTTCGGCTGAGTATGTTGTTTACGGTGCCGATCAGGTTGTTGCCTCTGCTTGGTCTGATACGATGCAATCAGCTATTGAGCCGATATATGGTCAATTACCAATTGATCCAGATTATCATTTGACACATGATATTTACCAAATGGTAACCATGTCAGAGCATGATGATCAGCTTATCTTGCCCGAAAAACTGTCTGAAAGTGTTCGAATGGTGCGTTGGCATGAGCACTCATCTGACATTGTGCCATTGAACGGCAGTAAGGCAGTAGGCGTTTCACAAGTACTAGACCAATTAGGTTTAAGTGTCGAAAACGTGATGAATTTTGGAGACGGCTTAAACGATGTCGAACTTTTCGATCTTGGTGGTCTATCCGTTGCCATGAAAGTTTCCCATCCTAAAATTTTGGAAATGGCGGACTACATTACAGACACCGTTGAAAACGATGGTATAGAAAAGGCTTTGAAAGCACTTAACATTCTATAACAATATAAAACACTTTGAGCGTACATCAGTTCGCGAAAGACACCGCCTGGCCCGAACGCCAGCACAGAAAGAGGAAAAAATAATATGACAATCACTTACCCACAAACAGATCTAGCAAACTATACTGGCACAGTCGCTACAATTCATACTAACCTTGGAGATTTAACTGTTAAATTATTTGATGATGTTGCACCTAAAACAGTTAAAAATTTCGTTGAATTGGCAGAAAAAGGCTATTATAATGGTGTGATTTTCCACCGTATCATACGTGATTTCATGATCCAAGGTGGCGACCCAACAGGGACAGGCATGGGTGGTGAATCAATCTATGGTGAAAAATTTGAAGATGAATTTTCTGAAAATGTCTTCAACATCCGTGGAGCACTTTCAATGGCTAATGCTGGTCCTAATACAAATGGTAGCCAATTTTTCATCGTTCAAAATGAAAACCTTCCTTACGATAAATCTGCCCTTGTTAAAGGTGGCTGGCCAGAAGAAATTGCTGAAATCTACACAGCTGGTGGTACACCGCATTTAGATGGTCGTCACACTGTTTTCGGTCAATTAGCTAACGCTGAAAGTTTTGAAACGCTTGACCGCATTGCAAAAGAACCAACAGGTTCTCAAGATAAACCAGAAAATGATGTTGAAATCATCAGCATCGATTTAGAGAAAAAATAAGACCATGACTGATAAACCTATTAAAATTGGGGATATTATTAAGGCTGAAATTACTGGTTTACAAAAATACGGTGCCTTTGTCAAATTTGGCAAACATCGTGGCTTGATTCATATCTCAGAAATCAAATCAGGGTATGTTGCGGATATTCACGATGTGATTGAGGTTGGACAAACTTGTCAGGCGCAGGTGATTGACGTTGATGAGTTCAATGGTAAAATTTCACTCAGTTTGAGGACGTTAGAAAAACATCCACAAACGCATCATGTTCAGCGGAGATTTCACTTTAATAATCCAGCCAATAAAATTGGCTTTCAACCTTTTAAAGAGCAATTAACTGATTGGACCAAAGAACAAATGATTTATCTAAAAGGTCGTAAGGAAGATGTTACAGTTTAATCATTTGATGTTTTGACAGACAACACAAATTATTTAGAGTACTTGGCGATCAATCGCAGTCTAAAGGCTTTCTAATCAGGTAAATAGGGATAGGAAAAATAGGATATGAACGAAAAGGTTTTAAAAATCGTCCAGAAAATTTTTAATGTAATCTCAATTCTTGGGATTATTGCTTGTTTGATTGGCGGTTACTACCTTTATCGTATCGATATTTTACGTGATCCTCAGGCGCTATCAGAACTTGTCATGGCGCATTATATTCTGGGTCCCTTCATTTTCATTGGTCTACAAATTATCCAAGTTGTAATCCCAATCATTCCAGGTGGGATTACGACAGCAGCAGGCGTGATGATCTTTGGCCCTTATGTCGGCTTTCTCTATAACTATGTCGGCATTGTCATCGGATCAATCATCCTCTTTCACATGGGGCGTGTCTATGGTTCTGTTCTGGCTAAAACCTTTATCAAGGAAAAACATTATAATAAGTACATGAGTTGGGTCGATAAAGGTCAAAAGAAGTACGATATTCTATTTTTTATCGCAATTCTTCTACCTGTCGCACCTGACGATGCCTTAGTATTAATTTCTAGTCAAACCAAAATGACCTGGAAATACTTCTTATTTACGATATTCGTCGCAAAACCCCTACCGATATACCTTTACTCCTATCTCCTTATTCACGGGAGTGGCTTTCTCGCCAATCTCCTCACCTAAAAAACACATCAGCCAAGTTTGCCTTGACGGATGTGTTTTTTGCTGTAACGATCATAGTAAATGAAACTAATCAAAGCTAGGGCAAAGCAAAGACTACCAAGTTTGAGCCCTTGTGGGATGAAGGTGAGCTTGACCGTATGCGTTCCTTTTGAAATAGGCACCGTCATGAAACCAGTTTGAGCTTGTTTGATTTTGACAGATTTACCATCTACCTTAGCAGCCCATCCTTTGTCGTAAGGTAGTGTCAGAAACAAATCGCCGTTGGTATTGGCAGAGACGGTAGCTTCTAGCCCATTTTTAATGGCTTTGGCAGTGACTTGATTAGACTTAAGTTTATGAATCGTCGCCGTATAAGTGCTATCTAGCATGGTCCAGAATTCTGTTGTGTCAAAATTAACATATCGATTTTCTGGAAAAGTTAAAGTAATGGCGACTTGTGTTGCTTGTTCAAAATAACCTAAGTTGATGAAAGCCCCGGTATCGTTGGTATTGATAAAGGTGGTGCGACCATTGATGCTGACTTTGACGTACTCGGCTTCGGTATTTTGATAGGTGACATCAGAAAGTTTGAGATAGGCTTGCCCACCGGCAGGTGCTGTCACAGTATAGGAAAGTGTGATATCATCACTACCTTTTTGAGTCAGCGTTACTCGACCTTTGCCGCCCGTGATAGTACCAGTTGTCGTTTCTTTATCGATGTAAAACTGTTCGAAAAATGTTGTATCTGTTCCAGATAGTTGGTTGACAAACTTGGTTTGATTGGCCAAGATATTTTTCTCTGTTAATTTGACATCTTTGTAGCCATTTTCGACAAAAATGGCAGGCGGTAAGACGTAGGAGTTTTGTGTCAGATTAGGGAGGGCAGGATTGGACGGAATAAAGCCATATTTATCAGGTTGTGTCGTATTGAGGTTATATCGGATATTGAAAACTGAATCCATAAGTAAGGTATTAAGTGGATAGCGAAGATTAAGATTAGTGCCAGTTGATTGAAAACCAAGGAGATTAAGTGTGGCTGAGGATTTACGATTTCTCACAGAGGAGAACTGACCCAGTGATTTGTAACCATATTTCATACCATCATTGGCAGTGTCAGGCTTAGTCTCATCCATGCGATAAAAATCGGTATCTTTCGCAATTGCTTTAGCTGCTGGCTGAATTTTCTTAGTGTGGTCATCATAGGAAGTCCGTGAGGCGTAGTGCCATTCTTCAGAGATACCGTTGAGTTGATAATAGCCGTTGATACCTAATTCGAAAATCATGAAAATGGCAATAAAAATGGGGAAGGCGTTTGGTAGAAGCCATTTTTTGCGATTAGCGATAATGATAATCAAATATGCTAAGGCAAATAGTAGGGTTAAGGAGAGATTAAGACCTTTGATATAAGCATAATGTCGACTGACTGCTGTCGCTACAAAGCCTGCTGACAAGGCAAAGACAGTTAATCCAAGCCAATGGAGACGGATTTCTGACAGTCGTGTCAATGTTTCAGCTGCCATGAGAATGATTAATAGGCTAAAGACAAAGCTATAGCGGTGGAGGAACATGTTGGGTGTGTGCATCCCTTGCCAGAAGAGGTCCAGCGGGCGCAGGTAGAAGGAGGCGATGATAAAGCTGAGGAGGGCGAGGTAGGAAAATTTTGTACGTAGGCGGATGGATTTGGTAACAAAGAAGAGGGTTGCGAGAAGTAGCGGGAGTAGGCCAATATAGATCGTGGGTACAGCGCCGTACTGGGTGGTGTCATAGCTTGCGACGAAGTTTTTGGCGAAAACGTCGAAGTACCAGGATTTTTCTGTAAAGAGTTCGGTGATTTTGGTAAAGCTTTCGCCGTTGGCTTTCAAATCGAGATACATGGGTAGAATCATGATGAGGCTGGTGCAGCCTGCTAGGAGCGATGTGATAGCAAAATCTAGCGTTTTACGCCAAGACCAGCCGTCAAAGCTGAGTCTGACTAAGAAATAGCCGATGAGAAAGAGTGCCATCATAAAGCCAAAATAGTAATTTTGGATGAAAAGTAGGGTTAAGCTTACGTAATAAAGTCGGCGTTTGCCTTGCGCCATCATGCTGTGGAGGCCACAGATGATGAGGGGGAGCCAGATAAAGACGTCGAGCCACATGATGATTTCGGATTGATTGACAATGAAACTCATGAGGGCATAGGCACTGGATAAGCTGATGATGAGCCAATTTGACAGGACACGGTACATATTTTTGAAAGCGACAAAGCCAGATAGTCCGATCAAACCAAATTTAAGTAGGGTTAGCAGATAAAGGCCGTCAGGCATATTTGAAGCGTTAAAAAAATAAGTCAGTGGCATGAGCAGGCTGCCTAAATAATAGGATGAAAAACTAAGGAAGTTCAGCCCCAAACCACTGGTGAAGGTGTAAAAGAAGCCTGAGCCATGATGTAAAATATCTGAAAAGAGCGCGTGAAAAGCGACGTACTGGTGGTAGGCATCACCGGCTAAAACTGTCTTATCGCTCCCCCAATAAATGCCAATTAAGGCAAAGTTCAAGAGCATGATTAGGAGCGGAATGAAGAAGCTGCAAATAAGCGCAATTTTATTTTTTTTGATAAAAGCTAACATAAGTTTATTGTATCATCTTTTAGAAAAATATAGGGTGGCAGGTTATAAGAAAAGTGATAAGCAATCTTGTCATTTGTCACAAATTTTGATAGAATTAAGCTAATATGAGAAATTCAAAACCAACTCAAAATCAACCCGTTAGTAAGGCCGCTGTTGCTGGTCTTATTTTGGCGATTATTCCAATCACAGCCCTTCCAGGACTGATTTTTAGCTTGACTGCTTTTGAACATATTGATGCCCATGACTTGAAAGGTCATCAATTTGCCAAACTCGGGACGATTATTTCAATCCTCTGGATGATTATTTTTATCATCACTGGATTTTTCCTCTTCAAATATTTTGGTTAAGGCAGGCAACAATAAAAAGGCAACACATTAATATTAGCCATGCGGCTAAAATAATATTTTTTTATTCTAAAAATTGGCATAGACCAATTTTTTTGTTATAATGACACTATAAAACGTTTTCATAAGATGTGGGAACGTCTTATCTACACCTTATTACAATATTTAAACAAGGCGCAAAGCGCCAAATGGAGGAAACACATGGGAAAACTTGGCATTTCTATTTATCCAGAACGCAGTACATTTGAAAAGGATAAAGCTTATCTGGATTTAGCGCATCAATATGGTTTTAAACGCGTCTTTACAAGCCTACTTGAAATCAATGGTGATAAGGATGAAGTTCTTGCAGGTTTCAAGAAACCTGTTGATTATGCCAATTCACTTGGCATGGAAGTCATGGTAGATATCAATCCAGCGCTTTTTGAACAACTTGGTGTGTCATATGATGATCTTTCGTTCTTCAATGACATGGGGGCTGACGGTATCCGTCTAGACCTCGGTTTTACAGGTGCTGAAGAAGCTAAAATGACCCGTAATCCTTACGGCATCAAAGTTGAAATCAACATGAGCCAAGGGACAAATTATGTCGATAACATCATGAGCTACTCACCAAATCCTGAACTCTTGTTGGGAAGTCATAATTTCTATCCAATGCGTTACTCTGGTTTGGCACTGGATCACTTTATTTACTGCACCAAGAAATTTAACCAATATAACTTGAACACCATGGCATTTGTCAATTCACATGATGCAACATTTGGTCCATGGCCTTTCAGTGATGGTCTTGTCAGTCTTGAACGTCATCGTGATTTGGACATTGCGACACAAGTTAAGCATATGAAATTATTGGGTGGTATTAACGACATCACAATTGCCAATGCTTATGCGAGTGAAGCAGAAATCAAAGCCATGAGCGAGGCTTTCTTTGCGGCTGAACCTGCTTTGAAAATTGTCCCAAGTGCGTCAATCACAGACAATGAACGAATTGTTTTATTTGAAAGTGAACACAGCTACCGTGGCGATCGCAGTGAATATATCTTACGGTCAACAATGACACGTGTCTGGCATAAAGATAAAGAATTCCCAGCACACGATACAAGAGACATCAAGCGTGGTGATATCTTGATAGGCAATGTCGAATTTGGTCAATACAAAGGTGAAACACAAATCGCCCTTAAAGATATGCCAAACCAAGGTCAAATCAATGTCGTTGGTCGCATTTCTGATGATGAGTTGTTCTTACTTGACTACATTAAACCATGGAGCGGATTTACCTTTGAAGAAGTGAAATAAGTAAACATTGAAAAAGCTCTAGAAATTCATGTTTCTAGGGCTTTTTCTTTGCAAATAACATATATATAACATAGAAGATTTGATTAAGGGAATTAGCATGGAAGAAATAAAAATAAAATATCCAGTAGATACTGATGGCTATCTTCAATATTTA
>NZ_BCVN01000049.1 GCF_001591765.1 Pseudolactococcus raffinolactis NBRC 100932 | reverse complement strand
GAAACTGGGCACAAATGCCATTTCAGTATTGACAGAAAATGCTAAAGAATTTACACGTGCAGCAAGTATTTTGGGAATCTTTATCGTTGGGTCATTAACATGTGTTTACGGGTCTACAAAATTAGGTCTTGAAATTCCAAATGGGACAACCAACGAAGCAACAGCGATTACGACTGTGGTAAGTAAAGAAGGTCTTTCGAGATATGGTGAAAAACTCTATGTCGATGGCGATGAAGAAACGTTACAAGAAGGTTCTTAAGTTAAAGATCTAGGCACAGGTGATTATCAAATCACTTACAATGATTACAATAAAGTACCAGTTACCATCAATATTCAAAAGATTTTGGATGGTATTTTACCACAAATCATTCCATTGGCTTTGACTTTGTTGCTGTATCTCTTGATGGCTAAGAAAAACTTCACGCCACTTAAATGTATTGGCTTGCTACTCATTCTTGGCTTGTTAGGTTCAGGTCTTGGTATTTGGCCAACAATTTGGCCACAGTAATCGTCCAGTGAGGGGGAGTCTTCAGAAAATAGGCATCAGCTCCTTTTGATGGAAGTTTTATCTTAAAATTAGATATTTTTGAATATTCATCTGATATCTTTTTATCTTTGAAGTGAAATATAGTATAATCTTGTTAGTGGTAATTACCACATACAAGGAGGAAGAAATGGTTAAATCAAATAGAAAGCGACCATTATATGATCAATTGGTTGATTTGTTAAAAGGAAAAATAGAGAACGAGTTTGAACCGGATTCTTTGCTACCCTCAGAACGAGAGTTAGTAGACCAGTACGGTGTAAGTCGAACGACTGTTCGACAAGCCTTGCAAGAATTGGAACAGATGAACTATATCTATCGTAGACATGGTAAAGGAACGTTTGTTTCTGATTTACGAAACCATGCGACAAATTTATCAGGGGCATATAGTTTTACAGATCAGATGAAGTCCTTGGGAAAATATCCCGAAACAAAGATATTGCTATATCGAGTGATTGAAGCCAGTAAATATTTTGCGGATAAACTGAATGTACCTTTAGGTGAAAAATTGATCAAGATTAAACGCTTGAGACTTGCTGATGGTGTACCTATGATGCTGGAGAAGACTTATCTGCCTTTGAAACTATTTCTATCATTGACAGAAGAACGTTTGGCAGAGAAACCACTCTATGAGATCTTTTCTGAAGATTATGGTCAAATCGTGAAAATGGCAGAAGAGGAATTTTATGCAGGAATTGCGCGAATTAATGACAGTGAATTTTTAGATATTCATGAGGGGACACCTGTCTTAAATCTTGTGAGGACAACCTATAATTCAAAAAATGAAATTATAGAGTACACTCTAAGTGTTGCAAGAGGCGACCAATTCAAGTATAAAACAATCCATCTTAGATCATAAAAAAGAAGTATAAGTTTGACAATCAGCATTGTCAAATTCACATAGTCAACAATTACATGCCTAGTCTAAAGACAAGGCATGTGCTACATAGCCTGATATGCTAGCTATGATACTTAAATTAAAGTATTTAAAGTCAAAGGTTCGCATGGGTGTGTGATACAGCTCATGATGAACCAAATCAAGGGAGGAAAGAAAATGTTTAACTATTCAACAGAAGAACTAGAAAAATTAGGCGCTATTCATACAACACTTGAGATCAAACAACAGCCCAAAGTGTGGTTAGAAGCCTTTGATAATTTCATGGCTCAAAAATCAGAGATTGAGGCATTCTTAGCAAAAGTTAAGGCATCAACGACAGATAGAGTCAGAGTGATTTTTACTGGAGCAGGTACCTCTTGTTATGTTGGGGATACAATAACTCCTTACTTGAATCGTCAAGGGGATTCAGACTTTACTTACGAAAGTATTGCAACGACAGATATTGTTGGCAGTCCATTAGATTATTTACGACCTGATGATTTGACAATTTTGGTCTCATTTGCCAGAAGTGGGAATAGTCCTGAAAGTGTCGCAGCTGTTGAAATTGCCAACCAAGTTGTCAAAAATATTCGACACATTTCGATTACTTGTGCGAAAGAAGGCTTGCTTGCAAAAGCTGCTGAAAATGATGAGCATAACTTGTTGTTGTTGCAACCAGAAGCATCACTTGACTTGGGCTTTGCGATGACAAGTAGCTTTTCTTGTATGATGTTAACGGCTTTACTCGTATTTGATACAGCGACTGATGCCAACAAACAACTTTATGTCAAGACCATGGCGACCATGGCAGAAGACATCATCAATCGGGAATGTGAAATTGCAGATATTATCAACCGTGATTTTAATCGAATCATTTATCTGGGTACAGGAGCTCTGGCTGGTTTAACACGTGAAGCTCAGCTCAAAGTATTGGAATTGACGGCTGGTCAGGTTGCGACAATCTTCGATTCTTCACTCGGTTTCCGTCATGGACCAAAATCATTCATTAATGATAAAACTCTGGTCTTTGACTTTGTTAACAACGATGATTATTCTAGACAATATGACCTTGATATTTTAAATGAAATGGATCAAGATGGGATTGCAAACTCAGTCATTGCCATCGCCCAACCTAAAGTTGGACAAGATTTTAGCGGTGAAACGATTGAATTTGAAAAAGGTCTGCCACTTTTGCCAGAAGCTTACTGCGCCTTTCCTTGTATCGTCGTTGCACAAACCGTTTCTTTACTAGCATCGCTTAAAGTCGGTAATACACCAGATACGCCATCAGCGACTGGGACTGTCAATCGTGTCGTTCAAGGTGTTACCATTCATTCATTTGACAACTAATCAGCAGAAATAAAGCGAGGGATTAAAGTGAGTAAATATTATCTACATGCAGACCGTTTCTTCTTACCAAGTTCAGTTGAGACAGGTGGGTACTTAGCAGTTGAAGACGGCGTCTTCGGTGCTTATACCCAAGAAAAACCAGTAGGCGAAATTCTTGATTATACCGGAAAATGGATAGCGCCAGGACTTGTGGACACGCATATTCACGGCTATCATGGTCATGATGTGATGGATCATGATGTAGCAGGACTTGAAGCGATTTCTAAAGGCTTGTTAAGCTGCGGTGTCACAAGCTTCTTGCCAAGTACCTTGACTTCAACTGTTGAGATATTGAACGAAGTCTGTGAGACGATTGGGCAACATCATAAAGAAGTGACTGGCGCTAAAATTCAGGGGATATTCTTTGAAGGCCCCTTCTTTACTGAAAAGCATAAAGGCGCACAGAATCCAAGCTATTTCACAGATCCAGATTTGGCTGTCTTTAAAAAATGGCAAGACTTGTCGGGTGGCATGATTAAAAAAATCGCGATTGCACCAGAAAGAGAAGGTGCAGCCAAATTTACAGCAGCGCTCGTTAATGAAGGTGTTAGTGTCGCCTTGGGACATAGTGATGCAACTTACGATCAAGCCAAAGCTTCTGTAGAGGCTGGTGCCTCAGTTTTTGTTCACACTTATAACGGCATGAGCGGCCTAAATCACCGTGAACCTGGTATGGTTGGTGCGGCGATGACAACAGTTGGAACAGTTGCAGAGTTAATTTGCGATGGTCATCATGTTCACCCAGTTGCTGCTAAAGCGTTGATTCAGGCGAAAACACCAGATAACATTGCCTTGATTACAGATTGTATGCGTGCAGGCGGCATGCCAGATGGGGATTACTTCCTGGGAGAATTTCCGGTCATCGTTAAAGATGGTGCAGCGCGTTTAAAAAATGGTGGCAGTTTAGCAGGCAGCATCTTGCGATTGTTTGAAGGTGTAAAAAATGTGGTCGATTGGGACTTAGCAACTGTTTCTGACGCCATCTATATGGCAACAGAAGTTCCAGCTAAAAGCTGTCACATTGACCATGTTTGCGGTAGTATTCGTTTAGGTCGTGCAGCGGATTTCATCATTTTGTCAGATAAGCTTGACCTAGAAGAAACATATTTAGATGGTGTATCTGTTTATAAAAAATGAAAGGGGCGTGATAAATGATTGTTACAATCACGATGAATCCATCTATTGATATTTCTTATCCTTTAGGAGAATTTAAAGTTGATACGGTCAATCGTTGTGACATTGCCCGTAAAACAGCGGGTGGAAAAGGCTTAAATGTTAGCCGAGTTTTGCATCAACTCGATGATCCAGTAACTGCAACTGGTTTACTTGGTGGTGCCTTAGGTGAGTTCATCAAGGAAAATTTAGCAGCTACAGGCATTAGCTTTGCTTTCTCTAAAATAGCAGAAGAAACTAGAAATTGTGTCGCCATTTTACATGATGGCAAGCAGACAGAAATTTTGGAAAGTGGCCCTATAGTATCAGAAGCCGAGTTAGTAGCATTTCATCAAGATTTAGATACCCTACTAAGAGAAGCAACCGTCTTGTCAATTTCAGGCTCACTACCTAAGGGTGCCCCGACAGATTATTACAACCAACTGTTGGATATGGCTAAAGCAAAAAACATTCCCGTTGTCTTAGATACATCAGGGGCATCCTTATTAGCGGCGGTTCAACATGCTAATCAACCGTATCTGATCAAGCCAAATGCCGAAGAAGTCGCAAGTCTCTTAGGGATTCCTGAGATTACGAATTTGACGGATTTGAAAATCAGTTTACAGTCGGAGCTCTTTCGTGATATTCCGGTCATTGTTGTTTCTTTAAGTTCTGACGGCGCTTTTGTAAAAGCTGACGACAAATTTTACAAGGTTGATATTCCAAAAATAGAGGTCAAAAATCCTGTTGGTTCTGGAGATTCAACTGTTGCAGGCTTAGTTTCCGGCATTTATCACAAGCAACCTCTAACAGATTACTTGAAAAAAGCCATGGTACTGGGCATGTTGAATGCCCAAGAAGCAACAACAGGTCATGTCAATCTGGCGAATTATGATACCTTTTACCGTCAAATAAAGGTTACTGAAGTAAAGTAAAAAAGGAGAACAAGATATGTTAGTAACGAGTAAAGAAATGATTCTGAAAGCCCAAGCTGGTAATTATGCAGTTGGTGCTTTCAATATCGAGAACATGGAGATGGCGATGGCTGCGGTTAAGGCAGCAGAAGATTTGCATGCGCCAATTATCTTGCAGACGACACCAGGAACGGTTGACTATGCGACTTTGGAGTTGTATTTCGCCAATGTGAAAGCGATTGCAGACATGGCGAAAGTGCCAGTTGCCATCCATTTGGATCATGGATCAAGTTTTGAACTTGCTATGCAAGCCTTACATGCCGGTTATACGTCTATTATGATTGATGGTAGTCATCTACCATTTGATGAAAATGTCGCTGTTAGTCGTCGTGTTGTTGATGCTTGCAAACCTAATAATATTCCAGTTGAAGCAGAACTAGGTAAAGTTGGTGGTAAAGAAGATAAATTAGATGGTGGTTCTAACAACCCTTATACAGAGCCAGCTGAAGCCAAGGAGTTTGTCGCACAAACAGATGTGGACTTTTTAGCTATCGCAGTTGGCACGATTCATGGTATTTATAAAGGTGAGCCTAAGATTGATGTGGATCGCCTATCTGAAATTCGTCAAGTCGTTGATGTACCGCTTGTTTTGCATGGTACATCCGGTGTACCTGATGAGCAAGTTCGAGAAGCAATCAAACGCGGCATTTGCAAAGTCAATTATGCGACAGACTTACGGATTGCTTATACCAAGGGTGCGCGTGCCAATTTGGCAGATGACAAAGTCATCGATCCTAAAAAATATGGTGAAGCTGGTATGAAAGAAGTCTATGCTTTGGTCGCAGCCAAAATTAAAGTTGTAGGGAGTGACAGTAAAGCTTGAAATCTTACTAAAATGGTCTACTATTTTGGGCTCTATAATAAATCGTGTGGGAAAATTTCCCAGGCGATTTTTTGTGATTGTCGGGCTTTGCCTCCATTCAGGAATTATTTAGCAGTTGATTTTGTGACAAGCAATATTTCAATAGACATATTAAAAATAAATAAAAAGTGATTAATTCAATGGATAGAAGCAGCAGATAATAATAAAATCATTTTAAAATGTTAAGGGAATATATTATTTTATATTTGTTTTAGTTGGAAAAAATAAGCAAAAAATGTTAATATATTAATATATAGTGAGTGTTTAGTGTGTGAAATATTGTTTAGGAAGTTTAGAAAGTTTAAATTGGTGTCAATTTTGAGATTAGTAAGCATAGAGATATATTCAGTTTTCACAAATAGTTGTCAAAAACCACCAGTAAAATTAGCTGTTGTGATTTCGGATATCCTGAATTATCTGGATGATTCTTAAAATTAGTCATTGAATAAGTATCTACTTTTATCAAGGATTAGTTTTTGTATGTAAAAAATATATAGAAAGTGTGCATATCATCATGATTGAAAATAAGTCTATAAAATTAATTAGAAGTAAATTAATCTCTTTTTTCCTCGGTTTAATTCTGGTATTCAATGCTATCTTGCCATTGACATCAGTTTTTGCTGAGGATGTCTCACCTCCAACAGCACCAGTGACCAGCTGGCAGCTTTTGGATTTAGAAAATCAAGCTGTTTCGGAGGAAAATCCTGTAGAAGTAGAAGGTGCTTATGCCTTAAGAGCTGAAGTTCACCTGCAAGCTTTGAAAGGGTTGAAATTAAGAGCAGGCGATGTTTATCAACTTGCTTTACCAGAAAATTCTGAAATTGGCGCATGGTCTGCTGAACAAATTGCCCCTAAAGATGTCGTGAACAAACTCGGAGAGGTTATCGGTAGTTTTGTTATTCAGGATCAAGGGATTTTACTCACCTTAAATGAAGCGGCAACTGATTTCGACCAAATAGATGCAGTCATTCAAACCGATGCTGTTTTGACAACGGACGTGGATAAGGCGGTAATACAAGAGGTTCAAGTAGGCGATAGTGTACAAAATATTGCCTTTGTTGGCTTGCAACCAGACTTAGATTTAGCGTCAACGCTAAATGAAGAAGAGATCGATAAAACGCCTGCTCAGTCTATCGAAAACGTTACAAAAACTCGACAAGTGCGCGCATTGCCAAGTGAGCGGTCTGTTGCAACCTTAGCAGAATTTGACCAAGCCCTAGCAGATGAAAATGTCACTAAAATTATTTTAACAGCTGACATAACGCTTGATGCGACAAAAGAAATTGCAACAGGCAGAACACTTACGATTACAAGCGATGGCAATGGTCCTCATCAGGTAACAATCACACCTTCGGCAAGACATTTTAAACTTTTGCAAGGGGCTAATTTAACATTAGAAAACCTAGTGATTGAAGGGTAAAACAAACCAGGTGGTGTGCGTGTCGATAGTAGTTCAGCAGAACGGTCATCTTTAACCATTACAAACACGACATTTCAAAATTGTAAAAGTGCACAAGCTAATACGGGTGTAAATTTTGGTGGTGCCATAGATGTTTATGATAGTACGGTAGGACCTATCGGTTATGCGACTGTTTTAATTAAGGGAACCTCGGCTTTTCTTAATAATCAAGCTTATTATGGTGGTGCTATTGCTGCTAGGAATGCATGGATTACGATAGAAGGCGAAACAAATTTCTCTGGTAATATGGTAGTAGGAGACGGCTGGGGTGGCAGTACGCTATTCTTCCAAAATGTTGAGTCAGAAATCAAAGATAAGGTCACTTTCACTGGTAATGGTACGACTGGCAAAGAGGGCGGCGCACTGATGCTCTATGGCGGTGGTAATGCTGTGATTAGTGGCAATGTCACTTTTGAAAGTAATAAAGCAAGTAATGGCGGCGCCATTATGTCCAGAGGTGGTAATACGACGAGCGCACTTGAAATCAATGGCGATATCAAATTTAAGAATAATAGTGCTTCTGCTCAAGGTGGGGCAATTCACACACAAGCGCGAACAGTTAATATTGCCACAGATGGTACGAGCAATGTAGAGTTCTTAAATAATACATCTTCGCAATATGGTGGTGCCGTTGAGGCAACTGATGTGACACTAGAGATTGGTGCAGGTACAATCTTTGACGGTAACAAAGCCTTATAT
The DNA here is from genome assembly GCF_001591765.1 of Pseudolactococcus raffinolactis NBRC 100932. Lineage (GTDB taxonomy): Bacteria > Bacillota > Bacilli > Lactobacillales > Streptococcaceae > Pseudolactococcus > Pseudolactococcus raffinolactis. Next base: position 2,277 of record NZ_BCVN01000049.1, on the reverse strand, counting down.
TCAAATAGTGGTGGCGCCGTCCATGTCTATTCAACGGGCGCTACTGTCAAATTTAATGTGACAGTAACGGCAACACGTCACGTTATCTTTAGAAATAACTCAGCAGCAAGTTGTGGTGGTGCGCTATGTATCCATGGTGGAAATGCGGCGAGTACATCTGTCATCAAATATGCTGATATTGTTAATAACTATTCGAGAAATTTTGGTGGTGGGATTGATATTGACCAAGCAAGATTTGTCACCTTGGAAAATTGTCTGATTCAAGGCAACACTTCTAGTACTGATGGTGGCGGTATTGCCATGGAAGATGCTCATGTTGATTTAGTAATTAGAAATAGTATCATTGATAATAATAGTGCTGGTGGCTATCCTCACAGTGCTAACTACCGTGTGACAACTAGTGGTGGTGGTGGTATCTCTTTTGATTTAGGAACCATTACAATTTCAGATTCTAGTATTACCAATAATAGCGCCCCTGTAAATGGTGGTGGGATAGGTTAAAGAAATCATGCTAATCAAGCGTCACTTCTCGCAGCAGTCAAAACAACCAATACAATTTTCTTAGGAAATACTGCTAAGACGCTAACTGCCATAAGTGAAACAGATAAAATAACGCATGCAGATAAGATTAACAAATCTGAAGTAGGTAAAACTTACAGTCAAAATCAAGCGTATGCTTATAATAACTTTGATATTCAGTATAGTGGTACCAATGTACCATTACCCAAAGTAACGGTGACTTTTGATACTAAAGGTGGTACACCAGTTCCGAATTCACAGACAGTGGATTATGGGCAAGGTGTCTATCTACCAACCCCTGAGCCAACAAGACCATTCAGTCAATTTCTAGGATGGGTGACAGCTAATGGTGATATTTGGAGTTTTGCAACAGCTGGCAATCCTAATACAGGTGCACCCGTGCGAAGTGATATGACGCTTTACGCAAGATGGCAGTCAGATGAATTCAAAATCGATTATGACTTGGATAATGGTACGAATGATATCAATAATCCAACATCATATGTTTATGGCGTGGGTGTCACAAGTTTCGCAGATCCTGTACGTGACAATTATCAATTTTTGGGCTGGTTTGATGCACCGAGTGGAGGCAATCTCATTACTAGCATTTCAGACACTGACGATGGCGACAAAATATTGTATGCAAACTGGAAAGCAAATGACTTTGTGATTAATTATAGCTTAGATGGTGGTAGCAATCATGCGACTAATCCAACGACCTACACTTATGGTATCGGAGTCACGAGTTTTGGCGATGCGTCTAAAACTGGTTATAAGTTCCTAGGTTGGTATGATGCTGAAAGCGGTGGTAATGCCGTTACGAATATTACTGATACAGCGACAGGGACACAAACACTTTATGCACGTTTCGAAAAAGACTTGACACGAATTGATGTGAAACCCATTGAAAAGAGAATCATAAAAGGCTCAACATACTCATGGCAGCATACACACCATGAACCGGTGCTCTATGATGAAAATGGTGTGGCAGTAGATGGTGCGAAACTTTGGGCGATTATTGATGGCAAGGTTTATGATGAAAATTCTTTTGAAGAATTACCAGAAGGTGTGTATGATGTAACCTTCACAAATGTTAATCCGTTAACTAAAGCAATGCCTTTCAAATCACTACTTGGCAGAGCTTTGATTAAAGAAGTAACAGCACAGACGACAGCAACAATTATTGCGGAAGATGCTACGATTGAAACAAAAGATCCAGCGCCGATCACAGTTCGTTATGTCGACCAAAATGGTAAAGAGATTAAAACGGCAACAGTCTACACGGGTAAAAATGGTGACGTGATTTCAAGTGCTGCACCGATGATTGACGGTTATGAGTTGATTTCCCTCAGCGATAAAATTAATGCGGTCATCACGGATCAAGCCCAAACTTTTACATTTGTTTACAAACCAGTTAATTCTGTTCAGCAAGCTTTGCCAACGACTGGTGGAACATTGCCAAGAACAGGTGAAATGGAAAATGGCTGGCATCTTATGGTTGGATTCCTGCTGGTTGCTTTGTTAAGTTTCCTATCTTGGATTAAGATTGGCAAACGATTTATTAGAAAACAGGGGTAACCTCCCCAATTGTCTGTAAAAGGTTGAACAACAATAGAAGAACCGTATGAATTCATTTTGATTCCATACGGTTCTTCTATTTTTCTAATGAGCTAATGTTATATATAAACAGACCTTAAAATTCAACTGTTACCATTTTCCTGTAAAAAATCAAGCAAGACCTGATTGGTTTCATCATGG
>NZ_BCVN01000048.1 GCF_001591765.1 Pseudolactococcus raffinolactis NBRC 100932 | reverse complement strand
TAAAAACAAACGCAACTAATAATTTTAGTTGCGTTTGTTGTGGTATTCTTTTAACTTTGATTAGAGCTTTGTATCAGTAAGATGTTTTAATCAACTCTAAGTAACATGGCATTGATTGCGACGATAACGGCGCTGAATGACATTAAAATGGCACCGATAGCAGGACTTAATATGATACCCCAATTTGCTAAAACACCTGCTGCTAATGGAATTGCGACAATATTATAACCAGCTCCCCACCATAAGTTTTGAACCATTTTGCTTTGTGTATTTTTGGCTAGGGAGAGGAAATGCAAAATATCGGAAGGATTACTTTTAACTAGGATAACATCTGCTGACTCTATGGCAACGTCAGTTCCAGCTCCGATAGCAACACCTATATTAGCTCTTGCTAGGCTTGGTGCATCATTAATACCATCACCAACCATCATTACGACTAGTCCTTGTTCTTTATAAGATTTAACGATTGCCTCTTTCTCATCTGGCATGAGTTCCGCATGCACATCCTCAATTCCTAATTGTTTGGCAACAACGGATGCTACTTGTTGGTTATCACCTGTCAACATCACTGGTTGGATGCCTTTAGCTTTTAATTTTTCAATCATCATCTTAGACTCAGGCTTGATTTGATCTCCTTGTGCGACCAGACCAACATTTTGCTCTGCTACGAGTAAGAAACTAATCGAATTACCTTGGTTAGATAGTGCTTCAAACAATTTTTTATCATAAGAGATGTGATGTTTATTTAGGTAACTAATGCTAACAATCTTGATGTCTTCTCCATTGACTTGACCGGCTATGCCAATACCTGGTAGGTTGGTAATTTCTACTGCTTTGGGAATTGTTAAGCGCAGTTCGTCAATTTTTTTCAAGATGCCTACTGAAAGTGGGTGGCTAGAATTTTGTTCAAGTGCTGCCATCAAAGTAAGGACTTGCTCTTTACTAACTTTAGGACTGAATGTTTGATAATTAGTGACTGCGAAATTACCTTCAGTTAAGGTTCCAGTTTTATCCATCATGACCACATCAACTTTTTTAGAGACTTCTAGGGCTTGTCGGTTCTTGATTAATAGACCGTTTTTAGCACCAAGTGAAGTCGACCTTGCAGTAACAAGTGGAATTGCCAAACCTAAGGCGTGTGGACAGGCAATGATAAGGACTGTCACCATTCTTTCCAATGCGATATTTAAATCACCAGTTAGGAATAGCCAGATAATAAATGCGCCTATCCCTACACATAAGGCAACATAAAATAAAAGTTTTGCTACTTTATCAGATAAGGATTCGACTCTTGATTTGTCTTTTTGGGCATTACTTACTAGCGACATGACCTGTGATAGATAACCTGACTCGCCTGTACCTGTTATCTCTACTGTTATCGTTCCTGAACCATTCACTGAGCCACCAATCACGCTGTCGTTGATGTTTTTTTGGATATCTTTTGATTCCCCAGTTACCATTGCCTCGTTAACGTTTGTTTTGCCTTCTATAATTTTCCCATCAGCCGGAATTTTTTCTCCAGATTTAACAAGCACTTTTTCACCTACTTGCACATCTTTTAGGGCAACTTCTTTTGTATTACCGGATGCATCAAGAACTAAGGCTGTACTTGGTAATAACTCAGCCATTTTTTGTAATGCATCTCCAGCGCGACTTACAGCGTTCATTTCTATCCAATGCCCAAGTAGCATGATAACAATTAATGTTGCTAACTCCCAAAAGAAATCCATGACATGCGTCTGGCTTTTTATGACGTTATTCATGATAAAAGCGTAAACACTATAAAAGAATGCGACAGAAATCCCTAAGGAAATTAAGGTCATCATTGCTGGATTTCTCATCTCCAGCTCCATTTTTGCACCTTTTAAAAAGGGTCGACCACCATAAATGAATAAAATTGAGGCAAATATTAGTACAAGCCAATCAGACCCTGGAAATGTTATCTGAAATGGTAAATTAATCCCCATCATAGGTGATAATAAAATAATCGGTATGGAGAGCAACAAAGAAACAATAAATGTTACCTTTAAGTTCCCCATATGCATGCTATGATCCATACTTTCACCATGATTGGCGTGCGCATTATGTGTCATTTCCGTTTGATGATGCATGTGTTCTGAGTGGTCCTCATTCACCATATGGTCATGACTGTTCATATGATGTTGATGCTCATCAGTATGAACGTGGTTCTCTTGATTAGACATAGTTTGATCCCCCTTAAAATCAAATCCACAACCGATTACATCTGTAAACGATGTGTGATTACATGGTATCAGTTATTTATTAGAATGTCAAACATGAACTTATTAGAGGTGCTCTTTAGTATTTGTCGGCGCATATTGACCTATCCCATCTTTAAAATCTATAATTTTAAAAGGAGACTGATTTCCTTCTTGGCTTGTAATTATCCCAGTTCCGTCGTTATTCAGATTCATTGTATCGCCTAATTTATTTTTCCATGTCCCTGCTGCCGAGCTAAAATTACCGTTATTAATAGCATCAAAATCAAAGTCTTGTTCAGTTACCGAAGTTGGTATTTGAGATTGTTGTATAGATTCTTCTGTTATAGAAGATGTGTCTGTTGATTCGGATGATTTATTTGTAGATGAATCCTGTGTTAAACTTTTGGTAATTTTCGTTTCTCTTTTTGTAGAATTATTTTCTTTCTTGTTAGAACATCCAACAAGAAGTGATGAACATAACAGGGTTCCTAAAATAATTGCTTTTTTCATAAAGTTCTCTCCCTTAGCTTTTAATGTGAATCAAGATTGTACGATATTTTACACTATCTTTTCCTATGAATTAATTGACACGATAATAATATAAATCTGCAGGAAAGTTCATAGTATTTTGGGTCAGAACTAATCTAGGTCTACTGACATCAGATTGATCGCCATTAGGGTTTGAAAAGTCAATCGGATACAAATTGAGGGTTGCAATAGCTCGTACCTCGCCAATCGCGACATAAGGAATATTGAACGCATTTTCCGAATCTGGGACGGTATAAACATTTAGACTATTGGAAGATATGCCATCAACATCAATCAACTTAACAGTTTGATCAGGGTTGACAATGACTGTTTCTCCACGTCCATTTTGCCACTTGCCAACAAGTGTCGTAATATCACCTTGATTAATGGCAGCAATGTCTAAATCTTGTTCAGCTGCAGGTATTTCTAATTTAGGAGCAGAGGTTTCTGATTTTGCCGAAGTCGAACTTGATGATTTTGTGGGACTTGATTCAGAGTAAATAGTGTCTTTTTTCTTTTTTGAGCCTTGTGATAGCTGATTTTTGGATGAGTGTTCTGTGTGATTTTTGGTATTTGAACAGGCCCCCAAAAAGGCAAAACTTAAGAATAATAGAGCTAGCAATTTTCTATTTGTGATCATGTCATCTTTCTTATCTCTTCAGGTTCGCAAATTTTCTTGCCCCTGCCGTGTTTCAGAACCATTATACCAAAAAAGAATGATGGTGTCTTAAATAAATTAAAGATGTTATAAGATTGAATGGAGAAACAGAAATATGTCATTAAATAATCAAAAATTCACACGAAAACTATGTTAAAATAATCTCTAGAAACAAAAAATAACGAGAGAGCAATGGAAAAAATGATTGATTCAACCGAATTACTAGTTAATACGAAAAATCAAAAAGTCAACTACGACAAGATTTTGCGACAAATGATTCAAACTTGGCAAGCAGGTGGTGTACGTCCAAAACTCATTATTCATTCTTGCTGTGCGCCTTGTAGCACCTACACACTCGAGTTTCTGAGCACCTACGCTGACGTGACGATCTACTTTGCCAACTCAAACATCCACCCAGAAGCCGAGTACAGACGCCGCGCCCTCATCCAAAAAGCCTTCGTCCACGACTTCAATCAGCGCACCAATCAAAACGTCGCTTTCCTCGAAGAAGATTACCGACCAAATGATTTTATCCAAATGGTCATGGCGCGAGAACTACAAGATGAACTTGAAAAAGGCTTAAGGTGCAGTGCTTGTTTCCAACTCCGATTGGATTTGGTAGCAGAAAAAGCAGTCGCCTTAGGTTACGATTATTTCGGTAGTGCCCTCACCTTGTCACCCCAAAAAGACAGCCAACTAATCAACGAAATCGGATTAGATGCCCAGAAAATTTACGCAGTTAAATACCTTCCAAGTGATTTTAAGAAGAATAAAGGCTATGAACGTTCTGTCCAAATGTGCCGAGAGTACGACATCTATCGCCAATGTTACTGCGGTTGTGTCTTTGCAGCCAAGCAACAAGGGAGTGATTTAAAAGCCGTTAACCAAGAAGCTAAAGCCTTTCTTAAAGCAAAACAAGAAGTAAATGGCTAACCCAGTGATTTTCTCACATTGAGCTAGTAACCAAGGTAAAATAAGTAACAATTAAAATATGATGTAGCTGATATCAAACTGTATGAAAGAGAACGTTTTAATGTGAGACGTTCTCTTTTTATCCCATTGTTATCGCAATCAAAAATAATGAATTTTCAGAAAATTCACTTGTCATTTTCAATTTTTTTTGGTAGAATATTCCTATATCTTTTGTCAGATAATTTTACAAAAGTAAAAGATGTTTGACATTATCTGTGAGAGGATGAATGAATGGATAAATTACAAGCTAGACGGCAAACTTTGTGGGATCAGTCTTTTGAGTCTGATGCCTGCGGTATGGGCTTTATTGCCCAAATAGATGGTAAACCGACTCACGAGCTAGTGGATTATGCGATGACAATCTTAGAACGCATGAATCACCGTGGCGGGACAGGAGCAGAACCTGATACTGGCGATGGTGCCGGTGCACTTTTTGCCATGCCACATGAATTTTTTACAAAAATATCTTCAGAAAATAGCATCACCTTACCAGCCCCCGGCGACTATGCCGTGGGTCAGTTTTTCCTGCCTAAAGCAGTGGACAAAAAAGCAGCGCTTTGCAAATCAATCAGCAATGAAATGCAAGCTGATGGCTATCAAATCTTAATGACACGTGATGTCCCTTTTAATTTTGATAACTGTGGCCCTGGTGCGCAAGCGATTATGCCTGCTTTTGTTCAATTCATCATTTCAAAACCAACCGATAGCAAAAGTGGTCGCGATTTTGAAGATAGACTCTATCGCCTCCGTCGTAAACTTGAGAAAACATTTGCGACGTCTGAGATGTTCATCTGCTCACTATCAAGTAAAACAATCGTTTATAAAGGCATGCTCCATGCATTCCAAGTTCGAACATTCTATCCTGACTTGTCAGACCCTGCCTTCAAATCAACGATAGCCTTGACACACTCACGTTTCTCAACCAATACCTTCCCATCATGGGATCGTGCACAACCTTTTCGTTTCCTCGCTCACAATGGTGAGATCAACACCCTTCGTGGCGCTGAAAACTGGATGACCTCGCATAAAATCGAGATCTATAATGAGGAAAACTCCGATTCGGCCAAGCTCGAAAACTGTATGGAGTACCTCTACCGCAACGGTCGCGACATGCCACATGCCCTTTTGATGATGATACCAGAGGCTTGGGGCAAAGAAGCTGGCTTATCGCCAGAATTAACATCGTTTTACGAGTATACCTCATCATTTATGGCACCGTGGGACGGTCCAGCAGCGCTAGTCTTTACAGATGGTGATACCGTAGGTGCCCGTCTTGACCGTAATGGTTTGCGTCCAAGTCGTTATAGCATCACCAAAGATAACTTCATCGTCTGTTCATCAGAGTCAGGTGTCGTAGACTTCGAACCTAGTCGTGTTGTCGAAAAAGGCGTGCTTGGCCCTGGGAACATGATGCTTGTTGATACTGTTAACGGTAAGATCCTCCGTAATGAAGAAGTTAAAAAACATTATGCCGCGCAATTCCCTTATGAAAAATGGTTAGACAACAACTTGCTTCATATTGATGACCTAACAGAAAAAGTAGCCTTTGATGATATTTCAGAAGATGAGCGTCAAACCATGCACAAACTCTTTGGCTATACAGAAGAAGTGATCAGAACCGTGATTGTCCCTATGGCAGAAAACGGTCAAGAGCCAGTCATTGCTATGGGGTATGACAGCCCGCTTGCTGTCCTATCACAAAAAAATCAATCTCTATTTACTTACTTCAAACAACAGTTTGCCCAGGTTACCAATCCACCGATTGATGCCATTCGTGAAAAAATCGTTGTCGGAACAGAAGTCTATCTGGGTCGCGATGGTGATTTGCTTGTAGATCATGACGAAAACTGTGTGAAACTCAAACTTGATAGTCCAGTTTTAACGACTGAAGACTTCGAAAAAATAGCAGCACTATCAGATCAAAAACACCAAGCCCAAACGATTTCGACATTATATGACGTGACGAAAGACACACCAAACCGTTTGGAACATGCCTTAGTCGATATGTTTAAAGTGGTCGAAGCAGCAGTTGATAAAGGTGCTAGCATCATTATCCTAAGTGATCGTGATCAAAAAGAAGGCTTGATGCCAATGCCAATCTTGCTTGCGACGTCTGGTTTATACAACTACATGGTCGAAAAAGGAAAAGGCAGCCAGTTCTCAATCGTAGTGGATACAGCGGAAGTGAATGAAGTCCATCATTTTGCGACAATCGTTGGGTATGGTGCGAGTGCGATTCACCCGTATGGCGCTTATGAAACCTTGAAAGACTACAGTATGTCTGATAAGGCTGAGTCTTTCCGTCAAGCAGCTGAAAAAGGTATTATCAAGGTCATGAGTCGGATGGGAATTTCGACTGTCTCTGGTTACAAAGGTGCACAGCTCTTTGAAGCGGTTGGTCTTTCCGATGCTGTTGTTGACAAATATTTCCGTGGCACAGTAACACGGATTAGTGGTTTGACGCTGAATCAAATCGAAGCTGAGTACCTAGAGCGCTACGAATTTGCCTATGGTCACCGCAGTCACGAAACCTTGCCATCTGGTGGGTCATTCCAGTTTAAAGCGGATGGCGAACACCATATCTTTAATCCATTGACGATTTACAACTTCCAAAAAGCGGTTCGTCAAGGCGATTATGACTTGTATAAGGCGTATTCAGCTGAGCTTGATTTGGAAGCTGACGAAACGCCATCAAATCTCCGTCATATTTGGGAATTAAAAGGGGAGCGTACACCAGTTGCTTTGTCAGAAGTTGAACCGGTTGAAAATATCGTCAAACGCTTCAAAGTAGGGGCTATGAGTTTTGGGTCGCTTTCAAAAGAAGCCCATGAAACGATTGCTGCTGCCATGAACTCGATTGGCGCTAAGTCTAACTCAGGCGAGGGTGGTGAAAACCGTGCACGTTTCTATAAACAAGCGGACGGCACCAACCTCAACTCTAAAATCAAACAAGTTGCCTCAGGTCGTTTTGGTGTTAATGCTGAATACCTGATGAGCGCTGAAGAATTACAAATTAAATTAGCCCAAGGTGCTAAACCAGGAGAAGGTGGTCAGTTACCAGGTGGTAAAGCCTTTCCATGGGTTGCAGAAATCCGCGGTTCAACGCCAGGTGTGACCTTGATTTCTCCTCCACCTCACCATGATATCTACTCAATCGAAGATTTGGCACAATTGATTTATGACCTCAAGGCCATTAATCCTTATGCGAAAATCAACGTGAAACTCGTTTCATCTACAGGTGTTGGGACGATCGCGACTGGTTGTGTCAAAGCTGGTGCGGATAAAGTCGTGATCTCTGGTTATGATGGTGGAACGGGTGCCTCACCAAGGAACTCAGCGCGTGATGCTGGATTGCCGTGGGAGATGGGACTTGCTGAAGCACATCAAACCTTGACGATGAATAACTTACGTCAACGGATGACCCTTGAAACGGATGGGAAGTTGATGACAGGTCGTGACATCGCAGTTGCTGCTCTATTAGGTGCTGAGGAATATTCATTTGCCTCACTTGCCTTGGTGGCTGTTGGCTGTGTCATGATGCGTGTTTGTTCATTGAATACCTGTCCAGTTGGTGTAGCAACCCAAAATCCTGAGCTACGTGCCCATTTTGCTGGCAAGCCAGAACACGTTGTCAATGGCATGAAATTCCTAGCACAAGAACTCCGTGAAATCATGGCTGACCTTGGTTTCCGTTCAGTAGATGAAATGATTGGTCATGCCGAAGTCTTGAAACCTAAGTTTATCGCAAAAGGCAAAGCTAAGTCGCTTGATTTCAGTCGCATCATTGGAACAACCATGCCGATTGAACGTAAAGTGGTCGATCCATTTATTGAAGAACGTCAATGGCAAGAACTTGACGGCTTTGCCAAAGCTGCCATTGATAGTGGCACTGGTGTGACCGTTAAAGAAACGATTAACAATGTGACACGGACAGCAGGAGCTCGTATGGCCGGCTGGATTGCAGAACGCTACGGTAACTATGCACTTGAACCAGGCTTGCTTAAATATGAATATACGGGTATCGCTGGTCAATCCTTTGCTTCTTTTGCAACACAAGGGATGGAAATCACTTTGATCGGTGAAGCCAATGACTACATCGCCAAATCACTATCAGGTGGTCGTGTCATTGTGAAACCACCGGTTGATGCAGGCTTTAATGTTGAAGCTTCTCCGATTGTCGGAAATGTGTCGCTGTTTGGTGCAGTTCGTGGGGAAGCCTACTTCCGTGGTCGTGCAGGTGAGCGTTTCTGTGTTCGGAACTCAGGAGCTAAAGTCGTTGTCGAAGGTGTTGGCGAACACGGTTGTGAGTACATGACGGGTGGTTTAGCCGTAATCCTTGGCAGTACAGGTCAAAACTTCGCTGCTGGTATGAGCGGCGGTGTTGCCTATGTCTATGACGCAAAGGGCGATTTTGCAGAAAAAGTTAACATGGAAATGGTTGACTTATATAAAGTCGGTCAAACACGTGGTGATGAAGTCCTGAAAGAAATGGTTGAAAATCATGCAACCTATACTGATTCTGAAAAAGCAAAAGCCTTGCTCGCGGATTGGGACAATGCTGTTGATAAATTTGTGAAAGTTTATCCGAGAGAATTCCATGAAATTAAGGAAATCGAATACCATTTGGCACAAACAGGCTTGACCGGAAGCGAACTTGAAATGGAAACATTTGAGAAAGCTATGCGGACACCTGCAGCTGAAAAAGCTGAATTAATTAAAGTAGGGGGCAAATAATATGGCAGATCCATTTGGCTTTATGAAATATAAACGTAAGGATAATCCTTACCGTTCTGTTGCTGAGCGTGTATTGGACTTTGAAGAATTACAAGTCCCACTTGAAGTTGATGAACGACAAGAGCAAGCAGCCCGCTGTATGGGATGTGGGATACCTTTCTGTCACGCTGGTGAATTTTACGGTGGTGGTCGCGCAGTTTCAGGCTGTCCAAACGACAACTTGATTCCTGAGTGGAACGACCTTGTCTACCGTGGTGAGTTTAAAAAAGCGTTTGATCGTTTATCACGGACAAATCCACTACCAGAAATGACTGGTCGTGTCTGTCCTGCACCATGTGAAAAAGGCTGTACAGAAGCTCTCAACGGTGACGGTGTTGCCATTCATGATAATGAACGCTTCATCATTGATAATGCCTTTGAACAAGGTTGGGTTGCAGACAGTGGTCGTCCAAAAGAACGGACCGACTTTAGAATTGCCGTTGTTGGCTCTGGCCCTGCAGGGCTTTCTGCAGCTTGGCGCTTGAACCAACTGGGACATAACGTGACAGTATTCGAACGCTCAGATCGCTTTGGTGGTTTGCTCATGTATGGGATTCCTAACATGAAGCTTGACAAAGATATCGTCCAACGTCGGATTGACATCATGGCAGAAATCGGGGTTGAATTTGTTGCCAATACAGAAATTGGTCGAGACATCTCATTTGAAGCTTTAGAAGCAGACTTCGACCGCGTGATCTTGGCAACAGGTGCAAGCGTTCCGCGCGATCTACCAGTACCAGGTCGTGAACTCAATGGCGTGAAATTTGCGGTTGATTTCTTAACAAACATCACAAAAATCGTCCTTGCCAATGGCGACAAAAAAATGCGTAAATCTCTTGAAGGCAAAAACGTTGTCGTTATCGGTGGTGGTGATACAGGTAATGACTGTATCGGCACAGCGATCCGACTTGGTGCTGCAAGTGTGACCCAACTTGAGATCACACCTCAGCTCCCAGGCCAACGAACTGATGCCAATCCATGGCCTGAATATCCAATGGTTGACCGTAAAGGTTATGGCCAAGAAGAAGCTATTGCTGCTGGTAATATCAACTTGACCCGCTATGCAACATCAACAACTGAATTTATCGGTGCAGAACGTGGCCAATTAATCGCGATTAATACCGTTCAGGTCGGCCCAGGCTTCAAGCCAGTTGAAGGCACAGAAGAAACCTTGAAAGCTGATTTAGTCCTCCTTGCTATGGGCTTCACTGGCGCGGAACAATCTATCTTCCAAGGCTTCGGCATCACGCAAATCTTTGATGACAACACGACAAATAACGAAAAAGTCTATGTATCAGGTGACGCCAAACGTGGCCCATCCCTCGTTATCTGGGGCATTCGTGAAGGCCGTAAAACAGCCGAAAAAATTGATGAAACCTTGCGTGTCATGGTGACACAATAATCCTATCAAAAAATGGTATCAGAATTCTGGTACCATTTTTTGATATCAGTAGCGAAAAAGGATGAGTGCTACCTATTTGCAGTTACCTAGTCAAACATGTTTGTCAAAGTCATTAAAATTTGATAAAATAGACATACTAAGTGTAAGGAAAGGTTTGTGACCAAGAATGGCAAATTATACAGCAGAAGAAGTTGAAAAAATTAAAGATAGAATCCTCTCAGCACTTGAGAGCGTGATTGACCCTGAGTTAGGGGTTGATATTATTAACCTTGGCCTTGTCTATGCGATTGAATTTGAAGATAGCGGCCGAACTGAGATCCAAATGACTCTGACAACAATGGGTTGTCCGCTTGCTGATCTATTAACAGA
>NZ_BCVN01000047.1 GCF_001591765.1 Pseudolactococcus raffinolactis NBRC 100932 | reverse complement strand
TTTATTGTATTAACCCTGTACGGTTTGCGTCTTCTAGTTTTAGCTCTGTTTCATTGACAACAAAAAAGGCAACATCGAACAACTCGTATAATATAAAATAGTGCTATCAACACCCCAAAATCACGATCAGGCTTTTATTATTCATACAAATAATAGGATACTTCTCTCTTTACCTCATCCCATTTCTGCAATTTCTTTGTTTTTAATAAGTATTCAGGTAACAATGCAACACCTTTACCACTCTCCACGTAGTTAATGATATTTTCAAATGAATCAAGTTCAATTATGTTTTTAGTATCAGAAAATTCTTTAAGTGTCTTTTGCCTGAAGGGGCAATTTTTATCACAATTAACGAAAAATTGGTGGTTATCAGGATAGTCATGGCTAGCAGAAGAAAGATAGAATGCCTCTAAAACTTTCTTATCTTCTTTATACCCTCTCAAATTGACAATCTTTTGAAAGCTATAAATGGCATCATAATGATTTCTAACAGATTCTATCGGAATATCTTTCGTCTTTTTTATGGTCACACTATCCCTTGCAATATCAATCACTTGTTCCTGATTAAGGTCATAGTTTAAAAGTAATTCAGAAATCAAGATTGACTTGCCTTGAGAGATCAATTCTTTTTGCGTGATTTCTAAATTTTGAAGTGTCTCTTTAGCAAAATGGTATAGCTTGTCTCCACTTCTTGTTGGCACTATACCGTTATATTTACGGATGAAAAGTCTGGTACACATCTCACTTTCCAAATTCTTCAACCGAGCTGTCAAATTGGATTGTGCATAGCCTAGATTCACTGCACTTTGATTTAAGGAACCTGTCTCATAAATATTGATGAAGATATTTAAATCATTGAAATTCATATTGTCTCATTTCTGCCTATCTCTTTTTATTATTAGTATATCACGATTTGGTATTATCCAACATTTGGTTTATCTACTATAATAGGGCTATAACATAAAAGGAGAACAACCATGCAAGCAATGCGATGTGACATCACCTTACCAACTGACTATGATATGACAATCATTAGAGACAGGGTAAGCAAAACAGGTCACTTAATGGATGGATTCCCAGACCTCTTATTTAAGCTCTTCTTAATTTCAGAAAAACAGAAAGGTGAGCTTTATAATAGTTATAGTCCACTTTATATTTGGAAAAATTCTGACGGTATGTCTCGATTTATTTTTGACGGTTATTTTGATAATATTTTATCCTCATTTGGTTGGCAACATATTGAAATCGGCGTGACTTCGACGATTGAACTAGGTGACGATTTTATTCAAAGTAAATTTGTAACCGAGGTAGCGCAAGATATTTTACCCACTGACACTTTAAAAAACTTTGAAATTCAGGAACAATTAACTGATAATGAAACTGGGAAGTTAGTCATCTATAATCCCGATAAGTGGCAGAAAGTAAGCTTTACTTTTTATCTCACGAAGCCCCAAACTGAGCTTAGATGCTTTGAGATTTTACATCTTTCTAAAGGCTAGATGTCACGTTATGCTCTCGTATCATATCAATTTAACTTTTGATACAAAAAGCACGACAAAAAATCTAATCAATTCAAGGAATGACTTTTCATAAAGAAAGTCATTTTTATGTTCCTTTTGTCCCCTCCAAGTTCTAGCCGACAAAAAAACAACCACAGAAGCCTGTGATTGCTATATTTTGAACACTGAATTATTTAACAGCGTCTTTCAAAGCTTTACCAGCTTTGAATGCAGGAACAGTTGTTGCTGCGATTTTGATTGAGTCTCCAGTTTGTGGGTTACGACCTTCACGAGCTGCACGTTCACGAGTTTCGAAAGTACCGAAACCGATAAGTTGAACTTTTTCACCTTTTGCAAGGAATTCAGAAACTGAAGCGAAAACAGCGTTTACTGCTTTTTCAGCGTCTTTTTTAGTCAAATCTGCAGATTCTGCAACTTTTGCGATCAATTCTTGTTTGTTAGCCATTTTAAAAATGTCCTCCAATAATTATTTTTACCCTTAGGCAAACTTTATTATAGCAAGTAACCGCCATTAAAGCAAGTAAAAACGCTATTTCTAGCGCTTTTTAAGGGTATTTTTACATAAAAATTACTTTTTGGCTATTTTTGCATGAGATTAAAGACGAATTTATCATTTTTCAAGTCAAGCTTATTGGCCTGTAAAAAAGTATCCTTAGCCAGGGCAACTTGCGGTAAATCGATTAAAACTTCTTGTTTCTCTGAGTTAATGGTGACAAATTTCGGTAAGTCATAAGCCCCTTTGACATAGTTTAAAACGGTCTTAGCAGGTAGGCTCAAGGTGCCGATAGAAATACTAGTCACTTTCAGATTCACTGATCCATCATTTAGAGCATAGGGTTCAAAATAAACATACAAGGGAATATCTTTCCCAAACAATTTATAAGAACCTTCCAGGACGGCTTTATCCGAGAGATAAAACTTATAAGACATTTTATTATCTTGAAAGTCGCCTAAATATTTATTAATCAAAGTATTCAGTTGCTCAGTATTGGTTGAAATCTCTGCGACCTTGTTGACGCCTTTAATGACACTCACCTTATCCAAGACTTTTTGATCTCGGTGTTTGGTCACTTGAAAGCCAACGACCGCAACAAATGCGATATTAATGGCGAGTATCAGTAAAAAAAGGTACTTCCAGTAATTATTTTTCATTATGATGCTCCTTGTAGGCTTCAGCCACTGCGTCACTCATGATCTGATAGCCGATATTATTAGGATGAAAATGGTCTTCCTCAAACAGGGCGTTGTTGGTTATCGTTTGGACCTCACCATCGCTAGTTGTCACACCTTTACTACCATTCACCCCTTGGTAAAGCAGGTCATTAATCGGGACAAAGTACATCTGCTTTTGCTGAGCAATCGTCTCCTGTGTTGTTTGGTTCCAATGGTTGATGATATCTTGCATCTCCGTGATATCAGGGAAATTGAGATAAAAGGGATTATAGATACCCAAAACATACACTTGCGCATTCGGATTATTGTCTCGGATGAAATCAAAGATTTCAGTCAGCTGCTTTTGGTAGGTTTGGGCAGGCTTCTCAAATGAATTCTCCGTCAAATTCGTGAGCTGTGTCCGGATCACTTTCATGACATCATTGCCACCGACAGTAATTGTAATCACATCAGCCTTCTTAATCGCCGATTGTATCTTCTTTTCCTTGGTCATGCGTTTATAAATTTGAGTCGAGGTATTGCCGGCGACGCCGAAATTTTGCGACACAACATTCACATCAGAGATTTCACTAATGGCATTAGATAGCAGCGGGATAAAGCCACCTTGATTGGTTTGATCCCCAACCCCTTCTGTCAATGAATCGCCGATTGCCACATAATTCAGACGTTTCTGAGTCAGGGCAGATTTCAAATCCTTGTTAGAAAGTTCAGATCCTGCAGGTCGAATTAAAAAATGACTAATGACTGTAAAGATGGCAAAAATTGCCACCACGAAGACGACAATCTCAATCAGCCAACGGCGTACACGCCCTTTGTATTTGTTTTCTTTCATATAACTTCCTATTACGCTTTTGTGCACGACCTGTTAACTGGCAGGATAAGACAACTCATTTCTACCTTATTCAAACTCAATCATCAGCGCCCAAGCGCCTGGACCTGTGTGTGTCGCAACTGTCGAGTTGGTATCTAGGATTGGAATTTTTTTATCAACAAAAGGCTGAAGCTTATCTCGCATCAACTCAGAAAACGGAATATTTTCAGCATGTGAAATACCAATCTCTTTAATTTGACGACCTGTAATTTTGTCCGCAAACTCATCTAACCATTTTTGGAAAGTCTTATTACCGCGTCCTTTTAACATCGGTTCTAACGATGTGTCGACTAGCTCCATGACCACTTTAATGTTCAAAAGGCCACTTAGAACACCCGTCACGCGATTGACACGACCACCCTTAACCAAATTATCAAGGTTTGCAATCCCGATAAAGAGTTCTGTATTTTTTTTCGTTTTCTCAATTGCTGCCAGAATCTCTTCTTTTGTTGCGCCCTCTGCTGCCAATTTAGCAGCTTCGATGACTTGGAACTTCAAGCCTTGGTCGATAAAGTCACTGTCAATCACCGTTACATCAGCGTTTGAGAGCATGGCACCTTGACGCGCCGCTTCTACTGTACCAGACAAAGCCTTAGTCAAATGGATACTGATGATTTGGCTACCATCTTCTGCTAATTGATCATAAACTTCCGAGAACACGCCAACAGGTGGTTGAGATGTTTTAGGGAGATTTTTACTGACCTTCATTTTTGACATGAATTGGGCCGCTGATAAATCAGTATCTTGATAAAGCACACCATCAATCAATATCGCTAAGGGGACAATCGTAATCCCATATTTTTCAATCAGTTCTGGTTCAACTGTAATCGTCGAATCCGTCACAATTTTTATCGTCATTGTCAAAAACTCTTTTCTGTCGAAAATTACTAAAAAATAAAAAATTATTCTCTAGTAATCTCAAAAATTATGTTATACTTGAGATGAAGTAGTTATCAAAACTAGATAGTAAGATTTAAACTGCTTCTTAAATTATTATATCAAATTTTGAGTAAAATTTCTCACATTATCATGTTGCTTTTTAAGCGCCAACCACTCACTAGTTTATCAAATAGAAAAAGGTATCTTTTGAAAAATTCTAAAGCCTATATTATTACTAACGAAGTCTTCAATGCCGTCACACACGGCATCGGATTTGGCTTTGCAGTCGCAGGACTGATCTTGCTCATCCTTAAAGGTGCTGCCCACCATTCAGCACTTGAAATCGTCAGCTACAGCATTTATGGCACAACACTTGTCCTACTCTTTCTCTTCTCCACCTTGTTCCACAGTCTCATTTTCACAAAGGCCAATCAAGTCTTCCAAGTATTTGACCATTCCTCGATTTATCTTTTGATCGCGGGCACCTACACGCCCTACTGTTTGATCACACTCAACAGTTGGTTAGGTTGGACCTTGTTTGGCATTGTTTGGGCCTGTGCCATCACCGGTGTCGTCCTCAAATCTGTCTTTCTTCCCAAATGGGATCACGTCCCACGCCTCTCAACCGTCTTATACGTCATCATGGGCTGGCTCATCGTCTTTGCCTTGAAACCGCTCTGGGATGCCCTGCCACATGCTGGCGTTTGGCTACTCTTTGTTGGTGGTGTCCTCTATACCTGTGGTGCCTTCTTCTACTCGCTCAAATTCCCTTACGCCCATGTTGTTTGGCATTTATTTGTCATGGCAGCTGCCGTCCTCATGTGGATTTCTGTTTATAAATTTATCTAAAAAGATACGCCCCAAGTCAGTCGACAGAAGGCGTATCTTTTTGGTTATATTTTAGCATTGCTATCGTTCGAAGAAAATCACCGATAAACCGCTTTATCCACATATCCCGTCAAACGTTTCAACAAAAGCTCTGACTCATCCACGTAAATGCCAGTCATTTGCGTGTTTTTCGTCGCTTCGTTATAGAGGATCACTGGTGAATTACCCGGAAATTCTCTTAAAATCTGAGCGATTCTGACATTTTTGGTCGTGTCTAAGATAGCCAACCAAAGTTTCTTATCCGTTTCCACCACCTTGACAAGCTGCTCGGCCACCAACTGTAAGCGATCATTTCGCTCAGAAACCTTACCTGTGATCAAATAAAAATCATTGACCTCCAGATCAGCCAGATAATGGTGGTAGCTTTCCGGAAACATGGTCACATCGAGCTCATCCTTGGTATCCGTCACATTCAAGAAAGCCATGGTCGCACCATTCTTGGTGCGATGCGTCTTCAAATGCATTAGTTGGACGAGAATCGTTGCTTTTTGCCCCGCCGTAAGCTGGCTAACCTCAGTGAAATTGCCTTGGCGTGCGCTTGCAAGCCGCATCAGAGGATGTTCTGTGACTGCCACCCCCATCAAATCAAACTCCATCTGATATTTTTCAGCATTGCTGTAATCTTCATAGTCAACATAGGCAAATTTTAAATTTGTCGCCGTTTCCGAAAAGAGATCCGTTTGGAAAACAGAATTAAACTCCAGTAATTTCTTAAGATTTTCAACTAATTTTCGACGATTAGAATCAAAATGATCAAAGGCCCCAATTTCAATCAAGGGTTTAATCACCGTTTCCTTACGATAATTGTCTGGTAATTTCTGAATAAAATCTTGCAGACCTGAAAATTCCCGATGTTCAATGACCCAAAGGGCTAAATCGCGCGGCACACTCTTAATCGCCCGCAGGCCTAAGAAAATCTGTCCCTTGGATAATTTATCATAGTAGGGCATGCGATTAATCGTTGGTTGTACGAGTTTAAAGCCTAGATTTTGTGCATCATTAAGTAGAGCGATACGCTTACTATCCCGCAACATGATTTCATAAAAGACATCTGGATAGTGTGCCTTGAAATAGGTCATCTGAACGGCTAGAGCACCATAACCAAAGGCGTGAGACCGGTTAAAACCGTAGTTGGCAAAGCGTTCGATCAGCTCATAAATCTCAGTCGCTTTTTCTGTTGTGTGCCCTTTTTCCAAACTACCTGCGATGAATTCTGCTTTTAATTGCTCAAATTCACTGCCTTGTTTTTTAGAAATGGCACGTCTCAGTAAATCCGCCCGACCGAGTGAGAAGCCGGCAAAAACTTGAGCGACCTGCATGATCTGTTCTTGGTAAATCATGATGCCATAAGTCGGTGCTAAAATATCCCCAATCGAGTCGTCCGGATAGATGACCGACTCCTCACCATGACGCCGTCTGATAAATTCAGGAATGAAGGCTGATGGTCCTGGTCTGAAAATTGAGGTCGCTGCGACAACATCCGCAAATTCTGTCGGCTTTAATTGGCGCAAAAAATTCATCATCTGAGGGTTTTCAAACTGGAAAATCCCCAAAGTCTGACCCTTTCTGAAAATTTCTAACGTCGCATCGTCATTGAGATCAATTTGGCTGATGTCGATTTGCTGTTCATGCTTTTTCGCAACTAAATCCCGCATGTCATTGATGAAAGTCAGGTTTTTGATACTCAGAAAGTCAAACTTGATCAGGCCGATGGCTTCAACGTCATGGGCTTCAAATTGGGTGATAGGCAGGGTTTCGCCTGGTGCTAAGGGCAGATAATCAGTCAAGTCATGTGCCGCAAGAACAACACCTGAGGCATGGACAGATTTCTGACGTGGCATGCCTTCTATTTTTTGCGCATAGGCAAAGATTTTTTGTAGCCGCGAATCGTTAATGATTTCAGCGCGGAAGCGGTTATTCTTTTCGTATTCCTGAGCGAGATTGTCCGAACGGCCAATCATGCTCGAAACGTGCGATATTTCAACTTCTGTCATGCCAAAGACCTTGGCAACATCACGGAAACTCTGTTTCATGCCAAAGGTCGAGAAGGTCATAATCTGCGCGACATGACTACTACCGTAACGATTTTTGACATAGGTCAGGATCTCAGCACGCTGATTATCCGGCATGTCGATATCAATATCGGGTAGGCTGGCCCGCTCGGGATTGAGGAAGCGCTCAAAGAGTAAGTTATTGGCAACCGGATCGACACCTGTGATTTGCAAGGCGTAGGCCACGAGAGAGCCTAAGGCCGACCCACGTCCCATCCCTGTATAGATCTGTTGTGACCGTGCATAGCGGATGACATCTGCGACGATCAAGAAGTAATCATCGAAGCCCATTTCATGAATCACACCTAGCTCATGATCCAGTCTCGTTTGGTAAGGCGCTGAAGTTAAATTGCTAGCCTTCAAAAAGGTTTCGGCAGTTTCCCGCAATTCAGCTACTGCTGGTTTTTCAGGATTGAAGCGCGGTAGAGCAAGTGTGTCAAGCGCGATATCGTAGCTGATTTCTGAAACCAGCCGATCCAAATTTTTCAGGCTCTGCTGATCAAATAAAGCACGAACCTCACTTTCCGACCGTAAACTTTCAAAGTGGTTGCTGGTCAAGCTATCATCATACTTGGTGCCATTTTTAACGTGGTGTAAAATCGCAAGCGTCTCTGCATCCCCAGCGTTTAGGTACCTAACCGATAAAAAAGGAATGGTCGGTCGCAAAAAGCCTTGTGCCATTGGTTGCGCCAGACCAACGAACACATCGTTTGAGGGCAAATGGGTAAGGATGCTGTCGACGGCTGAATCTGCGGGAAGGATCAGGGCAACGTCACCAAGATGACTGTGAATGTCTGAAAAGTTATTATAGCCGAAGTTTTTCTTACTCGAAATACTGTAAAGATTTTGTAGGCCGGCGTTTGTTTTGGCGATGAAGGTGAAATTGATGGCGAGGCCGTCCAACAAAAGCGTCGTTTCGTAACCGATGACTGGTTGGATGCCTGCTGCTTTGGCTTGCGTGATGAACTGGTGAGCAGCATGGAGATTATCGACATCCGAAATGCCAAGCGTTTGGTAGCCGAGCGTTTTTGCTGCAGTGATGTAATCGGTGAGTTTGACCGTCGCATCCATGAAGCTAAAAACGGTTTTCGTATTAAGTTGGGCGTACATGACAACTCCTTTCTGCAACTTTGTTCTGTTGGTTGTTGAGCAAGATGCTCACACAGATCCTGATAGCTACTATTTTTTGATGTTTTTCTTGCAAAATTTCCTTATTTCTATTATACTTTATTTTGAGAGAAGAAACATATCAGGACATATCTAAAATTTTAATTTTCTATTTTAGAAAGCCCTTTAGAAAGCAGATGGTGTTATGAAATTCTTCGTTGTTCTATTTTGGTCATTGATTTTAAGTGAAATTGCTGGCTTTGTTATCGGTAAACTCAACGATACAAGTTTCCAACCTAACTTGGTCGCAATCATTGCCGTTGTCTTTGCAGTCTTCATTTTTGTCCTAGACAAAATTGCGATTCCAAAAGATCCAGAAGCTAAAACTTCAAAATAAGCCGTTGGGTTTATTTTTTTTATTTTCTAAAAATATTTTGCTTTGAACATTTGAAATAAATAAGATATAATTAAATGAAAGCGTTTGCGTAAACTGTCTTATTTAGAGAGGAAAAAGATGTTTCATTATATACAAAAATTCAAATGGCACAATGCCCTTTTATTTGTAATCATCCTATTTTGGGCGGGTATTAATGTGGTCAGTTCACTTGTCTTGACTTGGCTTCTTGATGCGATTATTGATGGCAAGTGGCAGACCTTCCTATTTTGGGCAGCCATGGATGTTATATGTTGGGTGATCTACAGCTTCTTACAGGCCACTAAAGATACTTTCAAAGAACGAATCATCCAAAATCAGCTCAACACAATCCGAGAAGATATTTTAGACGATCTCACGCACAAACCCTACGACCAGGTCAAAGCGAATAGTAAAGAGACCTACAGCTCTTGGTTGGTAAACGATATGACGCTACTGCATGACAATGGTTTCATCCAGTTTTACGGCGCTGTTGAAAGTGTTGTGACCGTTCTTTTAAATGCCTTTGCTATTATTTATTTCCACTGGCTTTTACTGGTCGTTTCTATCTTTATGACCGCATTTGTTTATTTCGCACCGCAATTTTTTGAAAAGAGAATTGCCAAAGCTACGCAAGATGTTTCAGATTTCTCAAATCAAGCTCTGGGCAAAACAACTGATTTCTTCAATGGTTTCGAAGTTTTCTATCACAATAACCAAGGCAATTATTTCAAAACACAAATTTTAAATAGTTTTAAAGCCTTAATCAATCCCAAAGTAACATTGGCCAGACTATCTGCGACCGCCAATTCGATTTCGATGATGGCAAGTATCATTGCGCAAGTTGTGATGTTTATCGTGACCGGCTACTTAATCATCCATGGAGAAGTCACGACAGGTGTGATTTTCTCCATCGCCAATCTGACCAGTTGTTTATTTAATTACACGCGAGGTGCTGCCTACAATATTGTCACCTTCAAAGGGACTTTCAAATTAATGGATAAATATCATAGTCATCAAGCAATACCTGAGGAGTCCACAGCGCCAGTAAAAGATTTTACAACAGCGATCGAAACGAAAAATCTAGTCATGCCATTTGAAGATGGTCATACCCTTACTTTTCCAGATTTTGTCATCAAGAAAGGCGAGAAGGTTGCTATCGTTGGAGATTCAGGTTCCGGAAAATCAACCTTGGTGCATTTGCTCATGGGCAATATGCGTAACTATGAGGGTGACATTTTCATCGAGCAAGCCAACTACCGTGACGTCACGATTCAAAGTTTACAAGATATCATCGCGCTCATCAGGCAAGAAGCTTATGTCTTTCATGAAAGTCTATCTGACAATCTGAAAATTGGTCGTGATATTCCAGACCAACTTTTTGATCAGACCTTAAAGACAAGTCTGGTAGACAGTTTTGCTAGAGATAGGCTGGAAACTGTCTTTGACGATAACTTTTCTGGTGGTCAAAAGGCACGGCTTTCTATTGCACGTGAATTAATGGGTGATAAGCCAATCTTAATCATGGATGAGAGTACAGCTAACCTTGACAAACAGACAGCTTTTCAAATTGAACAAAATATCCTAAGTAATCCCACACTAACCGTCATCATGATCACCCATCATCTCTACGATGAAAGTCGTGACTTGTTAGACCAAATCATTCAACTTTAGACACCAAATTATAATGATAATCTAATCCAAAGAGGCTAGGACGATACATCTTAGCCTCTTCAAACACGCCAAGTATTGAATGGCTCCTCTACTTGATTTAAATTATTTTTTTCAACAGTAACAATACTTCTGACAATTTCTTACGAAATCATCAGTTTTTACCAATTTCGCATTATTTACCAGAAACAATTCCAATTTGGTAAAGAATCACCATATTTCTTACCATTTTCGTATTGTTTCCCAGAAACAATACCGATTTCGTGTAAAATCGCCGGATTTCGTAATAAGTCGTATTGTTTCTTACGATTAATCCGACTTCTTCACACTTTTTAGAAAAGTTATACAAAAAAAGGCTATAGATGATTTACAGG
>NZ_BCVN01000046.1 GCF_001591765.1 Pseudolactococcus raffinolactis NBRC 100932 | reverse complement strand
ATGACTCGTGACATTCAGTTATGATTTCTTGACAATGTGGATAGATTGTGTGGATAATAAATCGTTTTTGTTATTTTTTGTGATATCATTTGACCTAAAACTAGAATTTTGATATTATTAGCAATGAGGGGATGTTATATTATGCTAAAATTTGTTGGGTGGTACATGTCTATAGCTTTTGCTATTTTATATGCGTTTCAGTTCCTTGGAATGATGGCTGTTGGTGACTATACTATGTTTGTTGGGATGCTATTTTTAACCTTTGTGTTAATCAAAGATCAGAAAATAAAAGAAATGGTTGCATCAAATGTTTGTTTGCTTATTGTTATTTTAATTCTTTGGTTTTCTGATGATACGTTTCACTATATTCAGAATACAGGCATGTTGTTAATTTTTGTTGGTGCTATGGTAATTGCTGAATTGTTCGGGGGATTCTGGGGACGCAAGTTTGCTCGTGATCATTTTTAGTCAAGGTTTATAGCCATCATCACCATTAATAGTTTCAGATAAAGCTTTAAGTACATAGAAAAAAACGAGCACTCATTACTTTGAGAGCTCGTTTTGAATTTTAGTTGAGAGGGTATTGATTGCATCGATTCGCGGTTGTGCTTGGAATTGATATTCCTTGATGTCCTTTTTGATATCATCCATTACAAATTGTGCATAACCTAATTCGAATTTGACGGTATCTAAATGCTTTTTGGACTCAGCTGTTTCTGAAATCAAGTCACTGCCGATTGCTTTTAAGTCTTTAAAATAATCAATAATGCTCATATCAGTTCTCCTTTCTGCGATTTCATTTCCTGAAATCTTGAAACTTGCTCTCCAATTAAGTACCCTCCAAGCGGGGGGGGGGATTCACGAACTTACGTCTACTCGAAGTCATATTCCATTAAGTTAGACGTTCTGTAACATTTTTAAAGTGTTAAAGAGTGGTCAAAGTGTCTTGAAGTGCTTTCAAGTCAAGGTCGTGTTCTGTGAAGCTAGCCTTGAAGCCATCGTCTTTGCTATAACGTGGAATCAGGTGAACATGGGCATGAAAAACAGTCTGACCTGCAATCATTTCATTATTTTGAAGGATATTCATGCCGCTCGCACTCAGTCTTTGTGTGATGTGTGAAGCGATATGAGGAATTTTTGAAAACAAAGTTGCGGCATCTTCAGCAGACATTTCTAAAACATTTCGAATATGTTTTTTGGGGACTACTAAAGTATGGCCTTTGGTCGTTTGTGTGATATCAAGAAAGGCAAGGACATCATCGTCTTCATAAACTTGATAAGAGGGGATGTCCCCAGAGATAATTTTACAAAAAATGCAATCTGTCATGAATTTCACCGTTTCTTTTCTGGATTTTGCTATAATTATATTATAGCATTTTATGTAAAAAAGAGTATAGAGAGCGTATATGACATTAAAAATTGAAAATTTAACGGGTGGTTATTTTGGGACGACCGTTCTGAAAGATGTAGACTTTACGGTCAATGACGGTGAACTTGTCGGTTTGATTGGCTTAAACGGAGCCGGAAAGTCGACGACAATTCAGGAAATTATTGGGCTACTGACACCTTATCAAGGACAGATTTTGCTGGATGGTTTGAGTATTACCCAAGATGCAGAAAGCTATCGAAAGAAAATCGGGTTCATTCCAGAGCAACCATCCTTATATGAAGAGCTAACCTTACGTGAACATATTGAGGTTACAGCCTTGGCCTATGATGTTGCACCTGATGTTGCATTGGCGCGTGCTGAAAAAATGCTAAAAACCTTTCGACTTTCAGATAAATTGGACTGGTTTCCAGCGAATTTTTCTAAGGGGATGAAGCAAAAAGTGATGATTATCTGCGCTTTTTTGACTGAACCTTCTCTTTATATTATTGATGAACCGTTTTTAGGTCTTGATCCACTTGCCATCAATGACTTAATTGACCTCATGATAGAGATGAAGAAAACGGGAGCGTCTATCTTGATGTCAACCCATATCTTGTCAACAGCAGAGAAATTTTGTGATAAATTTATCGTTTTACATGAAGGTCAAGTTATCGCAGATGGTGATTTAGCTGCTTTACGTGCTAAGTTTAACTTACCAGAAGCTAGTTTAGATGAAATTTATGTCGCCTTGACAGATGAAAGTTGGCAGGCACATGGCTAAAGATATTTTTGGTTTGTTTGCCAAGCGACGTGCCCACTGGCGCGCCCAAAATCTCAAATACCTCGGCTATGTGTTCAATGATCACTTTGTCCTCGTCCTCATGTTTTTAATCGGTTTTCTGGCCTACCAATACGCGGATTTCCTAAAAAAATTACCGGAACATTGGTGGCCAGGCTATGTCATTGCTGTCTTAATATCCCTTTTGATTCTCTTATTTGGACGGTTAGCAACATTTGTCGAAAAGCCAGACCAGCTCTTTTTATTGGCAAAGGAGAAAGCGGTTCAGACTCATCTAATAAATGCGGTCAAGGGATCTTTAATCCTGCCTGCAGTTTTGATTGTTTTGATGACGATGCTCATCAGTCCACTTATCCATATTTCGCTAGTCGTAACACTTGTCTGGGCGCTTGTCTTAATCGCTATTAAATATGGGCTACTTTTGAAGAAAGCTCGGACTTTTATGCAAGACGGTTTGATCCAGTGGCAGGATTTGATCAATTACGAAAAGAATCGGCAGAATGCTATTCTTAAGGTATTCAGCCAGTTTACAGATGTCAGAGGCTTACAACAGCAGGCGAAACGTCGTAAATATTTGGATGTTTTACTGCCTAAATCAAAAATGGTTTATGACTATCTTTTTGTCAGAACCTTTTTGCGCAGTGGTGATTATTTCATGCTCATGCTACGATTGCTTGGACTTGCGGTATTATCGCTGATTTTTATTCAGTCAGATGTTTTTGCCTTGGTGATAGCGCTAATTTTTGACTACTTGTTAGTTTTTCAATTGCTGCCGCTTCGCCAATCTCAAGATTATCAAATTCTGACTCAGCTTTATCCACTTCCAACAAGTGCGAAAAATTTGGCAGCGGGCAAGTTGATTAGAGGTTTGACGCTTCTTATCTGTCTAGTTGAGCTAGGTGTGAGTTTATTGGTTTTTCAGGACAAATTACTGGCAGTTATCTTTATCCCAATTGCTGTTTTTCTAGGTGTACTTTATCCTAAATATAAATTGAAGTAAGGAATAGCAAGTTTTTGCTATTTTTTGTTTGAGTGATAGGAGGATGAAATTGTAATTTCAGGGATGTTTGCGATAAAGAATTGACTAAAAATATGGTATGATAGATGAGATAGAGTTCGAGATTAGTTTAATATTTCATATTTTTTAAGAAGTTGGCTTTTCCATCCTATTCTATCTCAATATAGTTTTTTACGAATTCTTCGCGGGTTCCCCGCTCATCATTAAAGGAGTTGCCAGTCCAACGGCTAAGCGATGAATCGCCAAGCCACGTTGTACATAGCAACTTCCCTAAATTTTTCGCGGATTCCCCGCTCATCATTAAAGGAGTTGCCATGATGAAACATCTTGACTACAGGCACCAAGAGAAATGGGCGCTTGCTAATAATACTTTGATCCCTCAGTCTCCAATCGATGTGCAGACGGATCAGTTACTTGCAGAGGTGGATACCTCTTTACAAATTAATCTTCCAAGTGACCAAGAAGTCATTGTGAAAGATACGCCAATCGGGATTCAGATCTATGCGGATGGTGATTTGCAATGGCGTGGGCATGAATATATGCTTAACCGTTTCCATTTTCATGATGGTGCTGAACATTTGGTCAATGGTAAAAGACACGCAGCAGAGATTCATTTTGCTTTTGAGAGTGTTGATATTAACCAATTGGTTTTGGCTGTTTTTGCTGATGTCGATGAAGATTGTACAGATGACAGTATCTTGACTTTGTTAGATGCGCCTCATAAGTTGGTTGACTTTGATATCAATAAATTGTTACCCAAAAATCAAACCTTCTGGACTTACAAGGGATCAATGACGACACCACCATTGAACCAAACGATTACTTGGCTGATTTTAGAAGAGCCAATCAAAATTTCACCAGCTGAAAAAGATTTATTACAAGATAAATTGCGGAGCAATTACCGCAATATCCAAGAAACAAAAGATCGCGATGTTTATCGCATTGAAGATTAAATAGATACTTAAAGAAAGTCGAGTAAACGAACGAAAAAATGAAAATTATTATGGCAAGTGATCACGCAGGGGTCGAGTTAAAAGCAGAAATTAAAGCGTTACTAGAAACAATGGGACATGAGGTTGATGATATGGGGCCTTATGGCACAACTGCGGTTGATTTGTCAGATTTCGTTTATCCAGCTGCACTTAAAGTGAGCCAGGAAAAGGTTCGGGGCATTTTCGTCGATGGTGTGGGCTATGGTTCAGCATTGATCGCTAACCGTATCTATGGTCTTGACGCTGTTGTGTGTCAAGATCCTTTCTGTGCGAAATTGGCGCGTGAGCATACAGATAGTAATGTCTTATGTTTAGGCGGTAAAATCATCGGCTCAGCACTCGCACTTGAGATTGTTCGCACTTGGATGACAACAGACTTTTTACCAGAAGAAAAATATATTCGCCGTGTTGAAAAAGTCAAAGCCATTTCAGAAAAACATTTGGTTAAAAACTTTTAAGCCGTTGAACTGCTAGAACAGAAAAATCCCTCAGACTTCAAGTTGAAATCTGAGGGATTTTTGATGTTTAAAGCGTCACAATTTTTGTGCCATGCACATAAGAACTACCAGTCTCAGCTGAAACTGTTTCAGCGTTGGCAGAAGTGACGCCACCACCTGCTAAAATTTGGATGCGGCCAGCTGCATAGCTGACGAGTTCAGCGATTTTGCTAGTGTTAACAGGCTTGTCAAGGCTATCACCGTGCATGAGGATTTTGTCAAAACCGAGTGTGACGAGTTCGTCTAGGGCAGATTTTTGTAGGTCTGTCGGAATCTCGTCAAAGGCCATGTGAAAGGTCACAGGGAGGCCCTGACTTGCGATCATCAAGGTTTCCAAGGCTTCAAGGTCTAAACTATTGTCATCTGTTAGAGCACCGAATACCAGCTCGCTTGTGCCAGCTTCAACGGCTTTCAAAATGTCAGACTCCATGATGCGAAGTTCGATGGAATTATAGACGAAGTTGCCACCGCGTGGGCGGATCATGCTGGCAAAGGTTGTTTTGGTATCTTTGAGGTAGTCGGCGGTTTCTTTGATGACACCATAGCTTGGGGTTGTGCCGCCAACTGCGAGGTTGTCACAGAGCTCAATGCGTTCAGCACCAGCAGCAACAGCGCGTGGGATATCGGTAAAGTTTTCAGCACAAAATTCTCTGATTAACAAAATAAGTTCTCCAATCTGTCTTTTCGATTATCTTGATTATACCATATCTTACTTAAAAATAAATTTAAAAATAGTATATACAAAAATGTATATACGTGTTACAATAAATGTGTTAAAAGATAAATTATTTTAATGGGTAGTTTGAAAGCGCTTTCTGGTAGCGCTGTTAGGAAGTGATAAAATGGCAAGTTTAAAGGACCATCTCAAAAAACTAGTCATCGCAGCATCGTACGCATTTCTGTCTGCCGTTTCGGTGAATTTGTTTTGGGTACCAGGTGGGATCTATGCCAATGGTGTAACGGGATTTGCACAATTAGTCGTTGCCCTATCAGGGAAGTTTCATTTGCCTATGCTTGATTTAGCGACTTTAGTCTTATTGATAAATGTCCCGCTACTGGTCATAGCTTGGTTTAAAATTGACCGGAAGTTTACCATTTTTACGATCATCGCTGTGTTCCTGACATCAGTATTTATGAAGCTTATCCCTGTCATGGCGCTGACTAACGATCCTGTCATTTGTACTGTATTTGGTGGCGTCATCCATGGTCTAGGTGTTGGGATCACTTTAAATAGTGATTTTTCAACAGGTGGTTTGGATATCATCGGTATTCTCGTTAGAAAAGTAACGACGCGAAGTATTGGCACGATTTTTACAGCCTTTAATCTCGCGATTGAATTTATCGCAGGCTTTGTTTTTGGTTGGCGTTATGCGCTCTATTCAGCGATTACGGTATTTATCAATGGTAAAGTCGTGGATTTTGTTAACACGAAAGAGAGAAAAGTTCAGCTTTTAATTGTGACCAAGCACGCTAATGAGATGTTACGACGGATTCAAGACAACCATCAAAGTGGCATTACCGTGATCAATCATGCACAAGGAGGCTATTATCATGAGTCGCAAGATATATTACTTCTCGTCGTTACCAGTCATGAGCTGAATGTGATTTCTAGTGTGGTCAAAAAAGTCGATCAATTGGCTTTTATGAGCATTACCAAGGGCATCGAAACCAATCGTAGTACCAGTCAATGGGGATAGAAAGAAAAGAGGCACCAGATGGAAAATAAAAAAGGAATTTCGATTTATAAACAAGTCGCCAAAGAAATTGAGTGTAAGGTCAAAAATGGGATTTATGTCACCGCACAAAAATTACCATCGGAAGCAGAACTGGCCCAAGAATTTAATGTGAGCAGACTGACCGTCAGAAAAGCCATCAACCTCTTAATTGAGAAAAAAGTACTTGTCAAACATCAAAATACAGGGACTTATGTCATGAACCGCCAAAAACTCGCAAGTGGTGCGTCTGGTCTACAAGGCTTTAATGAAGTAGCCAAGGCTAAAGGTAAAACACCGCGAACTGAGGTGATCGGTGTTTCTCAGATTGATTATGACGATGAATTATGGGCAGAACTTGAAGCTAAGGAAAATGAAGTCATCATCAATGTGAATCGCATCAGGTATTTAGATGATTTACCGATGACGGTTGAGGACCTTTATATTAGGGAAAAATTTTTACCCGAAAATTTAAAAGAGGCTGCGTTTGAAAATTCTATTTTTGAGTTGATCGAACAAAAAATAGAGATCGCCTATTCACACCAAGAAATTGAAGCCGTTTTAATTGATAAAATGATGAGCATTGCTTTTGAGTTACCAGTTGGTCAACCGATGTTTCGTGCGACATCTAATGTTTTTTCAGTAACGGGTGTGCCAATTATGCACGATATCTCCTATTATCGTAGTGATGAATATGTCTTTTCAAATACATTGGTTAGAAGTCAACATTAGAGGTGTCTTATGGAAACAAAAATCAAAGCACTTGTCGAGGAGAACTGGGAAGATTTCTTGAATGATTTAGCCCAAGTTATCCGTATTCCTAGCGTGCAAGGTATCGCTGAAGCAAATTGCCCTTTTGGTCGAGAACCTAAAGCAGCAGTTCTACAAGCGCTTGAGATTGCGAAAGGCTATGGTTTTGAAACCAAGCTGGTGAATCAAGCAGTCGGTTATGCTCAGTTTGGGGAAAGTCGCGCAGACCAAAAGTATCTTGGGATCATTGGTCACTTAGACGTTGTCCCAGCGGATGAACCAAATTGGGATAGTCCGCCATTTGCCTTAAGTCGACGTAACGGTGTGCTTTATGCTAGAGGTATTTTGGATAATAAGGGTCCGATTATGAGCTGTTTGTTTGGCTTAAAACTGATCAAAGATTTAGGGATTCAGCCTAAAATCCCCATACGGATTCTATTTGGCTCCAATGAAGAAATGGGTAGCCATGACATGCCGCTCTATTTAGAAAAAGAAGTGCCGCCCATTTTTGGCTTTACACCAGATTGTAAATATCCGGTTGTTTATGGTGAACGTGGCATTGTTAATTTGGCGATCAAAACGACAATAGAGGATGCAGCAACCGTTAAATTAGGAGACTTTCGTGTCCAGATGTCAAGAAGTATCGTTCCGAGTGAGCTCAGTGTGATTTTCGATGAACAAAAGATAACTGCTTTAGGGAAATCTAGTCCATCCAACGCGCCAGAAATGGGTAAGAATAGTATTACCAAATTAGCACATGAGCTTAGCGAGATTCTCCCATCTGGCGCCTTAAAGACTTATTTTTTATGGCTTGACGATCATCTATCAGAGGAACATTATGGTGAGAAATTAGGGATTGGTTATTCAGACGAGGCATCGGGAAAATTGATTGTAACACCTGTCTTGATTGAAAAGATAGATAATCAGAATCTGTTGCTAGAGTTAGCCATCAGATATCCAATTTCAGTGACACAGGACATGATTATCAGCACGATTAAGGAGCATCTTCCTCAAAATTCTCAAGTGACTGTGACACGTGCTTTGAAAGGGACTAATTTCCCGATAGATAATCCCTATATCAAGTTATTGATCGATATCTATGGTAGCGTAACGGGATTGGATGCCAAACCAGTGACAACGACAGGTGCGACTTATGCTAGATATATGCCGAATACAGTTGCTTTTGGTCCATCATTTCCTGGACAAAAAGGTATCGCACATAAAGAAAATGAGTATTTTGTAGAAGCAGATTTAAAAACAAATTTGATCATCTATGCGTTAGCTATTTATAAGTTATGCTTGTCAGCCAGTGGCAACAATACAAGGACAGATTAAGAAAGAAGGCAAATAATGACATATGGTATCATCGCTACATGGGCAATGGCATTTGAAGGTATTAGTAATGCTGCTAAAGATCTAGCAAAAAATGGCACGATTGCCGATAATATTGAAGCAACTATTAAAAAAGTAGAAGACTTTCCTTTTTATAAATCAGTTGGCTACGGTGGTCTGCCCAATGAAGAAATGATTGTTGAACTGGATGCAGGTTTCATGGATGGTGATAATTTAGATATTGGTGCGGTTGCAGGGATCCAAGACTTTGCTAATCCGGTTTCGATTGCACGGGCGCTTTCAACCGAGAAGCTCAATAATGTTTTAGTGGCAGAAGGTGCGGCAAAATATGCCCAGAAAATGGGCTTTGAGCGTAAAAATATGCTGACAGATCGGGCGATGACTCATTATAAAAATAGACTAAAAGAGAATAGTCAAGGTAGTGAGTCAGGTATTGTTCCTTATCGTGGACACGATACAGTTGGGGTTGTTGGTGTTGACATGACAGGCCGCATTGTCTCAGGGACGTCAACAAGCGGTTTATTCATGAAACGTGCGGGTAGAGTTGGCGATTCCCCTATTGCGGGTGGAGGTTTTTATGCGGATAGCGAAGTTGGTGCAGCAAGTGCAACGGGTCTTGGTGAGGACTTGATGAAAGGCTGTATCTCTTATGAAATTGTCCGCTCAATGCGAGAAGGCCTGTCACCACAAGAAGCCTGTGAGCAAGCGGTTAATGAATTGGAAGCGCGACTTATCAAACGTAAAGGAATAGCAGGAGATTTGTCGGTTGTTGCGATTGATAAAAATGGTGACTATGGTTGTGCAACAAACATAGATAATTTTTCTTTTGTTGTGGCGACAGACAAAATAGAGCCTACTGTTTTTATAGCTAATCGATTTGCAGGAAAAACTGTTCATAAAAAAGCAAGTATGGCATGGTTAGAGAATTATATGAAGACGAGAACTGCGCCACTTATAGAGAAATAATACGAGAATTATGAGACGAATGGACTTAAAAAATCACTCTGATTTATTATCAGAGTGATTTTTTATGATTTATACCCCCTTTTAATCAACGAAATCATTAGTTAAACTAAAATTATTTTTTCGATCTGCAATTTGATTTAGAAAGTGATTAAGATTCGTTATCTTCCAGTCGGAGAAGAATAGTGATGTTGAGAAGAATGGAACATCATTATATTTGTTTTCAGGCATCCAGTTTGAGATAATGGCATCTGGTTGTTCTCCATTGAGTTGATTAAAGGTAGAAATGATAATGGGGACTGGGGAAACATCTCGAACTTGTGAAATCAGCATTTCTCGATGGATTGGTGTTGAGATCGTTTCGACCAATATTTTAAGTGGCTGTTTGTGTTGTCTGAGAATATTTTTTAAGAGTATGAGATAATGGCGAAATAAGTTTGGAAAATGTTGAATTAAAGCTTTGAATTCAACATTTTGATCACGATAATTTAGAATGAAGTCGTTGATGAATGTATAAGTATTAGCTTCAGTATGATGAACTTCATTGGTTACTTCTTCGAGATCAAAGATTCTGTTTATTCCTTTAAAAATCGATGCTTCTTGATTCATCAATATGAGGTTATAGTGTAAATAGTTCAACTCTGATACTGATAAATTAAAATTGATTTTGCTTTGAAACTGCATAATAATGTCATCTATTTCAGGAGCATGTAAGTGTTTGACTCGTAAATCAGTATTTTTCCAAGTTTCTAACATGATTAAATTTGCACGGCAAAATAGGAAATAGAGATATCGACACTCACGCTGTTTAGTTTCCAGGTCTGGACAGATATCTAAGAAACCAATCGCTTCGATTTTATCGAAAAAGTTGTCATAGGTAACATAGGGTGAATCGGGTGTTGAAAACACATCTTCCTCTGGTGCCAGAAAAAAACCGTGTCGTGTATTAATCTGGAAGATATAGAAGTTAAGCTTGATTCTTAAAAACGTAGAGTAGTCGAGTGTGGGAACAAAGTCAAGTAACAGGCTACTAACTGCTTCAAGACTAGATGTTTTTTCGATAATATCATTTAAATCCAATCCCCAAAAAAGGTTATGGAAAACAAATCTGATTTGATGTTCTTCGCCAAGCAGTGGATTTTTTTGTATGAAATTAATGTGACAATCATAGTCAGCTAAATAGTCATTTAATTCTTTAATGTGAACGGAACATTTGCTACGGCTAATGCCTAATTCCTGATGTAGATTGGTAAAGGTTGTAGAGGTATCTGTGAAAATTCGGAACATGATGTGAAACTTAACTGACTTTTGAATGAGGTAATGGCGAAGTTTGAAAATATTAAAAGCGGTATCAGGTGTCATCTTAAAGTGATTTGATTCAACAGAAAAAGTTGTTAGCCCTTGTTCTTGACAATAATTTAGTAATTTTTTGAAATAACTTTTTATTGTCTGTTTGGCGAGACCAAGTTCCATTTCTAAATCACTTAATGATAGTTCATGATTTGGGGCAGCACTGAGTAGCTTGGTCATTTTTAAAATATATTGGGATTCTTTATCTAATAGAATGTTTTTCATAATTTAACTGTCTCCTTGTCTATAATATGTGAGTTTATAAAGTTACATGAATTATAATAATATCTGAAATTAAGTTTAAAGAATTAAGCCATTCATATATTGTTTGATTTGGATTTTTACCATGGTTTACAGACTCCATTATATCTCAAGTTATCGAAAAAAACTAATGATAAGTTAATATTTTATAACTCAGTGGAATTAATGTTTTCATTTAAA
>NZ_BCVN01000045.1 GCF_001591765.1 Pseudolactococcus raffinolactis NBRC 100932 | reverse complement strand
TTTTTGAAAGATAGTCAAAAGATTATGGCTTTCAAAAAGATTTGATAAATGATATAATAAAGAAGTTGGGGAAGTACTCAAGAGGCTCAAGAGGACGGTTTGCTAAATCGTTAGACTGGGAAACCGGTGCGCAGGTTCGAATCCTGTCTTCTCCGTCAAATACGTCTATTGTTGAATAGACGTTTTTTTGCCTATGTAATGGTGGTTGCCAATAGTTAATTGTATCTGATAGGGTTGAGATTGGAGGTAGCATGGCACTTCTTGATAAAGTGATGATAGAAGAAATCAGGTCTAGTATCAATATTGTAGATGTTATTTCACAGCATGTGCACTTGTCTAAAGCTGGTACAAATTACCTTGGTCTTTGTCCATTCCACGGGGAAAAAACACCAAGTTTCAATGTTAATGCTCAAAAGCAGTTTTACTATTGTTTTGGCTGTGGTAAATCTGGTGATATTTTCAAATTTCTTGAGGACTATAAACAAATTCCGTTTCGAGAAGCAGTAAAAGAAGTTGCGGATATGGCAGGGATTGTGCTTGAGATTGACACGCGACCCGCACAGGATAATCCTAATCAAGCGTTATTTGATTTACATAATCAAGCAGCAAGGATTTACCATACTGTTCTGACAGCGACCGAAGAGGGCGCTAAAGCTAGGGAATATCTCCATAATCGAGGTATCTCAGATGAAATTATTGAGAAGTTCAATATCGGTTTAAGTTTATCTGATAATGATTTTCTCTATCAGAGCGTCAAACAAAAATTTGAAGAATCTGTTTTGACAAACTCAGGTTTGATTACTTTTGCTGAGAATCGCATCTTCGATAGTTTTCGTGGTCGAATTATGTTTCCACTTAATGATAAGAATGGTCAGGTCATCGCTTTCTCAGGACGTATCTGGCGACCAGAAGATCTTTCCAACAAAACATTAGCTAAGTATAAAAATTCAACGACCACACCAATTTTCAACAAATCAGAAGCGCTCTACAACCTTGACCGAGCGAGTCAAAGTATCAAAAAAACGCGAGAAGTTTATTTGATGGAAGGCTTTATGGATGTGATCGCGGCTTATGAAAATGGTGTCAGCAACGCTGTCGCGAGTATGGGGACAGCTTTAACGGAAGGCCATATTCGCAAACTTCGGTCGGTTACTAAGAAATTTATTCTCGTTTATGATGGGGATAAGGCTGGGCAGAATGCCATCTATAAAGCTTTGAATTTACTAGCATCGGACGATGTCGAAGTGGTTCGGATTCCGGATGGTTTAGATCCTGATGAATACAATAAGGCTTATCCTGGTGCTCTTGGGACTTTGATGACATCTGGTAGGATGGCGCCTGTTGAGTTCTTAATGGATCATTTACGACCAGCAAATTTATCTAATCTACAAGCTCAGCTAGATTTCATTGATTTGATGAGTCCTAAAATTGCAGCGATTCAATCTTTGACAGCGCAAGATGCGTATATAAAGCGATTAGTTGAGATTTTACCGGATTTCGAGTATAATCAAGTAGAGTCCGCCGTTAATCAAAGGCGGGAAAACGTCGTTGCCTCTCAGGTCATCTATGATGAGCCGTTTATGTTTGATGATGGTATGGCACCTCCTCCTCCGTCAGAGGATGACAGCTATTCATTTATGGATCAGTCCATGGCACCTGTAGTACCTGCTCCAATATCAAGCAATAAGAAATTGTCACAGATAGAGTTGTCAGAGTTGCAGTTATTACATCGGATGATTTATCATCCAAGTGTTCTGACTCGTGTGGCGTCCATTCATGATTTTCAGTTTGTGCATCGGCGGTATCAGCAACTATTTGAGAAGATGATAGGCTTGGGAGAGGTAGATGAAACAGGTTTGATGGGACAGTTGACGGGTGAAGACTCTGAAACATTTTATGAGGTCTTATCCTCTGTCAATGTGCCAGACGACATCTCAGATCAGGAAATTGACGATTTATTAAAGAATTTCTTTAAAGCAGCTAAAGGCTCCCAATTGCAGGCCTTGCAAGATCAACTTGCACAAGCTAAGCAGACAGGGAATAGTGCCTTAGAATTACAATTAACCTTGCAAATCATTGCTCAGAAACAACAAGATGGGGTATAAAATTGGTAGAAATAAAAAAAGATAGTAAAAAAATCTTCTCAGTATTTGACGTTACGGTTGCAGAATTTATTCGCGACCATAAAAAATTAGGTCAAGCTGTAGATGATGATATTACGGTTGAACTTATCACAGAATTTGGATTAGATGCTGACGGTATTGAAGCGCTACTCACAAAAATTCAGGATGCTGGTATCTCAATCGTTGATAAAAAAGGTGAACCATCAGTGATGGCACTTGAATCGACAAAAATCGATGAAAAAGAAGCTGAAGAAGAAGTCGAAGAGATTGTGACCAATGTCCGTATTGATGATCCAGTACGGATGTACTTGAAAGAAATCGGTCGCTTCCCACTTTTGACATTTGACGAAGAAACACGTTTAGCCGAAGCGATTGTTGCGGGTGGTGAAGAAGGCGAGATGGCTAAACAAATGCTTGCTGAAGCCAACCTACGTCTCGTTGTATCTATTGCCAAACGTTATTCTGGTCGTGGCATGCAATTTCTTGATCTAATTCAAGAAGGTAACATGGGCTTAATGAAGGCCGTTGACAAATTCGATCACACCAAAGGTTTCAAATTCTCAACTTATGCGACGTGGTGGATTCGTCAAGCCATCACACGTGCCATTGCTGACCAAGCGCGCACGATTCGTATTCCAGTCCACATGGTTGAAACGATCAACAAATTGATCCGGATTCAACGCCAACTCTTACAAGATTTAGGTCGCGACCCATCTCCTGAGGAAATTGGTGCAGAAATGGATATCAAACCGGAACGCGTGCGAGAAATATTGAAGATTGCTCAGGAACCTGTATCGCTTGAAACACCAATCGGTGAAGAAGATGATTCACATTTGGGTGATTTTATCGAGGACGATGCGATTGAAAGTCCAGTTGATTACACCAACCGTGTGATGTTACGTGAGCAACTTGACGAAGTCATGGATACCCTGACTGATCGTGAAGAAAACGTCCTTCGGATGCGCTTTGGTCTAGATGATGGCCGCATGCACACATTGGAAGATGTTGGCAAACAATTCAAAGTAACTCGTGAACGGATTCGTCAAATTGAAGCCAAGGCTTTGAAAAAATTACGTCATCCAAGACGTAGCAAACAATTACGAGATTTTATGTAAATCATTGATATTAGTAACTCAAAAGACGTCAAACGGCGTTTTTTTTGTGCCCTAATATGATTTTAAATGAGCATTTTTCTTGAAAATAGATTACAATAAGCATATAATATGATTAAAGGTCAAAATTGGTCAAACGCCAATTATCCTTTAAAACAAACTAAAAATAATCAAATCTTTCCAAAGTATGAAAATTTTAAATCTAGAGAAGGATTTGCAAACTGTAAAGGAGTTACCGTCTATGCTCTGTCAAAATTGTCAGCTTAATGAAGCAACGATTCACCTCTACACAAATGTAAATGGTGTCAAAAAACAAAATGATCTCTGCCAAAACTGTTACCAAATCATGAAATCAGGTGGACCTACAAATCTTTTTGGTGGTGGTGCTAACCAAGGCGCAACCAATCAATCAGATGCTAACTATAATCCCTTCGATGATCTTTTCGGAACATTAGGTAATAATATGAACCATCCTAATGGCCGACCAGACAATGCCACACCGCCAACACAGACTGGTCGTGGTGGTAATGGTGGTCAACCACCTCGTGGTCGTGCAGGAAACGCACAACCCAAAGGTATGCTAGAAGACTTCGGTTTTAACGTGACTGAAAGTGCCCGTAAAGGTGAAATTGACCCAGTCATTGGACGTGATCAGGAAATTACTCGCGTGATTGAAATTCTCAATCGCCGGACTAAAAATAATCCTGTTTTAATTGGCGAACCTGGTGTTGGTAAAACTGCTGTCGTTGAAGGCTTAGCCCAAAAAATCGTTGATGGTGATGTACCACAAAAACTACAAAATAAAGAAGTTATTCGACTAGATGTTGTGAGTTTGGTTCAAGGGACAGGGATTCGTGGTCAATTTGAAGAGCGCATGCAAAAATTGATGAAAGAAATCTCTGACCGTCAAGATGTGATTCTTTTCATCGATGAAATCCATGAAATCGTGGGTGCTGGGTCTGCTGGCGATGGTAATATGGATGCTGGCAACATTTTGAAGCCAGCATTGGCTCGTGGTGAATTGCAGCTGGTCGGTGCAACAACGCTAAATGAATATCGGATCATTGAAAAAGATGCTGCGCTTGAACGTCGGATGCAACCAGTTAAAGTTGATGAACCTTCTGTTGATGAAACGATTACTATTTTACGCGGGATTCAAAAAACGTTATGAAGACTACCATCACGTGAAATATACGGATGAAGCGATTGAACAGGCAGCCATCTTGTCTAACCGTTATATTCAAGATCGTTTCTTGCCTGACAAGGCCATTGACTTGTTAGATGAGTCTGGATCTAAGAAAAATCTGACCTTAAAATTCTTTGATCCTCAGGAAATTGCCAAACGGATTCAGTCTTCTGAAGATGCCAAAAATGAAGCCTTGCGTTCTGAAGACTTCGAAAAAGCAGCACATTTCCGTGATCAAATCGCCAAATTGCGAGAATTATCTAAGCAAGAATTGACGGATGAAGAAACACCAGTCATCACTGAAAAAGACATCGAATCTATCATTGAAGAAAAAACGAAGATTCCTGTAGGTGATTTGAAAGAAAAAGAACAAACGCAGTTAATCAATTTAGCCGATGACTTGAAAGCGCATGTCATTGGTCAAGATGATGCCATTGATAAAATTTCCAAGGCAGTCCGTCGTAACCGTGTAGGCCTTGGGAAAGCCAATCGCCCAATCGGTAGCTTTATGTTTGTCGGACCAACGGGTGTTGGTAAAACAGAACTTGCTAAGCAATTAGCCCTGGAGCTTTTCGGTAGTCAAGACAGCATGATTCGATTCGATATGAGCGAATACATGGAAAAACACAGTGTGGCCAAGCTGATTGGTGCGCCTCCTGGTTATGTTGGTTATGAAGAAGCAGGGCAACTGACTGAAAAAGTCCGTCGCAATCCTTATTCATTGATCTTACTGGACGAAATCGAAAAAGCCCATCCAGATGTTATGCACATGTTCTTACAAATCTTGGACGACGGTCGTCTGACCGATGCTCAAGGTCGTACGATTAGCTTTAAGGACACGATTATCATCATGACCTCAAATGCAGGGACTGGTAAAGTAGAAGCCAATGTCGGCTTCGGTGCAGCTCGTGAAGGCACGACAAACTCTGTCTTAGGTCAACTTGGTGATTTCTTCAGCCCTGAGTTCATGAACCGTTTTGACGGCATCATTGAATTCAAAGCCTTAAGTAAAGACAATCTCCTGCAAATTGTTGACTTGATGCTGGCTGACGTTAATGCACAGATTTCAAGAAATGAAATCCATTTGGACGTAACTCAAGCAGTCAAAGAAAAATTAGTTGATCTTGGTTATGATCCGAAAATGGGCGCTCGACCACTCCGCCGGACTATCCAAGACCATATCGAAGATGCCATCGCAGATTTTTATATCGAACATCCCGAACATAAAATGCTCACAGCAGACGTCATTGATGATCAAATCGTCATTGTCAATCAGTCTGATGACGCAACAACGGATGGAGCTATAGCAGAAACAACAGCTGATGCAGGCTCTGCTGACGCTTAAATAGATGAAAAAGAGCTGATGTAGCTCTTTTTTAGAGTCTAATAAAAAAAACGTTCTAACAGTCAAAGTCTGTCAGAACGTTTTTGTCTTTATTCAATAATCAACATGCCATCTTGAATCGAAAAAGGATCAGCTTCGTTGATGCGATCGTAAAACATAACACCATTGGTATGGTCAATCTCATGTTGGACGACCATGGCATCGTAGCCTTTAAGTTTGATGCGTTGTTTGTCGCCGTTTTTATCGATATAGTCGATTGTGACACGCGCGTGGCGAACGACGTAGCCTGGGACATCGCGGTCAACAGATAGACAACCTTCGCCATCAGCAAGGGCTGCATCTTGAACGGAATGTGCCACGATTTTAGCATTGTACATAATTGTTGCTAGGCTGTAAGCCTCGTTGGCTTTTTCAGCGGCTTCTTCGCTTTCAAATTCTTTAGGAACAAGGCAAGCGATGATTTTTTTAGAGACATCGAGTTGTGGCGCAGCAAGGCCAACACCACCACGTAGGCCCATTTTTTCAGACATGACAGGATCTTGCGAGTTACGTAAGAATTCCAACATCTTTTCTCCTAAGATAATATCTTCGTCAGAGAGTGGTAGTTCAACGTCGGCACCTACCGCGCGAAGCGTTGGATTGCCTTCACGCACGATATCGTCCATGTCGATTAAATGACTAGCTTTGATTAATTTTTCTTGTATTGACATGATAACCTCTTTTTAATGAATTCACATTCATTATACCACAAAACAGGGGTCAAAAATGGTAAAATTGACCTATGATAGAAAAAGATACGTCAAGAAAATTTGAGTTAATTTCAAAGTATGAGCCATCTGGTGATCAACCGACAGCGATTGAAGCGCTAGCTGAAGGGATCGAAAATGGTGAGAAGGCACAAATCTTGCTGGGAGCGACGGGGACTGGTAAGACTTATACCATGAGTCAGGTGATTGCGCGTGAAAACAAGCCAACGCTTGTCATCGCCCACAACAAAACCCTTGCCGGTCAGCTCTACGGTGAGTTCAAAGAGTTTTTCCCCAATAATGCGGTCGAGTATTTCGTGTCTTACTACGATTATTATCAGCCAGAGGCTTATGTGCCAAGCTCTGATACCTATATCGAAAAAGACAGCTCGGTCAATGACGAAATCGACAAGCTCCGCCACAGTGCGACGAGCTCGCTTTTAGAGCGCAATGATGTCATTGTCGTCGCATCGGTTAGCTGTATTTATGGTTTGGGGAATCCCAAGGAATATGCTGATAATGTGGTCAGTTTGCGACCGGGTCTTGAAATCTCACGAGACCACTTGCTCAATAGCTTAGTTGATATCCAGTTTGAGCGCAATGACATTGACTTCCAGCGTGGTAAATTCCGCGTGCGTGGCGATGTGGTCGAAATTTTCCCAGCCTCTCGTGATGAGAACGCCTTTCGTGTTGAGTTTTTCGGTGATGAAATCGAGCGAATTCGTGAGATTGAAGCCTTGACTGGTCATGTCTTGGGCGAAGTGGAGCATTTGGCGATT
This sequence comes from Pseudolactococcus raffinolactis NBRC 100932, assembly GCF_001591765.1. Taxonomy (GTDB): domain Bacteria; phylum Bacillota; class Bacilli; order Lactobacillales; family Streptococcaceae; genus Pseudolactococcus; species Pseudolactococcus raffinolactis. Next base: position 4,728 of record NZ_BCVN01000045.1, on the reverse strand, counting down.
TTCCCCGCAACCCACTTTGTGACCAATGACGAACACATGGAAGAGTCGATTGCTAAAATTGAAGCCGAATTAGAAGCACAACTCAAACACTTTAACGAGGAAGGTAAGTTGTTAGAAGCGCAGCGTTTGGAGCAGCGGACTAACTATGACATCGAAATGTTGCGTGAGATGGGCTATACCAACGGTGTCGAAAACTATTCGCGTCACATGGATGGTCGTACTGAAGGTGAGCCACCTTATACCTTGCTAGACTTTTTCCCTGATGATTTCTTGATCATGATTGATGAAAGTCACATGACCATGGGTCAAATCAAAGGGATGTATAATGGTGACCGGTCACGTAAAGAGATGCTGGTTAATTACGGTTTCCGTTTACCAAGTGCACTTGATAACCGACCACTTAGACGAGAAGAATTTGAAAGCCATGTGCATCAGATTGTCTATGTTTCTGCGACGCCTGGTGATTATGAACTGGAGCAGACGGATACGATTGTTGAACAGATCATTCGGCCGACTGGTCTACTTGACCCAATCGTAGAGGTTCGTCCCATCATGGGTCAGATTGATGATCTCCTAGGCGAGATTAATCTGCGCGCTGAGCGCAACGAACGGACATTTGTCACGACCATGACCAAGAAAATGGCTGAGGATTTGAGCGATTATCTCAAGGAAATGGGTGTCAAGGTCAAATACATGCACTCGGATATTAAAACGCTTGAGCGGACGGAGATTCTGCGTGATTTAAGGCTGGGTGTGTTTGATGTGCTGGTCGGGATTAATCTCTTGCGTGAAGGGATCGATGTGCCTGAAGTGTCCTTGGTGGCGATTCTGGATGCCGATAAGGAAGGATTCTTGCGCAATGCGCGTGGCTTGATTCAGACGATTGGGCGCGCGGCGCGGAACTCGGAAGGTCGCGTGATTATGTATGCCGATAAGATGACGGAGTCGATGAAAATTGCGATTGATGAGACTGCTCGGCGTCGTGAGACGCAGATTGCCTATAATACGGCACATGGGATCACACCGACGACGATTATCAAGGAGATTCGGGATAAGATTGGTTTGACTAAGGTTGCCGATGATGGACAAGTTGTCGAAGTGGACTATGAGACGATGACCCGCAAAGAACGTCAGGCAGCAGTTAAAACGCTGACTGAACAAATGAATGAAGCGGCTGGTAATTTAGATTATGAGCTTGCGGCACAAATTCGCGATACGATATTGGAGATTAAGGCGATGGACTAGAGGTTGACCGTATCTCTCGGACAGATGAAAAGTTTAGGCTATGTGCCTAGACTTTTTTAGTTTTTAGGATTATAAATTAATAAATAAGTATAATGAGGTATTGTTTAAAAAATAACGTAAAAAATAATGAATTTATAGTTTTTGGGGTTGCTATTTAAATAGGAAAGCTTTTGAAATAAGGGTTTATTTTCTAATTTTAAAAATACATGTTTTTTAATGAAAACGCTTGAAAAGTGTTTTTTCTAGTGTTATCATAAGGGTGAAAAAGCAAGAAAGTGAGTTTTTAGCTAATTCTTGCCCCTTGCTTTATTTTTGTATTCCCTACTAATTTGGCGCAAAATTAGTTTTAAATTGCATCCGCGCGCAGTGCAATTAAGAGTACAAAAAATAGACATATTAAGGCCATTGATATGTCTCTACCCATTATTTTTCAAGTGTGTTTGTAAGAACACCCAAATAGAATAAGGAGATTTTCAAAAATGAAAACTAAAACATTACTTTTGACGCTTTCTGCAGCAACACTACTGGCTACAGGAGGTCTTGCAGCAAAAGCAGCGGAGCCATCGGAGGGGACTTGGAACTATGGATACAATTTTAGTTCAGCGTACTCAAATTACCACCATGGAAGTAAAACCCATTCAGCGACCGTTAAAAATAATAATACTGGTCGTGATGACTCTGATACACAAGATGCGGGTGTGTGGGCCAAAGCTCTCGTTGGTCGTAATATCACTGAGAAGTGTTCTTTCTATTATAACTATTGGTAATAAAGACTAGAATAAGGGGCTGAGACGCAAGTCTCAGTCTTTTTTCAAAAGAGGGATCTACAATGTATAAAAAACTAGAAAAGATACTAATCGTCTTATCAGTTGCTATGGTTGTATCACTGGGTACCTTTATTGTGATTGCAAAACACAAACAGATGTTTGTAGGGGCAGACGGAGGAGTCCTTGTTTTAAAAGCCAAAACTAACATAAAAGAGGTCATGGCTGATATTGCCAAAGAAAAACATGTTTTAATCGCTAAGCAGATTATGGTCGCAAGTACAGATGGTAAACAGGATAATCAACCAACATTTCAAAAGTTTGGTAAGGGAAAGCTGCCGCATGATTTTCCAGAGCAAAAAGGGAAAAAATATCTTGAAAATAGTGGTGATGATGTTTACTATTTTATATTCGGTAAAGGGATTGATGCTAAGACTTTATCTAAACGCCTAAATGATTTAGGGAATCAGACGGTACTTGCTGATACTGACTGGCGTTTTCAGGGAATTTCAGCCATGCTTGATCTACGGCTTATCATCGGCACGCTACTTTTTATCATTTCCTATATAGCTTTACTCATGGCTCAAGTAACGGCGAACTTGAAAAAACAAGGGATCCAGCGTCTGTCGGGCATGTCAGGTTTTGTCCTTGCTTTTTCAGGCATCAGGCAGCGTCTTGCTTTCTTATTCATAACAGCTAGTCTGCTTTTGGGTATCAGCAGTCTAATTTTATATATGCTTAATCTCAAGCATGCCATGTATTTTGGAGTTTTACTTTTCCCAGTGCTTTTTTGGGTGTTTGTCTTGGTAGGTGTAGAGGTGTTTGTAGGTGGCATCACTTATCTGTTTTTACAACGTCAAAAAATTAATCTTGTCATCAAACACCGAGTGCCTCTAGGCGCCTTGATGAATATGGTCTTAGTCCTACAATTGCTGGCTTTGATATGCCTCATCTTTTCCTTTGCTAATGTCTTAAATAATCACAAGGAAATTCAACGATTAGAGCATGCACAGGTAGCTTGGTCAAAATATGACTACATCGCACCAAGTTCATTAGCTGGTAGTAAAGACGGATATAGACAACAATTGTCAAATTTTCTACTAGAAGCGAATGAGAAAGAAGAGATGCTCATCGTCTCAGATAACTTCAATAATTTATCAAAAATAGATCAATACTTTCCCACACCACATGTTGAGGAAAATGTGCTCTATGTGACATATAATTATTTAGAGAAGGTAGGCATTAGACTTGATAGCACATTATCTGAAAAACTGGCTAATATGCCAGATAAAACCTATGGAATACTCATACCAGAAACTCAAAGTAAACAGAAAAAGGAACTGGTAGCTGCGTGGTCTGAGAAGATGAATTCATACTCAGATAAACCTTTAGGCATAGAAGCTATATCAGCAATTTATCAGGTACCATCAAAAGAGCTTTTTACTTTTCGGATGTTCGGGTGGACTGCGGTTGATAATAGATCTTTCATTAAAAATCCTTTACTGATTGTGGTAACGCCTCAGACTTTTGACGGAACTGATAAGGTCTTTTCTTGGATTAGCAAGGGGCAGGTGCAATTTTCAGATGGTCCATTGACAGATGCTTTGATTAAAAAACATGGTCTGGAAAACAGCCTAGGTTCTTTTTCAAATGGTAAGTTTGCAGTCGCTAATAGATTGGCAGGTGTCAGAACACAGCAACTCTTTATGGTGGTTGCATCTATTATGGCACTCATGAGTGCTGTCTTCCTAATCTCGCTCATGAACCTGATTTATTTGTACCAAAATCGTAAGAAATTTGCAGTGGCGTGTTTAGCAGGCAAATCCTTGTTCGAAATACACAAGCATTACTTAACGCAACTACTGATTATGATTGGTTTTTCAGTGGTCATGATTTTCGTGACACATCTACCTGCCTTAACCTTGTTGATTCCATTTCTATTTTTAGGAATCATTTTGGCTGTTTTTATCAGGCAGGTTTATGCGAGTAAAACTGCAAGCCTTGCAACTTTGAAAGGAGAATGAGATGATTGAATTAAAAGATATTGGTAAAAGTTATGATGGTTATGAAGTTTTGTCTCACTTTGATTATCAGTTTGAAGCGGGTAAGAGCTATGCTTTGACAGGCAAATCAGGTTCGGGTAAAACTACTTTACTCAACATGATTGGCAGACTAGAAATGCCAGACAGTGGTGAAGTGCTATTAGAAGGAAAAAACTTGAACAAACTTTCTGAAAGAGTTTATTTTAGGGACTATTTAGGCTACCTCTTTCAAAATTATGGCTTGATTGATAATGAGAGCATTAAAGATAATCTCACTTTAGCTTTTGTGGGTAAAAAAGAAAGTCGTGCAGAGCAAGAGGCGTTAATGGTACAAGTCCTAAAGCAAGTGGATCTATCTATCATGATATGAAACGTAAGATCTTTTCTTTATCTGGTGGTGAGGCACAGAGAGTTGCCATTGCTAAGTTGATGTTAAAACAACCGTCGATTATTTTAGCGGATGAACCAACCGGAGCTTTAGATGAAGATACTGGTCGAGAAATCATTGATATCTTGATGCAGCTGGTTGGAGATGAGATAACACTAATCATCGCAACACACGATCCACATGTTTACAGTCGTGTAGACAACGTGTTACGATTATCATGACTCGGAAGTGATGCCTTGGAAGGGTATCACTTTTTAGTATCTGCAAAGAATCATCTTTATAGAAATTC
>NZ_BCVN01000044.1 GCF_001591765.1 Pseudolactococcus raffinolactis NBRC 100932 | reverse complement strand
TTGGCGAGATGATATTATCGCTAAATATGAATTTGAAAATTTTTACGAGGCATTGAAGGTCTATAAGCAAGAGTGGCAACGCCTAGCACAGGATTACCCAGAGTTTAAAAGTCAGGAAGATTTTTTATCTGCTTTCTGGGTAAAGTCTGAGAAACGTTGGTGTATAGAATGTGCAGAAGACTTACAACAATATCATGGTCTTGCGCTTTTAGAAGAGTGGCATCCAGTTGAGACCTTTGAAAATCGACTGCCCTATGCGAAAACATCGGGTACGAATCCTCATAAGCATTGTCAATTTAAGAGTTAGGAAACTAACTCTTTTTTCTATAATTTGGAGGATTTGAAAAGTAAAATTTTTTTGCGATCTAAATAGTTTACAATTGTAAATTATTGTGTTAAAATTACATTTGTAAACGTGAGGCGAAGGTATTAAAGTGTTCGAGATAGTAAATGAAAATCGAACCCACATAGAAGACGTCTCCTAAAATATTAAATTTATTTAACGGATGATACTAAAAGCGGTGCGACGTAGTTGTAAACTTTCGTAGAAAATTAGGGATTTAAAGTTTCTACGCTTGCGTAGGTTCTACAAATCATTTATTTTCCTAGGAAGTTAGCTTGAAGTTCAAATTAGGAGAAAAATTATGTCATTCTTGGAATCATTAGCAAATCGTCGTTCTATCTATGCATTAGGCGATGCAGTAGATGTTGAAAAAGCAACAGCAACCATTACAGAAGCAGTTAAGTTATCACCTTCAGCATTTAACAGCCAAACATCACGTGTTTTGATTTTGGCGGGTGCTGAACACAAAAAACTTTGGCAAGAAATCATTGCCACTGACCTTAAAGCTGAAATGGATCGTCAAGGTGTTCCTGAGTCAGCTTGGGAAGGCACTAAAGCTAAATTGGACAGCTTTGCGGCTGCTGGATTGACAGCGCTCTTCTTTGAAGATACTGATGTGGTGAAAGGTTTGCAAGAACAATTCCCACTTTATGCTGAAAATTTCCCAGTTTGGTCTGAACAATCAACAGGTATTGCTTCAGTTAATGCATGGGTAGCTTTGAGTGAACTTGGTCTAGGTGCAAACTTGCAACATTACAATCCAGTCATCAACGCAACTGTTGCTAAAACTTATGATCTCCCAGCTTCATGGAATCTCCGTGGTCAACTCGTTGTTGGTTCACCAGAACAAGAAGTCGGTCCTAAAGAATTTATGGCTGACGAAGATCATTTCAAAGTATTTGGTGCCTAAGCTGAATAAAATTAAGTTAAAGTTCAAGTTAACAGACAAAAAGTTAATCATACGGAGTCAATGTGATTAGCTTTTTTTGTATATTGGATTGTTTATTGATTTTATCTTTTCGCAGAAACAAGATATTTTTAACCAATTTCGGATTGTTTCTCAGAAAGAATGTCGATTTGGTCAATAATCAAAGGATTTCCAACCAATTTCGCATTGTTTAGCTAAAAGAATGCCGATTTGCTAAAGAATCAGAAGTTTTTCAACTAATTTCGTAATGTTTTTAACGATGAATCTGGCACCATACAGTTTTTAGTAAAGTTTACACACAGAAATAGGCTATGAAAATTCCAATTAACATGGGAAATCGTTCATAGCCTATTTTTTTATTACATTCTTGATTATCCGGCTGGATAAAAGAATGATTTGACATTTTGAAAAGTAGCTTCATTTCCGACGAAGTAGACAGTATCACCTTTCTCCAAAATCGCATAGGGACCAGGAGATAAGACCAGTTCATCATGATTCAATATTGCAACAATGGTTGCACCTGTCGTTTGCCAAAAATTAAGCTGACCGATAGACTGCCCAATCGCGTCACAATCTTCGGAAAGTAAGAGTTCGTGTGGTGCCAAGGGGCTTTTTTTCTGTACACGAGCTGTCTGTTCAAATAAGGTAGCAAGTGACTCTGATAAATTGTCAATAGCCGTTTTTTGAACGGTCATGATATTATCGATTTGCGCATGTAAGGTCTGGATCGTTGAAGTTTCTTCAGCTTGATTCAAGAAATTTTTGGCTTTCTCCTGAGATAAAATTGTGACACCAGAGCCATGAACAGGTTGGACGATATCCAAGTCATTTAAAATGCTGATGGCTTTACGCGCTGTCTCGGATGACACACCAAACTGTGCCGAAAGAGTAGATCTAGCGTGGAGTTTGGCTCCAATCGGGTAGGTACCATCAGCGATCTTTTCAGCAATGGCATAGGCAATTTGACGGTAGCGAGGTTCGCGAACTGTTTTCATATGAGGGTCTTTCTATTATTAAAATCTACAAAAAATAAGTGGCAATGTTTGACAAAGTGACAATTTGTGTGTATCATTAGAATTGTCACTTAGGTGGCAACTTGTTTTTCAATAAAGGTTGTCACTTGTAAGCTAATTTTATCACAAAAGCGGAATAAAAAGGGGGAATTTATGCCGAAAGTTGAAATTAAACAATTGACTAAAATATTCGGAAAGCGTCGGAAAGCGGCACTCGAGTTAGTCAAACAAAACGTCAGTAAGGACGAAATTCTTAAAAAGACAGGTAGCACTGTCGGTGTCTATGATATTAATCTAGCCATCAATGAAGGTGAAATCTTCGTCATCATGGGGCTCTCAGGGTCAGGTAAATCGACCTTGATCCGACTCCTGAATCGCTTGTCTGAGCCAACAGCAGGACAACTGATCATTGACGGACAAGACATCACCAAACTCAATAAAAAAGAATTGCTAGAAATCCGTCGTCGCAAGATGTCTATGGTCTTCCAAAACTTTGCCTTATTGCCACATCGGACAATTCTCGAAAACACGGAGTTTGGCCTTGAAATTCAAGGTGTTCCAAAAGAAGAACGTCAGAAACGTGCTGAACACGCGCTTGAAAATGCCAAATTATTGGCCTTTAAAGACCAGTATCCAGATCAGTTATCAGGCGGTATGCAACAGCGTGTTGGCTTGGCGCGAGCTTTGACCAATGATCCAGATATCTTACTTATGGATGAAGCCTTCTCAGCGCTAGATCCACTGGTTCGTCGAGAAATGCAAGATGAACTTTTAGACCTGCAAGCCAACGTCCAAAAAACGATTATCTTCATTACACATGACCTCGATGAAGCTCTGAGAATCGGCGATCGCATCGCCATCATGAAAGACGGCAAACTCATGCAGGTCGGCACGGGCGAAGAAATCCTAACCAACCCTGAAAATGACTACGTCAAAACCTTTACAGAAGGCGTTGACCGCTCTAAGGTCCTAGTCGCAGAAAATATCATGATCCCAGCTTTGACGACCAATGTTGCAGTGGACGGGCCAACGGTTGCCCTTCGCAGAATGCAAGAAGAGGAAGTCTCAGGACTTGTTGCGGTGGGTAGACATCGAAGTTTCCGAGGTTATCTATCAGCGGATGCAGCAGTTCGGGCACGTAAGGCACAATTGCCATTATTAGATGTCATTGTTGACATGCCAATCATCTCGCCAGATACTTTAATCTCAGATATTCTACCGATTATCTACGATGCCACAACGCCAGTTGCCGTTGTCGAAGATGGCCGTTTGCGTGGTGTTGTCATTAGAGGACTCGTCCTTGAAGCTTTAGCGGATACAGATTCTGACACAACAACGTGTGAAACGCTCAAGTCTCATGAAGCGGAGACACTCGTGACAGAGCCAGTCAAAAAGGAGGAAGCATAAGATGAACACTTTACTTATTGGTCAACTCCCTGTTGAAAAATGGGTGTCAGATGGTGTGGACTGGTTAACCCAACACTTATCAGGTCTTTTTAATGTCATTCAAAGCGCAGGTAATACGATCATGACAGCCATGACGGATGGTCTTTTGGCCATTCCCATGTTCTTGATGATTGCAGGTATCTTTATGATCGCTGTCATCACATCACCTAGAAGATGGGGCTTTCCAATCTTTACGCTGGCGGGCCTATTGTTAATTGCTAACCAAGGACTCTGGCAAGATTTGATGAATACCATGACCTTGGTCATCATGTCAGCCTTGATATCCTTAATCATTGGCGTGCCACTTGGGATTGCCATGGCCAAATCTGATCGAACACAAGCTATTGTACAACCGATTTTAGACTTTATGCAAACCATGCCAGGTTTTGTTTACTTGATTCCTGCTGTTGCCTTCTTCGGGATTGGTGTGGTACCAGGTGTCTTTGCCTCGATCATCTTTGCCTTGCCACCAGTCGTTCGGATGACCAATCTAGGGATTCGCCAAGTGCCAGTTGATCTGGTTGAAGCGGCGGATTCATTTGGGTCAACCTCTTGGCAAAAATTACTGAAACTTGAATTACCCAATGCCAAAAATACCATTCTAGCAGGTGCCAATCAAACGATTATGCTTGCACTATCAATGGTTGTGACCGCAAGTATGATCGGTGCACCGGGTCTCGGTCGCGGTGTTCTAACAGCTGTACAGCACGCAGATATCGGCGCAGGCTTTGTAAATGGTCTAGCCTTAGTAATTCTTGCCATCATCATCGACCGTTTTGCTCAAAAATTAAACACCAAACCTGGTCAAAAATTACCGCAAAATCAAAAACGTCGTTGGGCTGTCATCGCAACGCTTTTGATAATGATCGGTGGAGGCGTCGTCAATTCTTTTGCGACAACGAATCAAAGTCATGAAAAAATTAGTCTAGGTTATGTCGAGTGGGACTCAGAAGTTGCCAGTACAAATGTCATTGGACAAGCGCTCAAGGCGCATGGTTATGACGTTAGTTTAACACCACTTGATAATTCAGTGCTCTGGCAATCAGTAGCCAATGGTCAAATTGATGCTTCTTTATCCGCTTGGTTGCCGATAACACATGGTCCATTGCTTAAAAAATATCAAAATGATCTAACAGTCGTTGGGACAAATCTGACCGGCGTCAAAACAGGACTTGTCGTGCCAGATTATATGTCAGCTAAGTCTATCTCAGATTTGACAGATCAGGCCAAGCAAATCATCACTGGCATTGAACCAGGTGCAGGCATGATGGTCGCGACTGAAAACACAATCAAGGCCTATCCAAACCTTTCGGATTGGAGCCTCCAAGCTTCGTCAAGTGGGGCCATGGTATCAGCACTCGAGAAAGCCTATAAAAATAAAGAAGAGATAGTCATAACAGGCTGGTCACCGCACTGGATGTTTAGTAAGTATAAATTGCATTATCTAGAAGATCCTAAAGGTGCCATGGGTGGCAAAGAAACCATCAAAACAATCGCACGTAAGGACTTGAAATCTGATCACCCAGAAGCTTACAAAGTTTTGGAAAAATTTAAATGGGGAACAGCTGACATGGCGAGTGTTATGCTAGATATTCAATCTGGTATGAAACCTACTGAAGCAGCTGATAAATGGCTCAAAGCCAATCCTAAAATTGTTGATAGCTGGTTTGAGTAAAGCGATTTTGTTAAGCTTACATTAAAGTCTGACGACAAGTCAGGCTTTTTTTAGCATTGCCTAAAAAATAAGGTTGTAAAAAAGATTAGCACATGTTAAATTATTCGTTCAGAATAGATCAGTTATTAATTAATTGAAGTTAGGGAATCAATCAACTAATAGACCAAACACGGTATTCACCTAGGAAAGTTCTGATAGATCAAACTGAAAATGCTTGACAAATAATTTAGGTAGTGCTAAACTATTGACTATAAACAATTAGAAAGTACGATATGGACGAATTTTCAAAAACAGAACAAGATTATCTGAAAGCCATTTATCAGCTAGAAGAAAAAAAGGATAAGATGGTTGGTATCACAGATGTTGCCAACTATCTCAAAGTTTCGGCACCTAGTGCAACAGAGATGATAAAACGCCTGGCTAAGAAAAAGTTAGTCGAGCATAAAAAATATTACGGGGTACTCTTAAAACCTGAGGGTTACCGTGAAGCTAGATTTATTATTAAGTCCCATCGTGTTTGGGAGACGTTTTTAGTTGAACAAGCCGGTTATCAGATTGATGAAGTCCACGAAGAAGCTGAGAACTTGGAACATTCCTCATCTAAAAGATTGGTGGAACGCTTGTATAGTCTCATGCAGTTTCCAAAAACTGATCCGCATGGTTCAGAAATTCCTGCAGAGAGATTTTGGGAAGGTGAGACGATCACCCATGACCTCAACCAAGCTAAAGTCGGCTATCGTTATGAAGTAGCATCGCTTACACAAGAAGCCAAAGATTTTTTGATCTGCCTAAATCAGACACCTCCCAAATTCATTACCCTTACGAGTGTTTTGACTGATGGGTCAGTCATCGCTAGAACAGATGACGATGCTAGATTCGTCATTCCGCATTTTCAGAAAAAAGACTGGCAGTTGACCTACTACAGTCATTAATATTATAACTATCAACTAGGAATAAACCGAGTTCAGGTGAGGCCTTGCCTGAATATCTTAAATAGGAGCAATCATGAAAGAACACAAGAAATTTGTCAAGTATGCCAATGGTCCAAGTTTGGCAGAGATTAATGGGACAGTTGAAATCCCTAAAAACAACAGCTTTTGGAAAAATATTTTAGCCTTTTCAGGACCGGGTGCCTTAGTTGCAGTAGGCTATATGGATCCAGGTAACTGGATTACCTCAATCGGTGGGGGTGCTCAGTACGGCTATCTTCTCTTGTCCGTCGTCCTCGTTTCAAGTTTGATCGCCATGCTTTTGCAATACATGGCCTCTAAACTTGGTATTGTTACTGGTTTGGATCTGGCACAAGCCACACGCAAACATACTGGCAGAAAACTTGGTTTCGTCCTTTGGATCATCACGGAGCTTGCGATCATGGCAACAGATATCGCTGAAGTCATTGGTGGCGCTATTGCCCTGAATTTATTATTTGGTCTACCTATCATCTGGGGCGTTATCCTGACTGTTTTTGATGTCCTGCTTTTACTCTTCTTGATGAAGCTCGGCTTCCGAAAAATCGAAGCCATCGTCATTACCCTAATTTCCGTCATCATGATTGTCTTCGTCTATGAAGTCGCCATTTCTGACCCCGTCATTGCGGACATGCTTAAAGGCTTTATACCACAAAAGGAAATTTTTGATCGTAGTCAGCTGACGATGGCACTGGGGATTGTGGGGGCAACCGTTATGCCACATAATCTGTATTTGCATTCATCGATTGCTCAAGCCCGAAACTATAACCGTCAAGATGAAGACGATGTGGCGCGTGCCGTTCGTTTCTCTACCTGGGATTCGAATATCCAATTAACGGTTGCCTTTATCATTAATACGCTCTTGCTTGTCTTGGGTGCTGCCATGTTCTTCGGTCGTGGTGAAGGTCTGGGTACTTTTACCTCGCTTTACAACGCCTTACAAGATAACAAATTAGCAGGTGCCGTAGCAAGTCCTGTACTCTCTACTTTATTTGCGGTTGCGCTTTTAGCATCTGGACAAAATTCAACAATTACAGGAACACTCTCTGGTCAAATCGTCATGGAAGGCTTTATTAATTTAAAAATGCCAACTTGGGCCCGTCGCTTGATTACCCGTGGTCTGTCAGTCATTCCGGTTTTGATTGCAGCGATTTATTACCACGGTCGTGAAGGTGGTTTGGACACCTTGATGATCCAGTCACAAGTCTTCTTATCCATTGCCTTACCTGTTTCAATGATTCCTCTAGTATATTTTACCTCTAATGAAAAAATCATGGGCAAACGCTTTAGAAATAATAAAGTCATCGCAGCATTGGGTTGGATTGCAGCCATCGCTTTGACGATTTTGAATATCAAGTTGATCGTAGATATGTTTCATTAAATAAATCTGGTTTAGAAGGTAAAAAATGTTTGAGATCAAAAATTTAACAGTAGCATACCAAGGGGAGCTGATTTTGGATCAAGTGTCATTAACAGTTCAAAAGGGAAAAATTACAGGGATTATCGGACCGAATGGTGCTGGTAAATCAACCTTAATCAAAGGGGCACTTGGATTAATTAAATGTCAAAGTGGTCAAACTTATATTCAGGGTGAATCTCTAGCAAAAGTTAGAGATCAAATTGCCTATGTCGAACAACGTTCAGCGGTCGATTTGACCTTTCCGATTAATGTTTTAGATCTTGTATTGACGGGCACATATCCTAAGTTAGGGCTTTTTAAAAGTCCAGGTCCGCTCGAAAAGCAAGCTGCTCTTGAAGCGTTAGCACAAGTTGATTTGGTTGATTTTAAAGAGCGTCAAATTGGCAGTTTATCAGGAGGTCAGTTGCAGCGTGTTTTTGTTGCGAGAGCTATTGTTCAAGATGCAACAGTTATCATCCTAGATGAACCTTTTGTCGGGATTGATATGTCCAGTGAGCAAAAAATTATGGGAATCCTAAAAAAATGGTCTGATGTTGGAAAAACAATTATTGTGGTTAATCATGATTTGAATAAAGTCACGCAATATTTTGATGACTTGGTGATCATTCAGCGTGGTATTGTCGCGCAAGGTCCAGTTACTGAAACCTATCAAATGGCTAATATTCAAAAAGCCTTTAGTTTGGATTTTGGGAAACTCTTATTTGAGCAAGACATGACAGGAGATAGTGAAGACCATGGCTAGTATCAGTCAATTTTTATCAGCATTGGGGCAGTATAATTTTTTACAAGCAGCCTTGATTACCTCAATCTTGGTTGGTGTTATGAGTGGTGTGATCGGCAGTTTCATCATTTTGAGAGGCTTATCTTTAATGGGGGATGCCATTTCTCACGCCGTGTTACCAGGTGTAGCAGTTGCGTATATGTTAGGGATCAACCTGCTTTTAGGAGCTTCCATTTTTGGGATTTTAGCGGCCATGTTGATTGGTTATGTTGCGAGTCACAGCAAGCTCAAAAATGATACAGCGATTGGGATTGTCTTCAGTGCATTTTACGCGCTAGGTTTTGTTTTAATCTCATTGGCAGAGAGTTCTAGTAATTTACACCATATTCTTTTTGGGAATGTTTTAGCAGTCAGTGATAGAGATTTAATTACCACGACTTGTGTATTGATCGCTGTGATTTTGTTTATCGTTATCTTCTATAAAGAATTATTGATCACGTCATTTGATGAAACTTTTGCGCGAACTTATGGGTTGAGAACTCAAATGGTGCATTATGCTTTGATGCTGATGCTAACCTTAGTGACAGTTTCGTCGCTACAAACCGTTGGCATCATCTTAGTGGTTGCTATGCTGATCACACCGGCGGCGACAGCTTTTCTGTGGACCAATAAATTACATTGGATGCTTGTTGATTCAGCAATTTTTGGTGCACTTGCTTCATTGATTGGTCTGTTTTTGAGTTATACACTGAATTGGTCATCAGGTCCAGCTATTGTCCTTGTGTCAGCCTTCATTTTCGGTGTATCTTTCATCTTCTCACCCAAACAAGGCTTGGTCTTTAAACTGAAACAAGCATAGATTAGAATAGGACTTTCATTTGATAAAAAAACTTATCCTGACAGTTATCCCCTTGGCCTTATTACTTGGCGGTGTCCTTTATTTTGTCAATCATCATAAATCGGCTGATCAGCAATCAAGTAATCAATTACGTGTCGTGACGACTAACTCAATTTTAGAAGATATGGTGCGTCAAGTTGCAGGTGATAAGGTTGCGCTTCACAGCATCGTTGCGCGTGGTGTTGACCCGCATGAATACGAACCCAAGCCCACTGATATTTCTGAAACGACCCAGGCTGATGTCATTTTCCATAATGGCTTGAATCTTGAAACTGGTGGGAGTGGATGGTTCAGTAAACTGATTAAAACTGCCCACAAAAAAGATAGGGAGCAAGTTTTTGAGGCGAGTGACGCTGTTACACCACTATATCTAACGACGAATCAATCCGAACAAGATCCCCATGCCTGGTTGGATTTAGGCAATGGGATCAGGTATGTTGAGACGATTACAGCTGTTTTAAAGGCTAAAGACCCGAAACATGCCAATTATTATCAGGAACGCTCAGATACTTACCTTGCCAAACTTAAAAAGTTGGATGCTGCAGCCAAAGAAAAATTTCTGGATATTCCAGAAAAGCAGCGATTACTGGTTACATCAGAAGGGGCCTTCAAATATTTTTCAAAAGCCTATCACGTGATACCCGCCTACATCTGGGAAATCAATACAGAATCTCAAGGTACCCCAGAGCAAATGGCTGAGGTACTATCCAAAATTAAAGCGTCAGAAGTCAAAGGACTTTTTGTAGAAACTTCTGTTTCACCTAAGTCAATGGAACAAGTATCAAAAGAGACGGGCTTGCCAATTCAATCTAAAATATTTACTGATTCACTGGCTAAAAAGGGTCAAATGGGTGATACCTATTATGATATGATGAAATGGAATTTAGATAAAATCTATCAAGGCTTATCTGGTCATTAAGCCTTCTACAATGAAATCAAGTTGAATGAGTATTTGCTTTTGACAAAGATTAAATAAAGTTTTATAATAAAGCAATAAAGACATGTTAATATCATACTGATTTGAGAGATACTCCTCTACTTAGTTAAGTGAAGGGTCTCAACTAGCGAGCAGTGGGTGGTGAGAGCACTGTGAAATCAAGATATTAATACTACTTTATCATTCAGGGCACCTCTAAAAATTCAGATTTGCCTCTTTTGGCTAAATTTTCCTATCGCATCGTTATTGCTTCGCACCATGCAGTAGCAAATGCACTTTTTGTGGCGAGTAATCGCAGCCACAAGCCTTGTCGCAATGCCTAGCGCTAAAAAGATTAGCTCAAAAGCCACAAAGCACTTCATGCGACGAGTAACCGCAGGAGCAAAAGCAGTTTTTAGAGGTACCCTGAACCTGATTTTGAAAAAAATCACGTGTTGCCACGTTACGGCTTGAGAGTTTTTCATCTTTTTGAGGTGGAAATAAAGTCAGGTGGTACCACGTGTTAACGTCCTGTGTTCATAATTGAACGCAGGGCGTTTTTATATTTTTAATCAACTGAGTTTCGGCTTCTTGGTGTTAGGGAAATAGATAAAAAGTACGCAGATACTGTCGTGTCTTTAAGTCTCTTTCCTAATTCACTCCTGCGATTACTCGTCGCGGGGGAAAATTCTACGCACCAAAGCAGTCGCCTCAACATCTTAATTAAGGAGATTAGTAAATGATACAAATCACATTCCCAGACGGCGCGGTCAAATCTTTTGATAGTGGCGTGACAACTTTTGAAATTGCTGAGTCGATCAGTAAATCACTAGCTAAAAAAGCATTGGCCGGTAAATTTAATGGTAAATTGATTGATACAAACCGTGCGATCACTGAAGATGGGACGATTGAAATCGTGACACCTGACCACGAAGATGCCTTGCCTTTGCTTCGTCATTCAGCAGCTCACTTATTTGCCCAAGCAGCACGTCGCCTTTTCCCTGACATCAAATTAGGCGTTGGCCCATCTATTCAAGACGGTTTCTACTATGATACAGACAACGCAGCAGGTCAAATCTCTAATGAAGACCTCCCGCGTATCGAAGCTGAAATGATGAAAATCGTCAAAGAAAACCTGCCATCTATCCGTCGTGAAGTGACTAAAGCTGAAGCGCAAGAAATTTTTGCAGCTGATCCTTATAAACTTGAGCTGATTGAAGAACATAATGAAGATGAAGGTGGCCTAACCATCTACAGCCAAGGTGAATATACTGACCTTTGTCGTGGCCCACACATCCCATCAACTGGTCGTATCCAAATCTTCCACCTCTTAAATGTTGCAGGCGCATATTGGCGAGGGAACAGCGACAACGCCATGATGCAACGTGTCTATGGCACAGCTTGGTTTGATAAAAAAGACCTTAAAGCCTACCTAAAAATGCGTGAGGAGGCTAAGGAACGTGACCATCGCAAGCTCGGTAAGGAGCTAGATCTATTTATGGTTAACCCTGAAGTTGGATCTGGTCTGCCTTTCTGGTTACCAAATGGTGCGACAATTCGTCGGACTATTGAACGTTATATCGTCGACAAAGAAATCGCGCGTGGCTACCAACACGTTTATACACCGATTATGGCCAGTGTTGACTTCTATAAAACATCTGGTCACTGGGATCACTATCACGAAGATATGTTCCCACCAATGGACATGGGTGACGGTGAACAACTCGTCTTGCGTCCTATGAACTGTCCGCATCATATCGAAGTCTATAAAAACGACGTCCATTCTTACCGTGAATTGCCAATTAGAATTGCCGAGCTTGGCATGATGCACCGCTATGAAAAATCTGGCGCGCTTTCTGGTTTGCAACGTGTGCGTGAAATGACCCTTAATGATGGTCACGTTTTCGTTCGTCCTGACCAAATCAAGGATGAATTCAAACGGACATTGCAACTCATGACTGACGTTTACGAAGATTTCAATGTGACAGACTATCGCTTCCGCCTGTCTTATCGTGACCCAGCAGATACTGAGAAATATTTCGATAATGATGAGATGTGGGAAAATGCCCAAACCATGTTGAAAGCTGCCATGGATGAGCTTGAGTTGGATTACTTTGAAGCAGAAGGCGAAGCAGCCTTTTACGGACCAAAACTCGACGTGCAAGTTAAAACAGCACTTGGTAACGAAGAAACTTTGTCTACTATTCAACTTGACTTCTTGCTTCCAGAACGTTTTGAGCTTGAATATGTCGGTGCTGATGGTGAAGGCCATCGTCCAGTCATGGTTCACCGTGGTATCGTCTCAACAATGGAACGTTTCGTTGCTTACCTGACTGAAGTTTATAAAGGTGCTTTCCCAACATGGCTCGCACCAACACAAGTCACAGTGATCCCTGTGTCAAACGAAGCACACGTTGACTATGCGTGGGAAGTTGCTGATGCTTTGAAAAACGTCGGCATCCGTGTCAATGTAGATGAGCGTAATGAAAAAATGCAATATAAGATTCGCCAGTCTCAAACAAACAAAATCCCTTACCAAATCATCGTGGGTGATAAAGAGCAAGCTGACAAAACTGTCAATATTCGTCGCTACGGTAGCAAAGAAACAGCTGAGTTTAGCTTGACTGACTTTGTCACAGCCATCACAGCTGATGTTGCCAACTACTCAAAAGCAGTCGCATCAAACGATTAATCAATAGAAAAACAGAGCATT
>NZ_BCVN01000043.1 GCF_001591765.1 Pseudolactococcus raffinolactis NBRC 100932 | reverse complement strand
GAGTTTTTTGAAAAATATTGACGTTTTTATTTTGGTCAATCAATAATTAACTTGATCAAATAAACCATCAGGTAAGTCATGGAAGCCTTTGCCTGCTTTATAATTCTCAAATTTGCCTAGTAAAAATTTATAGGCATCCATCCGGCTTTCGTAACGGATGATCGCGTCTTTAGCACGCACATCGTCTGTTTCATCCGCAACCTCTTGACTTTGGTTCATGGCCATTTCATTGACCATGATTTGTGTGGCTACCCAAGCTTCAAATTCTTGCATAAATTCTTGTTCGTATGTCATCTAACACTCCTTTATCTTTCT
The DNA here is from genome assembly GCF_001591765.1 of Pseudolactococcus raffinolactis NBRC 100932. Lineage (GTDB taxonomy): Bacteria > Bacillota > Bacilli > Lactobacillales > Streptococcaceae > Pseudolactococcus > Pseudolactococcus raffinolactis. The sequence continues at coordinate 13,037 of NZ_BCVN01000043.1, read as the reverse complement.
TTTCTCCCAACAATCCTGAGTATCAATCTTCTAGCACTTTCTGATAGGCCCAACGGGCGCCTTCAAACATCACCACACCACATTTTTCAAAGCCGAGTTTGGTTAAAATATGCTGCATGATCTGGTTATCTGGATGCGTATCGACACGAAAATCTTGATAAGTACTGAACGTCTCAAAAACTGAGGTTAAAAACCCTTGTCCCAGAGCCTGCCCGCGAAATGCCGTTGATACCGCCATGCGATGAACGGTCACATAATCGTGACTATCGTTACGCCACGCGCCGTGTATCAAATCATAAGCGGGGTCGAACCCAGTCATCACCGCCGCATAAGCTGCAACCTTACCGTCCACTTTCAGAACATAAGCCACATTATTTTCAATGTCTGACCTAACATCTGCCGCAGCAGGATAAGCGCTTTTCTGCCATTGATCAATCTCTTGCGCCTTCAAAAAAGCACGCGCACTCTCAATCACTGCCACAATTTCTGACAGATCCGTCAATTTGGCTTTTTCGATCATTTGCGCACCAACTTCACAACTGCCTCCGTCCGCGCCGTGTGCGGGAACATATCAACCGACTGGATATATTTGACATCATAAACCGATGCCAGCTTAACCAAATCACGCGCCAAAGTCGACACATTACAGGACACATAAACCATTTTTTCAGGCTGCGTCGCGATAATCGTGTCTAGCAACTTGTCGTCCAGCCCCGTCCGAGGCGGATCAACGATCAAGGCGGTCGCTCTGAACCCTTCACCCACCCACTTAGGCACCACCGTTTCAGCCGTCCCGACTTCATAAATCCCGTCCGGCACATTGACCTTAGCATCCTCTATTGATTCCGCAATGACATCCATGCCCCGAATACTTTTAACCTTGCCCACAAAGGCGCGGCCAATGGTACCAGTCCCAGAATAGGCATCTATTAAATCATCGTCAGCACTCGCATCCATCGCCTTTACCGCCTCGCGGTAAAGCACATTAGTCTGTTCAGGATTAAGTTGATAAAAGGCCCGCGGGCTGAGTTCAAAGGTATAATCGAGCACGCCTTCTAAAATCGCACGCTCGCCCCAAAGAATCTCCGTCTCATCGCCATATATCTCAGACGACTTCTTACGATTGATATTCAAAGCAATCGTTTTAATCTCAGGAAATTTCTCCGTCAAGCTAGCAATCGTTCGCGTCAACTCAACCTGAGTCGATGAGATGAAAATAAGCTGAACTTCCCCAGTATGATTAGCCCGACGGACCATAACCGTCCGAATGCCATCGAACTTTCTTTCATTATAGATTGGAATCCGATGAAAAGTCAGTAATTCAGTCACTTCATTAATAATCGCTTGTGTTGTTTCATCTTGAACCAAACAGTTTTTGATCTCGACTAATTTATGGGAATTCTCCGCGAAAAGCCCTGCTCTAACTTTCTCGCCTAAAAACCGTGTTTGAAATTGCAACTTAGCCCGATAGTGCTCAGGTTTTTTCATCCCTATCGTCTTACGGACTTCGTAAGTTTCATAACCTTCCGGTTTAAACTTTTGTAGCGCCTGTCTCAGCACATCTTGCTTAAAAAGCAGCTGTTGCGGATAAGCCAAGTGCATGATCTGACAGCCGCCACACTGCTTATAGATATCACACATGGGCACAACGCGGTGGGGTGATTTTTTATTGAGTTTGAGGACTTTTGCCGTCGCATAATTGCGCTCACTAGTCACGATTTCCGCATACACATCCTCGCCCTTGAGCGCACCCGGCACGAAAACCGTCGTTCCCTTAAAATTACCAACGCCTTCGCCATTGATACCGATTTTTTTGATTTTTAGTGGAATTTTTTGCTTAATTTTAAGAGTCATGTACCCATTTTACCATTTTTTTACGTATAATAAAGTATGCCTAAAATTATTTCACTTGAGAAGAAGAAACGTTTATATAAGGTCGTTTTTGACGATGAGCGCACGATTTATGTGACTGAGGATACGATTGTTCGGTTCTTTTTGTCAAAAGGTGCTGTGTTTGAAAACGCTGAGATTGAGAAAATTGCTGAATTTGCTGATTTTTCTAGGGGAAAAAATCTGGGACTCTACTATATTTCTTTCAAGCAACGGACTAAAAAAGAAGTCATTCGTTACTTGATCGACCATGAGATTCCAAATGTGCAAATTGCTAAAATCATTGATGCGCTTGAGGCATCACGCTTTATTGACGATCCTGCTTATGCTGAATCTTTCGTTCGGGGCAAAGTCCTAGGTAAGTCCTCAGGCCCCTATCAAATTCAGCAAAAATTAGTCGATAAAGGTATTGATAAAACTTTGGCACTAGAAAAGTTAGAACTTCTTTACGACTTTGACACACAAGTTGCCGTCGCAACGCATCTGGCTGAAAAATTAGTCATGAGCAAGTATAGTCGCCTACCACTCAAGGCTCTGAAAATGAAGATTGCAACGAATCTGACAAGCAAAGGCTTTTCCTATGATATTAGTAAAATTGCCATTGATAATTTAGAGCTCGAATCCGATGAAGACAATGAATCAGAACTTTTGCAAAAAGAATTAGATAAAATCATGCGCAAATACAGCCGAAAATATGACGGCTATGACCTCAAACAACGTGTCAGAAATGCCCTTGCCAGAAAAGGTTTTGACTTTGATGTCATTAATCGCGAGTTGCGCGAAATTGATTTTTAAACCAAAAAAGCTCAGATTTTGAGCTTTTATTTTGCTTTAAAATAGGGTGCTAGACTCTGAATTTCAGATTTTGTCAGCGCGCGATAATCTCCTGCTTTCAAACGTTCATCTAGCTGTATCGGTCCGATTTGGGTTCTCACTAGTTTGGTCACGAGTTTCCCAACACTTAAAAACATCTTGCGAATCTGTCGGTTTTTCCCCTCGCTGATGGTGACAATGGCGGTGTGGTCTGAAAGGATTGCTAATTTAGCAGGGGCTAATGACACATCCCCATCTATCACTAGACCTGCTCTGAATTTTCTGACGTCGTCAAGTTCTAGCGGCTCCTTCACCTCTACTTGATAAACTTTTTCAACGTGGGCTTCGGGTTTGATCAAATTGCGCCCAAGTTTGCCGTTGTCGGTGATGAGCAGTAGACCTTCAGATAGAAAATCAAGTCGCCCGATGATATAGAGGTTGGTTTTGTCGATGTCGTTTGGCAAGATATCGAAAACGACTGGCAGGTCAGCATCCTTGTTGGCTGACAGGGTTCGTGCAGTTTTGTTGATCATGAAATAGCGGTGAGGTGGGAAGTTGATCTTGCGGCCGTCTAGCGTAAGGTTGTGTATGTTGCTGTCGACCTGTTCATTGCGCGCTGTGGTCACCTGACCATTGACCGCTACACACTGATCACGCAGAAATTTTTTGATGTCGGACTTTTTGACAGCACCATATTGGATTAAAACATCATCTATTCGCATTTTGAATTCCTATTTCTTGACCTTTTTTGACTTTTAAAATATAATTTAATTATAAGCATCTACTCAGTTCAGTAATCAAAGCGAATGAAACTCTTGATCGCTTTCTCAACAATGAAGCAATGAGTATATTATACCTATTTGGGATAGAAAAAGCGAGGTAAACCTATGGCTTTTACAAATACAGTCGCCCGTTATGCAAGTTTCGGCACCATTCAATCCATCCCTGGCGAGGTCATCGACAGTTTTTGGTATATCATTGACAATAATCTCAAAGGTGTTTTCATTTTGGAAAATACGATTAACTTTGAATTGATGAACAATCACGGGGCACTTTCAGTTCGTTTTTCGCAAGATGACGATCCTGAAACTTCTATGGTCATTGATTTTAATTATGAATTTGACAATGACTGGCCAAGACTCTTTCATGCTGTTGATAACATGGGGCGTGAAACGATCATGACACCGATGGAAATGTAGACATCAGCCAAATCATAACACACAAACTGACCGTTAAACGTCAGTTTTTTTGTCTTCTCGCATCCTCCAGACACTCGCAGACAAACAAAAAACTTTTCTATTTTTGGTTTTTGTCTACTCATATCTTCGTAAACAAACAAAAAACAAGCCTCGTAAGACTTGCCTTTAATTTTTTTATTCAGAATCGTTTGCTACGAATGGAAGCAAAGCCATGATACGTGCGCGTTTGATTGCTGTTACAACTTTACGTTGGTTTTTAGCAGAAGTACCTGTAACGCGACGTGGTAAAATTTTACCACGTTCTGAGATGAAACGTTTCAAAAGCTCAGTGTCTTTGTAGTCAACGTTTTCGATTTTGTTAGCTGCGATAAAGTCAACTTTTTTGCGGCGTTTGAAGCCACCACGACGTTGTTGTGCCATGTGTTTTCTCCTTATATTATTCTAGGCAGTTAATCTGCCCATCATTGATTAAAACGGTAGATCATCATCACTCAAGTTCATGGGTGTGCCACCAGAAAACGGATCGCTATCGCGGCCAAAGTCTGGAGTGGCAGGTGAGCTCTGAGTTTGTGACGGTTGATTGCCACCGAAGTTTGAGTTTGTAGGTTGAGACTGTGAAGGTGTGTAACCACCACCTTGTTGACCACCTTCGCGCGCGCTACGACTTTCTAACATTTGGAAATTATCAGCAACCACTTCAGTCACGTAAACACGTTGACCTTGGGCATTCTCATAATTACGCGTTTGGATACGACCAGTAACGCCCAGAAGCGCACCTTTTTTCGCCCAATTTGCTAGATTTTCTGCAGCTTGACGCCAGATGACAACATTAATGAAATCCGCTTCACGCTCACCATTAGCATTCTTGAAGGCACGATTAACCGCAAGGGTAAAAGTAGCCACTGCTTGATTGGCAGGTGTGTAACGAAGTTCAACGTCTTTGGTCAAACGACCTACTAAAACAACATTATTAATCATGTTTTGTCCTTCCTGAAAACTAAAGTGTGCTTAAAATTAAGCTTCAACCTTAGTGATCATGTGACGTAAGATGTCGCCATTGATTTTCGCAAGACGGTCAAATTCGCTTGTTGCAGCTGAAGCTGTATCAGCTTCAAGTGTTACAAGACGGTACAAACCTTCGCGGAAATCATTGATTTCGTATGCAAGACGACGTTTTTCCCAATCTTTTGATTCAGAAATAGTTGCACCATTTTCTGTCAAGATTGTGTCAAAACGCTCAACAAGCGCTGTTTTTGCATCTTCGTCAATGTTTGGACGAATAATGTAAAGAATTTCGTACTTTGTAGTAGCCATTGATGTATCTCCTCCTTTTGGTCTAATGACTCAGGGCTTTTCCCTGAGTAAGTGAGAGTTACTCACAAGTATCTATTATAGCATATACGTTATATGTTTTGCAAGCTTTTTATTTATTTAGGAATTGACAGTATCTTAATTGCAAACTAAAATCCAAGAACTTAACTAGGTTATTATTTTTTAAGATTAGCTTATCTAATTTAGCATACTTTTTGAAAATGAATAAGCATGATTTAACTCGTCTTGACTGTGATAGGTCAGCATTTTTTGCTCACGTATATCAGCCATCGTTGGACGATCAATAACCCGACCATCCGTCAAGGTCATTTTCGTGAATTTAAAGCCAGTTGCCTCCTCATGTTCCGTGCTTTTTACACCATAAATCATGATAGATGGATCTTTAATAGGGTGGACTTGTAGCGTAATAGCTGTTCCAATCACAAAAAGAATCGGTACTAAATTATATAAATGGTACCATTTATTCGCTGATTGTTTTTTCTTAGTCATCTTTGTTCTCCTACTTTTTTCTTTATCATAACATACCAACCTTAAATCAAACATAACTATAATTATTCAGATTAATCTTACAAAAAAACTGATATCGGATCTAAATCCAATATCAGTCAATAATTTAACTTGAAGATTTTATTAACTTATGCGCCTATTTAAAATATTACGAAGTAAACCGACGACTTGTTTCCTATTCAAAATATGAAAGATCGAACCTATCAAAATGCTTCCTAAAATACTCATACAGGTAGAACTTTTTTCACCTGTTCTTGGTAAATTTTTTCGCTCATGCGAAGTAAATTGAGAGCGCTTTTCAGTAGAATGTTGCACTAACTCCTCTGATATCGGTGGAAAAATGCTGCCTTTTACTTCAACACTAGCATCGGAACTATGCACTTCCTCGGCGCATATTATTATTATAGAAGAAAAGCTGGCTGTCAAAACAACAATAAGTACCCTCAGCAATAGTAGTCGTTTCTTTTTCATTGCCTTAGGCTTATGGGTTAAGTGGTTTACCATCTTTATCAAGTGCTTTAAATTTCAATTCGATTTGATTATTGAGCATATGGACTTTCTTAAGCGATGGATCTACTTTTCCAGAAAGACTAAGTTTGACTTCAGATTTTCCAGCTATAGGCGCATTTTGACCTGCAGCCTGTGGTGAATCAAGAACTGTCAGAATACCTGATTTAAAGTTCTTTAAATCAAAACTTGGTGTCGTGACGCCACCCGTCAATGTAAGAGAAGCAATTCCTTTTGTATCTGCAACACCACCAGATACAGCCACGTAATCTGCAACACTTACTTCCACTGGACGACCTGAACGATTTACTAGTTTACCCGCATCCCCTTCAATATCTTTAAATCCTGAGGCTTCAGTTGATGCAAATACCATTTTTGTTGGAATATCAATGTTAAGCCAAGTGTTAGGATCTTTCGGATCTGGCGACTTAGGGTTTGTATTATCAAAACCGACTTGACCCGAAACTTTTACTGATGCTGAAGAATCTGAAGTCCCGTTAGAGTTATCAATTGTAAGTGTCCCATTCCCATTATCGATAACTTCTGCAGAAGCTAGTGTGTTACCGACTGTGCTTGCAAGCATACCTAAACACAGTAAGCTAAGCATTTTTTTTGATGTTGTTTTCATTTTTTCCTTTCATCTCTATGGATGTTATATTTATATCTTCCTAAAAGAAAGAGAGATACCGTAATAAGTTAAGTGTTACAAATTGGGCTGACCATCTTTATCTAAAGGCGTGAACAGCAGTTCAAATTTATTAGTAGAATGATGCTGCGTTTTTAAATCAGAGACTACTGTTCCTGAAATAGACAAGTTGATTTCTGATACACCTGAAAGATTGACATTTTGCCCACTTTTAGCAGGTGATTGGAGATCAATTAAATATTGGGGTGTTGTAGAAAAATGTTTCAAATCAATCGGAGTAGGTAGCGCATCTCCATTTAAAATAAGAGAAGCAACCCCTAGTGTATCTTCGTTTCCACCCGATGCATTTGTGAAGCCCTTAACTGTGACTTGCACAGGGCGACCAGAATGGTTCTTCACCTTTCCAACAGAACCTTCAATTTTTTGATGTTTAGAGTTTTCAGTAGAGTGGAAATCCATCTCTAGTGGTACTTCAACATTAAGCCACATATTTGGATCTTTAGGGTCATGAGAATCCGGGTCAGTATTATCAAAAGGTTGAACATCTAACGTAATATCATAGGTATAGCTTGCTTTCTTCCCCGAAATCAAAGTTTCTTCTACTTTTATTTTTCCTGCTTGCTTCCCTGTTTTCGATGTGTCCGGATATTGTGTATAACCAACAATTTTTAGATTCAGATAAGTACTGATATCAACCAATTGTTGCAGGACTTCATCCATCTCCACTGTTGTCGCCTGCCATTTTACTTTAACAACTTTGGATGATAGTTTATTCAGATTTAATTCACGATAGCCATCTCTAGCAATTTCAAAATAGACTTCATTTCTGCTTGTTGCGCCTTGAGAAACAGAATTCATATAATTTTGAAAGCGTCTACCAGGTTCCTTATGTTTAATTTTAATGACATCACCCGATGAAACGTCAAGGGATCTATACCCACCAAACCGGTCCAACTTACTCAACAACTCTATTCCTTTAGCTGAGAAAGCATAGTCAGGTATTTGTGTATTTAAAGCGCCAGAAGTAATTGTCTTTTGCCAGAAATGTTCAAATGAATAATAAGTATCTGAAAAAGATCTATGAATTGCTGTCTTACCTTTTGCATGATTGTAGGTCGCTGTAACTTTTGTAGCCCCATCATTCAGCGAAAAAGTAGCGACTCGATCGTCATTATAGCCTAGTAAATTAATCGAATTACCGAGTTCATAAGTGACTGGTACATCAATAGTATATTTTTCACCTAAGGTGTCATTTTTGGGTATCACTTCAACTGTTGCTTCCTTACCATTCAAGCTATCAGGGAAAGAAACAAATGTTGCAGTATAGTCATTTGTCACTTTCCCCGAAGCATCTTTGACTTCTACAAATTTTTTGGGATCATAATCACTTTGACGATTACCAAATTTTAGTACCTGTTTTTTTGCCGTAACCGAATCAAACTTCCGTTGCACATCAAATTTAACGGTGTAATCCCAAGTCGCACTTTTACCATTAGATAGCATTTCTTTGACTGTGATCACACCGGTCGTAGATCCACGTTTGCTGACATCTGGATAAGTTTTAAAGCCTACTATCTTGACATCACCACTAACTGGTAGATAGTTAGACAGATTCTTATCCAATTCAGTCTTGCTCGTCCCTTGTAAAATGACTGAATCTACTGACATTAGATGGTTCAGCGTTAACGCTTTAAATCCTTTTGTGGTCACTTCATAAACCATTTCTTTGGCAAGACTATTACCCTCGGAGACATTGTTGACATAATTTTGAAAACGTTCACCACTTTCAGCATGATCAATTTTAATAACATCACCAGGTGAAACTCCCTGCACTCTATTTTTACCAAACTGATCCAGCGTATTCAGTAAATCTGTTCCTTTAGCCGAGAAAACATAATTCGGTGTTTGTGTATTCAATGCACCAGAAGCGATTGTCCTCTGCCAGAAATGGGTAAAACTATAATAGGTATCTGAAAAATCTCTATGAATTTGTGTCTTGCCGTTGTCATAATCATAAGTTGCAACTATATTCTCTCCTGCATCATCCAGAGAGAAGGTGGCAACACGATCATCCGATCTACCTAACAAATTGATAGAGTTACCGAATTCATAAGTGACCGGTACATTAACCGTGTATTTTTCGCCTAAGGTATCATTTTTAGGTGTCACTTCAACAGTTGCTTGCTTACCATTTAAGCTATTTGGGAAAGAAGTAAAGCTTGCATTATAGTCATTTGTCACTTTCCCAGAGGCATCTTTTACTTCTACAAACTTTTTAGGATCATGTTCCTTTTGACTATCGGTATATTTAAGGACCTGTTTTTTTGCTGTGACTGTATCTAATTTTCGTTGCACCTCAAATTTAACCGTATAATCCCAAGTTGCAATTTTGCCGTTTGACAAGGTTTCTTTGACAGTAATCACACCGTTTGAACTCCCACGTTTACTGACATCTGGATAAGTCTTAAAGCCGACCAACTTGACATTGCCACTAACTGGCAGATAGTTAGATAGTTTTTTATCCAGATCCGCTTGACTAGTTCCTTGTAAAACGACAGAATTGACTGGCGTTAGACGATTAAGCGCCAAAGTTTTAAAGCCGTTTGTGGTAACTTCATAAACCATTTCTTTAGTAGGACTGTTACCCTCAGATACATTATTGACATAGTTTTGAAGGAGATGTCCGCCTTCTTTATGATTAATTTTAATCACATCACCAGGTGAAACGCCTAGCTCTCTACTACTACCAAAACCGTCCAGTATATTCAGTAAATCCGTTCCTTTAGCCGTGAATTTATAGTTTGGCTTTTGAGAATCTAATGACCCTGCAGTGATTGCATCTTGCCAGAAATGCGCGAAGCTATAATAAGTATCTGAAAAATCTCTATGGATTTTTGTATCCCCACTCGCATAGTTATAAGTCGCAACAATATTCTTCCCAGTCTTATCCAGAGAAAATGTTGCAACGCGATCATCAGATTGACCTAACAAATTAATAGAATTCGCAAATTCATAAGTGACTGGTACTTTAACAGTGTATTTTTCTCCTATGGTATCGTTTTTTGGTGTCACTTCAACAATAGCTTCCTTACCATCTAAACTATTAGGGAAGGACGTAAAGGTCGCATGATAATCATTCGTCACTTTTCCTGAGATGTCTTTAACCTCTACAAATTTTCTCGGATCATAATCATTTTTATTATCGGTATACTTAAGGACCTGTTTTTTTTGCCGTAACGGAGTCAAATTTCCGTTGCACATTAAACTTAACTGCATAATCCCAAGTCACACTCTTACCAATAGATAATTCCTCTTTGACCGTAATCACACCTGTTGAATTTCCACGTTTGTTGACATCTGGATAGGTTTTAAACCCTACCATCTTGACATTTCCATTAACTGGCAAATACGTAGATAAATTTTTGTCCAAATCTGCCTTACTCGCTCCCTGTAAAACAACTGAATCTACTGGAATTAGTCGATTAAGCGCTAATGTTTTAAAACCTTTGGTGGTGATCTCATAAAGCATTTCTTTTGCTGGGCTATCGCCTTCAGAAGCATTATTGACATAGTTTTGAAGAAGATGGCCACCTTCTTTATGATTAATTTTAATCACATCACCAGGTGAAACACCTAAAATTCTATCACCGTCAAACTGATCCAGCGTATTTAGTAAATCAGTTCCTTTAGCCGAGAAAATATAGTCTGGGTTTTGCGTATTCAATGAACCAGAATTGAGTGTCTTTTGCCAGAAATGCGAGAAACTATAGTAGGTGTCTGAGAAATCTCTATGGATTTTTGTATTCCCACTTGCATAATTATAGGTTGCGACGATATTTTTTCCAGCATCATCTAAAGAGAATGTTGCGACACGATCATCTGATCGACCTAACAAATTAATAGTATTACCGAGTTTATAAGTGACGGGTACTTTAACGGTAAAAACTTGACCATGGGTGTCTGTGACTTCTACAACAGCTTCCTTACCATTTAGAGAGTTTGGAAAGGAAAGGAAACGCGCCGTATAATTTGATAAAGGCTTGCCCTTATCATCCGCTACTGTTACAAAATCTTTGGCATTAAATTTACTTGAGTCATTATCAATATATCTTAACACCTGTGGCTTTGATTTGACTTGAGTTGTTTGTAAAACGGTAACCGTAACTTCCTTATCGAAAATTTGATCAGGTAATCCATTTGTTTTCACAACATATTCATATTTAACTTTATGCACACCAGGTTTGCTTGTATCTAGCGTGCCATTTAATTTACCATCAACATATATTCGCAAATCTTTTACATCAAGCGGTTTGCCAAAAGTATCTTTCCCAGATACAAAATTATCACTTGGTGACCATTTTTGACCAACATAGATAGATGAGTCTTTTGCTTCAACTTTACCTTGTACCGGTAATGCGTCAAAGGCTATGGCATTTTCTGCCCACAATTCTCCAGTAGCAGATGTGAATCCCCAAAATACTTCAGATATCCCCTTGAAAGCGGGAACTTTCCCCTTACCATCGTAGTTAAAAGTTAAAGAAGCATTTCTCTTTATCCCATTGCCTAAATCTATGTAGTCATAACGTATCGTTCCTGTACCTAAAGCATTGGGTGTATAATCAATGTTTACTTTTTTCCAGCTACCATTTGAAAAATCTTTTTTTTCAATCGTATCAACAATACCATAATGCGGATCTTTTGCAGAACCAGATGTCCTAAAAGCAATATGACCATTAAATAGATCCTTGATCCCTTTGATAGGATAATTGAAATCATTATCATCTGCCCTATCACCATTGTAAAAAGTGTCAAATTCTAAAGAAAGTAAATCCTGCTTAGGGTTATCATTACCAGAATAGACTCCCAAACTTTGTCCAGAATTCCCTAACCATGAATCACCTTTAGTCTGCAGTGTAAAAGTAATACCGTCTGCAGCCATCTTACCTTGAGAACCCAGATATAGATAAAAAGTCATGGAAAATGGATGCTTTAAATCCAACTTTTCCTTTGCCCAAATTGACCCTACTTGCTGTGTACTATCACTAAGCTGCAAAATACTGTTACTTAAATATTTAACACCGCTACCCATTGCTGGTTTAAATACATCGTCCAATTTTATCCCCGAAGGAGGGTTAGGAACTGTTTTAAGCGAGGGTTTAAGTGGTGGTTTAACTGTCGACTTAGGATCTCCAGATTGCGAATCTGATTGATCTTGACTTAATCCTGATGGCCTAGAAGGTTCACTCTTTTCAGCTACCTCCTCTTTCTTTTCTGTCTCCTCTTTTTCCTGACCATCACTTGGATTTGAGGCAGAATTTTCTGTCTGAGTTTCTGCATTACCTGTTATTGCCAGACTTGGTGCTTGTATCTGACCACTTAGTAATAATGTTAACCCACTCAGTATAATAATTTTTTTAACTCTCTTATTCACGCTTAACCTCTATTGAAACAGCAACACTTGTCTTTCCAACTTGTTTTTCTGTTGATAGATCATAAAAAACAAGTTGAATCCTCCCTTTGTGGTTCCCTTCTGCTAATTGGCTACTTATTGTGATGGTATCAACTTCATAGCTCGGTTTAATTAATCCAGTTTGACCAATCTTTTGATCCTTTTCATCATATAATATAGCTTGTTGTCCTACTTTATTTGATGGTACATTATGAATGTATAAACTAGCTTTACTACTTTCTAGCGTAACCACTGGATAAACCTCTAGCCTCACTTGACTAGCACTCACTTTTTTGTTGGCATAAGCTTTTATATCTTCATCAGACATTTTTTTAGTCCCCTCAGAACTAGGAAGACCACTCATAACTTGTGCCGTTTTTCGATTGACAAACATAAAAACAGCTGATAAAAAAATTAACAATAAAATTAATAACAAAATTATTTTTCGAAAAAAATGTATTCTCTTCTTGATTCAAAACTACTTCCCCTATTTTTTATTTATTATAGAATACCATGTGAAATAACACCTTTTTGATTTTTCCATGAATATGTACATACAAGTATAAATTCTCTTATAGTAGAATTTATATATTTTTTTGTTTTTTGTGATCATTATTGTTTCAAAAAAGATAAAAAATAGAAAACAGCACATATAAAATAATTAGGCGTTTTCTTTTTTATTTTTAAATTTTAT
>NZ_BCVN01000042.1 GCF_001591765.1 Pseudolactococcus raffinolactis NBRC 100932 | reverse complement strand
TAAATTTTAAGGAATCGTCTCATTGAGATAATTGATCCGATTGACCCAATCGCTACACCGACAACGACCATTAAAATGATCAATTGTGGGACAAATGTATTGGGATGCAACAAATACAAGCCTTGTTGCGACAAAGTTTTTTGCAAGCCAACATAAGCCACACGGTAAACGAACCCGATGAGTAAGCTTGGTAGAATAGCACCAATTAAGCCTACCCATGCCCCTTCAAGGAAGAAAGGCCAACGGATGTAACCATTTTTAGCACCCACCAGACGCATGATTTGAATTTCTCGTTGACGAGACAAAATCGTAATCCGAATCGTATTCGAAATCAGGAAGACAGCAACAAACAAAAGTAAAGCTGCCGCCCCAAGTCCCCAAGTTCTGATGACTTTAGAGAGACCAAAAATTTTCTTGGTATTCGTGCCACCGTAGTCTGCACGGTCAACCCCATCAATTTTACTAATGCTTTTCGCAACTGCTGTCACATTTTCAGGTTTATCGGCCTCAACAATGTAAACATCATAAAGCGGATTACTATCACCTTTAAACATTTTCCAAGTGTCACCCAGTGATTTCGTGAGTTTTTCTAACTCATTTTCTTTACTTGAATAAGTCACCTTAGTCACATGTGGTACAGCCTTAATAGCAGTTTCTATCTTATGATAGTCTGGATTCGTAATTACTTTTGATTTATCATTAGGGTCAGTAATCTCTTTTTCACCATCATGAATATTCAATTTCAAGAAAGTTGAAATACGGACATTATTTTCCAAATCGGAAGCTAACTTTGTTGTATTGAGGATAACGGCTAGGAAGACGCCAACTAATACGAGGGTAATGGTAACAGATGAAACAGCGGCAACTGTCATCCAACCATTTCTGCGGAGATTTTTAATGGACTGCCACAGGTGTTTAAAAAATGTTCTAATCATCGTAGCCATATTCTCCTTCTATTTGATCTCGGACAATTCGACCGTTTTCAATCGCAATCACACGATGACGCAAGGTGTTAACGATCTGTGAATTGTGGGTCGCCATTAAAATCGTTGTCCCTTGGATATTGATTTTTTCAAGGAGATTCATAATTTCCCATGAGTTTTCAGGGTCTAAATTCCCTGTTGGTTCATCGGCAATCAAGACTTTAGGAGCATTAGCAATTGAGCGGGCAATCGCCACACGTTGTTGCTCGCCACCAGATAATTCATTTGGGAATGAGCGGACTTTATGTTTAAGTCCCACGAGATCTAACACTTCCATAACACGTTTTTTTATTTCACGTGGTCGTTTACCGATAACTTCCATGGCATAGGCGATATTTTCATAGACTGTTTTATTTTGCAATAATTTATAGTCCTGGAAAACAACACCGATAGAGCGACGAAGCATGGGCACGTCACGTTTTTTTATTTTTTCAAGATTATAGCCAGCGACAACACCCTGACCTTTATCTAATTTCACTTCACGATACAATAATCTGATGAAGGTTGATTTACCAGCGCCTGAAGGGCCTACGACGTAAGCAAACTCTCCGGCTTCAATATCAACAGAAACATTGCGCAGCGCGGTCGTCCCGTTATTATATTTTTTGGTTGCATTACTTAACTTGATAATACTACTCATATTTTTAGTTTCTTTCTGTTTTTTGTCAATATAAACATATTATAACAAATTACTCATCTCTAAAATATTACAGCCTTACAACATTTTCCATTTGAGGTAGGCATCAATGAAGCCATCCAAATCCCCATCCATAACATTGTCGATTTGACTCGTTTCATAACCTGAGCGAGTGTCTTTAACCAACTGATAGGGCATAAAGACATAAGAACGGATTTGTGATCCCCATGAAATATCGGCTTGATCGCCTTTTAATTCGTCTACTTCTGCTTGTTTTTTATCAACTTCTAATTGGTAGAGTTTAGATTTGAGCATCTTCATAGCCAGGTCTCGGTTACCATACTGCGTTCTATCCATAGTAGATGAAACGACAATACCTGTCGGTGTATGGGTCAAGCGAACCCCTGTTGATACCTTATTGACATTTTGCCCACCAGCACCACCAGAACGGAAAGTATCCATTTTGATATCGGCATCGCGAACATCAACTTCAATTGAATCATCTAATTCAGGCATGACATCAACCGAGGTGAAAGAGGTATGACGACGGTTTTGCGAGTCAAAAGGTGACACACGAACCAGGCGGTGCACACCTTTTTCAGAACGTAAGAAACCGTAGGCATTGTTACCAGTAAATTTCAAGGTCGCTGATTTAAGACCTGCAACATCACCATCTTGGTAATCCACGACTTCAACTTTAAAGTTATGGGCATTCCCCCAACGTTCATACATCCGCATGAGCATGCTGCCCCAGTCTTGAGACTCAGTCCCGCCAGAACCCGGGTGGATTTCTAGGAGGGCATTCATGTGGTCGTAAGGCTGATTGAGGAGCATTTCAAGCTCATAAGCTTGCATTTTGCTAGCTAATTTATCAAGCTCTGTTGCAAGTTCTGCCTGCATTTCGGCGTCAGCATCTTCTTCTAACATCTCTAACATGACTTCTTGATCCTCAAGCATGGCTTGCATGTCCATGAAAGTATCATATTTAGCTTTGAGTTGGTTAGATTGCTCAACGACTTTTTGTGCGGCAATGTTATCATCCCAAAATGACGGATCAGACATGTCATTGTCAAGAAGCGCAATTTCTTCTTCTAGGCGATCTAAATCTAGATTATCTCGAAATGATGCCATCTTATCTCTGTTTTGGGCAATTTGATTGCGAATTTCACTAATTTCCATATTATACTATTTTACCACGTTCTCATCTATTTTTCAAAGATTGATTGCGTTTCGCCTTTGTCTTGATCTTATCCAATGCCCATTGCGCCGCTTCCTGATGGACAGCATTGCTAGGATTTGCTGCAATCTCTTCTAATAAAGGAATTGCTGTTTTATCATTGACATTTGCAAGCACGTAAATCGCATTGCGCTGTAAGACATTTTTACCTCGCCATGATCCCGCTATTTCACTAAATTTAGCCTTAAATTCCTGATTGCTCAACCGGATGAATGGCTGTAACTCCGGATAAGCAAGTTCTGGATCAATTGCTGTCTGGCCCTCATTCCTAATCCCTTTATTATAGGGACAAGCGATTTGACAAATATCACAGCCATAGATCAGGGTCTTCATTTTGACCCGAAACTCCTCATCAAGCGGCCCTTTTTTCTGCGTCTGAAAACTCAGGCAGCGCTTGGCATTCATGGTCGAGTCGCCATTGAGAGCGTCTGTCGGGCACGACGTGATGCAATGGTCGCAATCACCACAGCCATAATCAACCGGACTGTCCGGTTCAATATCCAGATTGGTGATGAGTTCTCCCAAAAACATGTAGGAGCCATATTCCTTAGAAATGACCAGTCCATTTTTACCGATAAAACCGATCCCCGCACGTCTGGCAACAGCTGTATCGACCAAAGCACCTGTATCGACCATGGCCTTGTGATCAAAATCATCTGTTAATTCAGCAATTCTCTCAGACAAACGTGCCATCTTCTCAGTTAAGATGGTATGGTAGTCAACACCCCAGCTAGATGAAGAAAATTTTCCACGCTTATAAGGTGATTTACCCGGTAATTGTGGGAGTTTATTCGGGTAAGCAACGGCAATCGAAATAATCGTTTTGGCATTGTCAAGCAAGAGCTTGGGCTTGATCCGTTCTTCTATATTTTGGTGTTCGAAGCCAGAGTTCGTTCCCTTTTCTTGGGAAAGTCTCAGGGATTTCTCCAAGTAATCAAAATTATCTGCAGTCGTAAAACCTATTTTTGAAATGCCGATTTCCTTGGAAATAGCAATAATCTGTTCTTTTAAGTTCGTCATGTTATCATTATAC
Source organism: Pseudolactococcus raffinolactis NBRC 100932 (assembly GCF_001591765.1). Classification (GTDB taxonomy): domain Bacteria; phylum Bacillota; class Bacilli; order Lactobacillales; family Streptococcaceae; genus Pseudolactococcus; species Pseudolactococcus raffinolactis. The sequence continues at coordinate 10,368 of NZ_BCVN01000042.1, read as the reverse complement.
CTCAACTTGCTGGGGTGCAAGTCATTTATTCAGTCGCTTTATGTGAATTTCCGACAATTGACCGATCTTCCTCACACCCACTAGTTCAAATCGTTTTAAATCACGTTCCATCTCTTTAAACAATCGTTTACCAGTCCCCAAAACAACAGGCGCAATTTGAATCCAATACTCATCAATTAAATCATCTTTTAGAAGTGTCGTAACAATCTCGCCACCACCAACAACCCAAATCGCTTTCCCTGATTTAGCCTTTAAATTTTGGATAATGGTTACAGGATTACCTGAGACATACTTACCTTCTGCAAAATCCCTTGTTTCAGTCCGAGAAAAAACAATCTTTTCTTTATTGGGGAAAATGGAATCAGCTCCCAAGAGCCTTTGCGTTTCACGATAAGTCGTATTCCCCATAACCACCGTATCAATACGGTCTTCAAAGACACTGATATCGTAATCTGGATCAAGCGACGTGTCAAATAACCACTGCAACTCATCAGACTGAGTGGCTAAAAAGCCATCCAAACTGATTGCCCCATAAAAAAATACTTGCCGCATTGTTTTTCTCCTTAATCGGATTTTTTAAAAATATACGCTTTTATTATAACATATTCCGATCTTTCTACTAAACAGTTCAAAATTGACAACATACAAAATCCACCAAAATACTGATGGATTTCTATTAGTCTAGAATTGACATATCTATTGAATCAGCAAAACTCATTGATGTTTTTTTCTCAGAATAGTCATACCAAATGTTACTAAAAGGACAATTGTCCCAAATATGGTTTCACTCATCCCATTTTTAGCACCAGTATCGGGTAATTCTTTTTTATTATTTGAACTTACCACTGGAGCTAGTTTACTTGAGTGGTTAGGAGGCGTGTCTTTCCCATAATTGATTGGCATAGTTTTAGGTTTTTCAACTGCTGTATAAATAACTGTTTTGACAATATCTGCCACATCACCTGTTACGTTTGAAATAGCTTGAATCTCTGGTTGATCTGGTATTTCATCCTTGATACGAGGTGATATTATCGTTGCAAAAGTGGTATCACCGACCGCTGACCAATTGCCATTGATATGATCGCCTGTCACTTGATCAGTTACAACCGGGCGTATAAAGTGAAGAGGAACCGCAAGATAGTCTTCCGCAGCCTTATCACCATTTTTAAAGAGATAGTGTACTGTCTCATTGACAACTTTAATATCACTCTTGGCAGTTGTTTTGTGGGACAAATGAACCTCATAATGTTTAACAAGATCATCTTGATCATAAACAACACCAGTCATCGGGTAAGTATCAGATACTGAATCATAGCCCTTAGCTTGATAAACCTTGATCAAATCCACTGTCCGATAAGCATCTGTTGTCCCAAAATCACCTGATAATTCTTGACGGGCTAACGCTTTTTGCGTCGTATCATCAATGTAAGTGATACTTGCACTCTCTTGATTAGAAGCGTAGACCACCGTTTTGACACTATCAGCTGTATCCCCCGTCACCTTGTCAATAGCATCAATCTGTACGTAATCCGGTGTAAAACCTTTAAGGATAGGGGATACGACCTTTGTAAATACTGTTCCATTGGTTGCAGTCCAGTTACCATAAATTTTAGCGCCTGTCGCTTGATCAGTAGTGACTGTTCGTGTAAAGTTGAGAGGTGTTGCCAAATGGTCGTTTGCTGCTCTTTTTCCGTTTTTGTATTGGTAAAGAATCGTCTGGTTAACTGCCTTATTTTCTTTGCTATTGACTAAATGATGTGTCAAATGAACCTCAAATTTTTGTGCCTGATCAGAAAAGATTAGCTTAGTTTTAGGATAATTGTCAGAAATAACTTGATATCCTTTACGCAAGTAAGTAGCAATATCGGCTACTGTAGTATAAGTTGCTTCTTCACCAGTAGCGCCTGTAATTTCTTTTTGATTGAGTGCTTGTCCTGTTGTATCGTCAATATATGTGATGGTCGCAAGACCTTGTTTCCGTGTATAAACATAGTTAATATTTTGAACATTTGCTTGATATGTACCTGTGGGTGTAGCACCCATCACTTCCTTAAAAGTATAGCCTGGAATTGAGGCTTGATTGGTTGAATAAATCGTGTCAATATCGCCATTCGTTGTGACTGGTGTTTTGAGTTGATTTTGATTTTCATCTATGTAATTGGCAACGACAGTCACTTGCGCAACGGTGTACTGAAAATTTGTAATTTGTAGCTGTTGTAGATTATAATTCTCACCGGTAGAAGCTGAGATAGAAAAAGATATAGATGAATTATTCCCAATCAAACTGCTCACATCCTGTTGCCATGTTTGTCCATCGTATGTGACCGTCATAATTTTTGATGTCCCGTTATAGAACATTTTAAACGGTTTAAATATATCATAACTTGGTTGAGCAATCGGTTGTGCCCCATCTTCAAGAGTCTGGGCAACACTAGTGGTTCCATCCACAAAAGCACCATAAGATTGACCTGACGCAAATTCACTTGGGTCAGGATTAAAGGAAGTCTCATGATTAGCGTTATAGTAAGTATCTAATTTAAAACCGAAAGCACCTTGCACACCACCGATACCAGCGGCGCCACCATCTCTTCCAACGACATCTGTGTTACCTGGATGAAATAAAAAACCAACACCATCTGCACCGCCCATACGACTGCTTTTATTACTTAAATTAATCAAGCCATTAAAAGTAAAATCTTGCGACATATCTACTTTTGTTTTCAGTGTCACATTACCTGATTGATGCTTTTGATTAGGGGTTAATGTTTGTATATGATCAGTCAGATCATAATTAAAATGTACTGCTGAGCCATTGCGCTGGAAATAATTAAGAAAATCATCACCGGAAACAGTCACTGTTCGACTTGTTACAGAAGTTGGTGAAAACGTTGGTGCTTTTTCCTCTTGCGTATCTGCAACAACACCTATTGTCATCACGCGCGCGCCAAGTCCTAGCGTTGTCCCGCTAAGAATCAAAGCTACGCCAGTTTTAAATTTCATTTTTTCCTCCTATGATACTTTCATGTAACTATTTGAATTACATGAGCTAATTTAACAAAATTCATTATACTGCCACAAAATGAAAATAGCTAACTTTTTAACCTCATTTAATCAGCAACTGTTATAAGACATATACAAAAAAATCAGACAGTTTAACTTTCCTTGCTTCTCCAAGAAAGATTTGATAGGTGCTCAAAAAGAATATGCTATACTAAGACTATGAAAAAGCTAGCCATTCTCTCTGATTTACATCTAGACGTTAATCAGTTTGATGAACAATATAAACAAATTCTAATTCAAACCTTGCAAGAACAACGCATTACAGATATCCATCTGGCAGGTGACATTTCTAACGACTTTGAGCGTTTATCAAAGCCTTTTTTAGCACGTCTGTCGCAGGACTTTACCGTTTCTTATAACTTGGGCAACCATGATATGCTGAGCATGGATGAATCCGCCATCACAGCCAATGACTTCCAGATTCGGACTATCGGTCAGAAAAAATTGCTGAGTTTTGCCGGTTGGTATGACTATTCTTTTTGTCCAGATATTAGTATTGAACAAAATCTACGGTCTAAAAATACTTTTTGGTTTGACCGAAAGATTACACGTGATGTTGATGATATCACGGTTACTAACCGTATTCTGACTAAACTTGATGCTGTTTTGACGCGTATGATACCAACTGATAAAGCTAACTTGATCGTAGCCATGCATTTTGTCCCTCATCCCTCTTTCGTAATGACTCACCCTAAATTTATTAAGTTTAATGCTTTTCTGGGTTCCGATAAATTCCACGCGCTTTTTGTCAAACATGGCATTAAAGATGTTGTCTTTGGTCATAATCACAGATCTTATGACCGAGTGATCGACAGCGTACACTATCAGGCTAAGCCTCTGGGTTATAAACGAGAATGGTTATTAGTCAGCGATTACTTTAAAGCCTATCCAGCTTATCAATCGCTCAACTCTTATAATTTGCATAAACGCTATAATCTGGTCAAGAAAACAAAAGAATTCGATGCTTATCTCCTCACGCATTTTTCCGAGGAGCTCAAAAAATCTTTGGTTATTTTCGACGTTCAAATCTGACAAATGGCGGATAAAATGGTATAATTTTTGTTGAGAACTTTGAATGTTAGAAAGTTGGTAGGATGATGAAAATCCCCAAAGAAGGCGACTTTATTACGATTCAAAGCTATAAACACGACGGAAGCTTGCATCGTACTTGGCGTGATACGATGGTGCTGAAGACTAACGAAAACTCGATTATTGGTGTGAATGACCATACGCTTGTGACTGAGAGCGATGGCAGACGTTGGGTGACCCGCGAGCCTGCTATTGTATATTTCCATAAGAAGTTTTGGTTCAATATTATTGCCATGATTCGCGAAAATGGCGTAAGCTACTACTGTAACTTGGCCAGTCCTTACACGCTTGACAATGAAGCTCTTAAATATATCGACTATGACCTTGATGTCAAGGTCTTTGCTGACGGTGAGAAAAAATTGTTGGATGTCGAAGAATATGAGCGTCACAAACGTCAAATGCATTATCCAGAAGATATTGATTTTATCTTAAAAGAAAATGTCAAGATTTTAGTTGACTGGATTAATGAAGGTAAGGGTCCATTTTCTAAGGAATACGTTGCCATTTGGTACGACCGTTATCACCAATTAAAATAAGACCTCAGTGATCTGAAGTCTTATTTTTTATGTCAAAAAACCTTACCATCTAACTCATGGTAAAGTTTTTTGTATGATGCCATCTCAGTTCACCACTTTTAAGAAATATTAAGCCAGTGACTTACATTTTGATCTTATTTTAAAAATGAGGATAACAATCAGGCAAAGCAAACCGATAAAATAGAGCACTCCCGCCACTTGTAATTCTCCGGTATCAGGTAACATACTTTTCTGGTGGACAGTATAAATCGTTTGTTCGCCACTTGTTCTGGGTAACTCTGGTTCTTCAGATGGTCTTGGAGTACCCGTTAGCCCGAGTTGACCTGAGACGGTTATTTCACTTGCCATGAAATCACCTCCCTGATGATTTAGGTGTGATCACTTAAAAACCAACCGCATCAAATCTCAGACTCAACGTGTATTTCAACTTCACAACATTTGTTGTGGTTGCTGAACCAACGTATGTAAAGGTTGCTTTGTTTTTCGCGGCTGTACCAGCTGGTACTAAAGGATCAGTTTTAGAATATTGGTCGGCGCTATTTGCCAAAGTAATTAATTCATTCGTTGGTCCCTGAGGTGCTCCACTTTTAATGAGTTCGGTACTCGGTGTTGTCGCAGCATTACCAGTTGCAGGCCCATCTACCAAAAGATTTAAGTTAAAATCTCCAGGCACTGTTGGATTACTTGGATTAGCGGAAAAACCTTTAACACTAATTTTAACAGGACGTCCTGAATTATTAACGATATCATATTTTGGTGCTTTGATTACCGTATCACCACCATTACTATAAAAAATAGTATCAGTTGGCACTGTCACGTTAATCCAATCAACATCAGTTTCAGGAATTAAGGTATCTGGATCCGTATTATCAGCACCCAAGTTTCCGCTAATATTAATGTCTGCATCTCCCGCTCCAACAACATCTTGTGCCGCAACTGCTTGAACGCCACCAAATATAACTGTTGAAATAAGCAAAGTTGATAGTAATTTTTTCATAATTTCTCCTAAATATAGTTTAAAATAATTTAACGATAACTTCCTAATTGACATCAAAAACAACGCCAGCAGCAACCTCTCCTTTTTTAGCCTTTGTTTTTGGATCGTATAAACTAAAGACGGCAGTTGCTGAATGTGTTCCCTTAGCTAATGTTTTTTCCAGCTGAACATGACTCACCTCCTCTCCTGGTTCAATAGCTCCAGACGTATAAATCACATCGCCAGTTTGATCATCTGTAATAACAACATTGACCGGATAAGTATTGGTCTGAGGATTTCTAATATTCAGCATACCTTGTTGGGTTTGATTGTCAATCTTAGCTTTTGATCCAATCATCATATTAAACTGACTATTATCCGCCTTTTGCTGGGCAAGTTTCGCAAGCTCCTTATCAGACATTTTCTTAGCATCCTTCCCCTCAGGAAGGAAGTCACCACTGATAATCGTCACATTTTCTTTAGGCTTTTGCCCCAAAACATGGTAGAGACTATAACAACCACCTGCTAACAAAAGTAATAATAAGAGGATTAATAACCTCTTTTTACGTTTTTTCCTCAGTTCTTCTTGTTCTGTTTGTTTAAGATTTTGCGCTTTCATCTCTTACTCCTAAAATTTATGACGCTTGACTGATTGAAAAAGCCAAATTATAGTTGATTTGATGCGGCCCACCGTCTAATACCGAGACAGAATGTTCACCCTTCAGATAGAGAGTAGCTTCTCGATCATTATCCCAATAAGGTGTTAAAGCAATCGGCTGTCCTGTGATGGTGCCTGCTAGTAATGGATCCAAAATTCTATTATCATTTCCGGAAGGATGCTCAGCAACTAGTTTTAGATGGACTTGTTTTTTTCCTTGACAGTTGGAAACAAGTGACACTACAGGAGAACTATTTGACTTAATTGTCAATGTTTTTAATGCTAGATTAACAGGTACATTACCGTGATTAATAGCACTGTAATTTGTCAAATGTTGTTCCTTCACAATCTTACCTGCTTTTGGCGTCCTAAATTCCAAGACATCCGGTAAAGTGACCTCAATATATGACGGCACCTCTACTATCTGCTCAATCCAAAGGCTCGATAAGGTATAGCCCGGTACACACGCCCCCTCTAGCTTGGTATATAAATAATAGGTTTGGGCAGATAAATTTTCAAACTGATAAATCGAGTCTGTTGCAATATTGTTCGTTGCCCAGATATCCTTTTGCGCCCAAAGCCCCTGAGATGGGAAAGCGTTTGTGATACTCGTTTGCGCTGCCGCTGCCGTGATGTCAGTCCCCGAATAAAGGCGTTTAGTCCCTAACTTGTAGCTGACCTTACTAATATTCACTAAATTTTCTGGTGTCCACTGATTAATCTGCACTCTGATTTGACTGAGATCCGTCCCCACCATCGGATCCGCACTCATGCCTGTAATTTTGGGGGCACGCGCATATACGACCGACTCACCGTTACTAATATCTGATGCCACCACGTTTTTATTGCCCGTGACATTTGGGCTCAGCTCTTTGAAGCCACTACTGAAATACTTGATCGGATAGGCATAGCCGTCTGTATCTTTCCGACTGAATTTAAGGGTTGCTCCATTGAGCGCTGACTTGCCAGATGGTGAATCAAACAAGATATAGTTAGGCGAGGTGGCATTAATCGTCGGACTCTCCCCTGAAAAGCCATCTTTTTCTGTCGTAAACCGACCGATCGCATCTTTGGCAAATTCCATGGTAATCGTGCCCAGTGCTTTAAAGAGTACTGCCTTCGATGTCGTGGAAGAATTATTACCAGAAATGGCTTTATACTTGAATTGACCTTTTTCTAGCACTTTAAGTGTAAAGTTTCCATCATATGAAAGATAAGGTTTATTTGTCGTAATATCCACTATAGCATTTTTACCAACCGTGACGGTTTGACTGCCCCCTGCGTATAAGAATGCTAACTCATTATAAGCATCATGGTAAATCGTGGTTTGACTATCTTCAGCAAAATTAATACTCGTGAAGCCTTGCGCAAACTCACCATCGTAGCCACCATTAGAAGTTCCGGCTTTGAAATTATTTTTTCCTTTGAAGGTTAGCGTATTAACATTCGTATTCGCATAAAATGGCTGACCACCTTTTTGGATGTTATAGTCAATATTTTCAACAACAAAATTAGTGTTGGTATTCACCACATGTAAAATACCATACCAGTTACTGTTGGGATAGGTCACATTACCATACTTAATATTTTTAAAGGTAATCGCTAAATTATTAGCACCTGTTATAAAATGATCCCCATCATAATTCGTACCGCTGTATAAAATATAGTGCCCATCACCATCTAATACGGTATTTTTGTTTATTGATATCGTCCGATCAGAATACGAGTAAAGAATATCTCCAGTTAACTTAATGTAAAGTGCTGTTTCACCTGAGGGAATACTCTGACCTAAAGCACTTTTTAAATCAGTAATTGTTGAAACCAAATAGGGATCATTTGCTTTTCCTGAACCACCCGAGATGGCCCGTGGTGCAATCTCTAAAACTTGTTGTGGTGTCTCGGTAGATCCGCCTGTAGTTTCCGATGTTTCATCTGCGCGAACAAAACTAGGAGACACAAAAAACAGTAAGAAAACCACGACCAATCCTCTTAATATTTTTCGCAATATAGATCTCCTCCATTCTAAAGAACTCAAATAAACATTTATTTTACATCTAATCATTATATGAGTTTAGTTTTTTAATTTAATGTATTTTATTACTTGTATTATACCATATAACATTTTTATAATTTTAATTATACATTTTTTTATCTTAAAAATCAACTATTTTATTAAAAAATTATATATTTCAATAACCTATTAAACGAAACTATTGATATAATATTAATCAGATTAATGAACATCAGACAAACCACTTTGTAAGACAGATATTAAAAATATCATCAATTAAAATAAGGCATCATTTTTCTGAAGCCTTATTTCTTTTACCTTAGAATCATTCAGGTCGAAGCCTGTAACACCTCTACCTTGATACTGTAGTTAACGACTTTAGGTCCAGAACTCATAGTCACTGAATGTTTACCATTGACATAGAGTGAAGCTTGATTACTCTGCTCCCAGAAAGGATCTAGCTTCATTGGATTGCTTAGCATTTGTTTACCTTCAACTAAGGGCCCCCAAGTTTCACTTTTTGCACTAGCGATATTCTCAGCAGTCAAATTCAATACCAATTTTCCGCTTTCATCTCCAAACTTATCAACGAGCGAAACATCAGGAGAACATCCTGGATTGGTTGTAATCGCTTTAAAATCAACGTTTGCAGGTACATTCCCATGATTTACAACAACATAATTATTCAAATTATCACTTTTACCAAATTCCCCTGACTGTATGCTATTAAATTCTATTTGATCTGGTATCGTCACCAGTAGTAAGGGCTGAACTTGAACAACTTGTTCAATCCAAGAACTGGCAAATGTATAACCTGAAGCTGAGGTGCGTCCCTCATCTATTTTACTGTAGAGATAATAAGTTTGTGCTAACAAGTTTTTAAAAACATACATTGAATCATTTGAACCATCAACAATAGGTGAATCAATCACTCCATTAGCTGACGTTGCCTTATCGATACTATTTTGAGAGGTATCTTGGGTGATGTCATTTCCTGAATATAGTTTTTGTGTGGCTAATTTATAGGAGGTTTTCCGACTGCTTAATTGATTCATAGTATCTTGCTTGACCTGCGCTTCAATTATGCTAAGATCTTTCGCAACTTTCGATTCAGCATCTAGTCCTGCTATTCTTGAAGCACGCGCATATATTACAGAGTATCCTTTTTGAATATTTGAAGCAGAGACATTTTGACTCCCTACAGCATTAGATACGAAATGATTCTGCCCACTTGCTGTAAGATAATCAATCGGATAATTGTAACTATCAGAATCTTTTCTAATAAACTTTGGGGTTATACCACTTAGAATCGACTTATTAGTTGCTGATGATTCAAATAAAATGTAATCTGGTGAAGTGGCATTGATTGTTGGATTTTTACCAGAAAAGCTATCTTTTTCTGTCCTAAAAATACCTACAGCATCTTTAGAGAAATTCAAAGTAATGCTACCTCCTATCAAACTATTTATTAATTTTGCTCCAGAATCTTTATAATATGAGCCGTAAAAGAATTTACAACTAAATCGTCCTTTTTCCTGAACATTAATTTGTGCATCTCCGCCATCTTGAATTAACGTTTCTTTACTTGTTGTAATATCTAGAGTTGCGTTCTTGCCAATATTAATTTGTTGTTTTGAACACCAAAATACTGCATCAGAATCAGTAGAATCGTTATACACAGTTGTCTTGCTATCATCCGAAAAATTGATGGTTGAAAATCCTTCAACAAATTCGCCACCTTTTTTATCACCAGCTGACTTAAAATTATTTATCCCTTTAAAAGTTAATGTGTTAGACGGATTACTGTCCCCCCAAAATGGTTGACTACCATTTTTAATATTCCAATCAATATTTTCTACAACAAAATTTATTCGACTATTTATAGTGAATAGCATACCCCAATAACTATTATTAGGATAAGTCGTATTCCCATACTTTATATTTTTGAAAGTAATATTAAGGGCACCTCTAATAACTACCAATTAATTCACCTCTAAATGAAATTAGAAAAAAACATAGAAAACTAAGCATAGTCTGT
>NZ_BCVN01000041.1 GCF_001591765.1 Pseudolactococcus raffinolactis NBRC 100932 | reverse complement strand
TTTATCTCTAACTAAGTCGTAGATAAATTCAAAATCAACATATTGATCAATATGTCTTAGAAGATGATCTTGAGGGACTAAATCTTCAAGAGAATAGAAGCCCATTTGACTACGACCAATCATCGTTTGTTTACGAAACATGCCTAAACCTCTCAATCAATAACTTGATACCTTTATTTTACATAGAAAAAAGACAAACTGCAATTATTTTGGGAGTTTGTCTTCAGTCTGAAAGAACCAAGAGGTTCTTTTATTTTTATTTCATCACAATATAATCCGGTACGGCTCGATCATCTTGACTAGCAACAATCGTCTTACCATTGACAGATAGTTGACTTGAACCACCACTATCAAGTAATAACATATTTTGGAGCTTCAAATTTGATACTGATTTCATTATATTATCATAACCTGCATTTGTATCACTCAAGATAGCATAGAGATTATTATCTTTATCATTCGCAATAAAAATATGGATCTTCCAATCTACTGAGCCATCACTTGGTTGAATTTTACCATCACGGATAATCGCAGTACCAAAATCATAGGCTTGTTGCCCTCCGTTTTTAATAATAGTTGAAGCAGGTGTACTTGAATCATAAATTTTGCACGAACCATCTTTGTTAATAACAAAAGCATATTGAGTCGTTGTACCTGGACTCCAGTCTTGAATCAACTTTCCATTATTAATTTGAAATCCAGCTACTTGTCCTGTCTGCATATTAAATGCGGAAGCATTCATAATCAAAGCATTAGGATACTTAGCTATAACTTCTGACATTTTCATCCGTTGATCCGTACGATTGGTAACTGTTTTTAAGACTTCCGGATTGTTAATTCGATAAATAGTGATATTATTCGTAGATAAATCAGTAAATTTATCTAGATTTACCTTTGAGGGAACTTTAACCCACTCTGGTAAACCAGCATCATCTACAAGTACTATACTACCCACAGCAGCTTCTTCACCTTTTTGCTCTACATAACCATTAGAAACCGAAGTTTTGGTCGGTTGATCCGAACTGTTTGTTTTCGTATGATCAGTAGGAATAAGTGAATCTATTAAGGCATAAGCCCCTGCTCCTATAAGGGAAATTATTATTAAGATAGGTACAATTATCAGCCAAATATTCTTTTTCTTTTTCTGCTCCATGTCTTTTCCTTTCTTGCTATTCCTTGTTTTTTTACTTGATAAAGTTATTCGCCCAGCTCTTTTCTGAACCATTCTTTTAGCTCTTTTGGTGAATATTCTTCTTGTGCAATTTTCTCCATTTTTGATGCAAGGATATTTAAACCTTGAGCAAATTGATAGAGGTGCTCTTGATCTTGAGCTTTAAGATAATCTCTTTTTCTGCTCATAATTATACTAAGCTCAGCGATGAAATCTGATAATCTTATTATATCATTTTTGTCTAAATCATCATTAAATGTTACATTTTTCAGTGTATTGTCAAAATTATTAAGATTTGTCAAAAAGTTCTTATGAGATAATGTTTTTTTTTCATCGATTTCTTGAAAGAGGATAGCAAATTGATCAAACGAAGCTTTAATTGTATCTAATGGATGTTCGAGAATTTCTTGTTTTTGATCTATACGTATATGATTTCTTGATACCCGATTTTTCATTTTTCCTAAAAGTTCTGAGGCCATAAGCCATAGCTGTGTCTTTAATAAGATATTAGAAAGAGTATAGATGAGTACACCTAAGATAATTTGGAGTATCAGCTGAATTATTGTCATTTTAAACGATTGATTCATCCAAAAAACTACGACAAACATCAATAAGCCTGAGATAAAATACTTCCAAAATCCACCAAATAAATCACTGAATGAAAACTCTTTTCTGATTGATAAATATTGGTAAGCTGTAACTGCAAATTCAGATACCACAGTTGCTACCGTTGCTCCGATCACTCCAAATAACGGTATAAATGCTAGATTAACAACGATATTTAAAATAGCACCAAAAGTAACTGAAAAAGTATATGGTTTCATCCTATTTAAAGGCAAAAGGTACTGAGTTCCAAAAACATTACTCATTGGAATGAATATGATAATCGGAGCTTCAATCATCATGATTAAACCAACCATCTCAAAAGATTTCCCCCAAAAAAATGGTGCAAATTTCAAAGAAATCCCTAAAATTCCAAAAAATATACCAAATGAAATCCCTGTTGCGATGTTAAACGTTTTTACAATAGAATTTCTAATTCCATTTATATTCCCTTCTGAGTGCATACTTGCAACACGAGGTAACATAACAACTCCAATTGTTCCAATAATAGACAAAGCCATTTTAATCATCGAATCAGATTGCTGGAAAAATCCTGCATGGACAACAGAATCCATAAGTCCAATCATAGATTTATTTGCCAACCAATAAATCTGGACGGCAATAGTTGGAATGAACAGGATAATTGTATAATGCAAATGCTTTTTAAGATTTAGATTCTTTAATTTTGGTTTAAAAACTTCATGTTTTAAATATGGCCACAATGAAATACTTCCCAATAATCCGCCAATGCACATAATTGCAATATATATTGGTAAATCATTACTATTCTTTACAAAAATAAAAATAGAAATAACAGTTAAAATTTTAAATATAAAATTTCTAGTAACAGTAACTTTAAAATTTTCTCGCCCCATAAAGTACCAAGAAATATCAAAAAGACTTGTTAAAATCAATAAACTTTGCCAAGCATAAATATCTTGGTATTTTCGACTCACTATAATAAAAATACCAAAAGCAAATAGTGAAATTGCTGCAGTAATCCAACTCAAAAAGTTAATTCCCCAGAAAATATCACTTCTTTTTTGCTTATCATTTTGATGATAAGCAATTTCTCTATTTCCATAAGTTGATGTTCCTAAAACAGCCAGTAACACAAAGTATTGGACATTTGCCCCTGTGAATGCATAAATTCCTACTCCATGAGCCCCAAGAACCCTTGATACGTATGGAGCTGTAACCAAAGGTAATATAACAAGTAACAATTGATATAGTCCATTTAATAAAAAATTCTTTACTAATTTCATAATATTTATTCTCTCTGCACTAAGAAATTCTCCCATTTAGCTAGTATTAATACTATTATTAAGTACGTAAAAAAGCCAATGTTTTATATTCAATTTTAAAACTAAAATAGTTTCATTTTTAATGAGTTATATTGTTTTATCCCAATTCTTTTTATCAAAAATATTTGAATTTTTAATTTGATATAAGATTTCAAAGGAATAACCCCCCTTATACTCAATGATTTTGTAGCTTGATTTAAAAGTTCAAAATCTGGAGTAATACTAACTTCCCGTGCGTAAGAAAAATAGGAATATAATAACGCTCTACACAAATAGTTTATGCTTTCTTGATTATTCACATTTTTAATTAATAAATCTTTTTTTAAAAATTGTCCAATAGCATCTAGGTGTTTTTTAGAATTTTGAATATTCCCTAAAATACTATCTTCTCTTACTCTATAAAAATAGTTTTTTCTTTTTATAGCCCTAACTCTTCTTGCTAATAATAATGCACGAGGCATAAATTCTACATCCTCTAGAATAATCCCTTCTTCAAATCTTAGGTGATTAGAATCTAAGAAATCTCGTTTATATAATGATAACCAAACCATCATTTTTAAATTATAAATAGATAGTAGTTTTAATAATTCTCCTCCTGTAATTACTAAATCTGGTTTTAGTTTATTTACATCTACATCTTCCCATGCCAACTTATTATCAGAATCTTTAGGTCGCTGAAAACTCCCACGAACAATATCAAGATTTTCTCGTTTAGCTTCTATATATAAACATTCCAAGAATTTATCATTTAAATAATCATCCGAATCAATAAAACTAATATACTCTCCCTTAGCATACTCCAATCCCGTATTACGTGCTGAAGAAAGGCCCCCATTTTTCTGGTTAATTAAGATAATTCTTTTATCCCGATCAATTAAATCCGAAATATTCTGAATACTATCATCTGTTGATCCATCATTTATTAAAATAATCTCAATCTCTTTTAGAGTTTGGTTTTGAATAGAAATGAGACATTCTCTCACGTATTTTTCAACGTTGAATACAGGTACTATAACAGAAACTTTTACTCCTTCATTCATTCTTCATTTTCCTTATTTTCTTCAGTTATATGTGGTTTTAACCATATTCCTAACCACAAAAGTACGAAATTTGTCGCATAAGCATAAATCATATTTTCGACGATACCATAAATTGAAAGTGCAATTATTGGAATAAATAATACAATAAGTTGTTTTTTAACAATTTTTCGAATTAATAATAAATAAAAAATCAACAAAATAATTAAAAAAACAATACCATACCTTATCATCACAACTAAATAACTATTATCTATAAAGTTATAGGTAAATCCTAAAGAATAATTTGGTACTCCTTCTGTACTAGGGATATAAGCAGGATTTCCCATAATACTCATTCCAAAAATTTTATAGTTTAATTCTCCTAATGCAATGCGTCCAGTCATAATTCTATTTAAATTATACCAAAATGTATCAGCGATATACACTCTTTCCGTTAAGGATAAGATTGTAAAAATTAGACTTCCAATAAAAGAAACAACTGAAACCCATCCCAGAAAAATTACTTTTCTGGCTTTTTTAATTCCTTTAAACTGAGAAATAAAAAAATAACAGAATAAAGAAATAATCAATCCAAATATGGCACCACTTGAAGCACTAAGAAGTATCATAAAATAAAAAATAATTTGAATTATCCACCATAAACTATTTTGTAACCTAGAATATCTCTTATTTTCTATCAATTTAAGAACTAAATTAAGAATACAACCAATCATCAGAACTCGACCAACTGCATTATGATTTGGAAAACCAAAAGTCCACCCTTGTCCTTCTCCAAATGCAGTAGTTTGATATAAATTTGTTGTCACTCTTATTAATAAAAAAAACATCATCGTGAGAAAATAAGACCAGTAAACATAGTAAAAAATCTTTATAATATTATAAACTTCAATCCTTCTTAAAGAAAATGAAACAAATAAAAGACCAATAACAGAAGTATCCCTTAAAATTTTATAACTAATAATTCCAAAGATAGCAAAAGGAACAAAAAAGATGAGATCTTTTAGGTGATTTATATTAAAAATTAGAGAAATAATAAAAATTACAAAGTAAATGTACTTCTGATTATTTTCGAATGCTCCAATCAAATTTAAGTTTGCCAAATTCTGTACTAAAATTTGAAAATATAGCAATACTCCAAAAATTATTCCTAGAATAAAATTTAAAGATTTTTCTTTATTTCGATTTATCATTAATTTCTCCATCTAAAAACTGATTGAATTTGTAAAAATAGTTTTCTTCATAAAATGGTTCTATGGAATTCTTTATATTACTTGATTGAAAGCTAATTTTTTTTTGAATAAATTTTTTCAATATTAGAGCGAGTTCGTCTACATTTCCTAGTTGATAACATAAACTATTTTGTGATGATAAAAAAACTTTTGGACCTTCTATATTACTACTAATTACAGGTATACCATATGATAATGCTTCAATCATTGATAGTCCAAAACCTTCATGTGTAGAAGTAGAAATAATAGCAGCTGCTTGTTCTATTTCTTCAAAAGGGGAGTCTTTCCAACCAATAAATTTTATTTTTTTATCAATTTTAAGTTCTTTTACGTATTCTTGTTCTTTTATCCTATCCTCTCCATCCCCATAAATATCTAAACTCCAATTCAAATCTTTTATTATTGAGAAAGCGTCAAGCATTTCTTTATTATTTTTTTGAGTTGTACTTCCAAAAGTTAATCTCCCTATGTAAATAAATTTTTGATTATTTATTGCAATGGTTTTTTCTTGTCTTTTAACTGGATTATATAAAGTTATTATTTTTTCTTTAGGATAATGCTTTTCTAAAAGAAAATCTGTATTTTCATCCGTAATAGAAAGAAAAGAATCCGAATACTTTATCAATTCCTTAAAATTTTTTTCAGAAAAAAATTGGGAAGTTTTTAAACCAAAATGAATCCAAGATGAGATTTCAAATTTTTTCAAATTAATTTTTTTAGCTATTGCTAATATTTTTAAAGTATCTAAATGAATAGTAATAACAATATCTGTTTTAATTATTGAAAAAAATAGTAATTCAAAAAGAAATAAAAATTTCCTAATCCCTTTTATTTTTCGAATAAAAGAGAAGGGAAAGAAATTAATTTGTTTCACTCCTTTGTTTACCCATTTTTTTGTTGAAATTGATCCAAAATTTACAATAGATACTTCAAATTTTGAACTATCTTTATAATATTTTAAAACATCATTAATGACTTTTTCAGTTCCACCATTTCCTCCAAGCAAATCAACAAAAACAATTATTTTTTTCATATCAACTCTAATTACCTTTCAAAAGATGATGGGGAGGGTAACAATATCTCAAAATTTTGCAAAATGTGTTTCTTCACTTCATCAAAATTATTTTCATTAAATATCATATCATTTATTGCTGTCATTTTATATTTTGGTTTTGAAATACTTTTATAAATTTTTTCGTTGCTCTTTAAATCATCATTTACATCGATGTTCCCCTCACCAATTTTTATGCTTCTTGGCACAAAATTTCCCGTACAGATTTGCCAATCTTGAAGAAGCCATTGATTAATGTCATAAGGACTTCTAAATTTATTCATACATGTCATATCAAAAATATCGTGTTCTTTTCTCCAAAGTTCTTCAAAAGTTCCTTTTTGGAGAGAGGATGGTAAATGATCATATCGAATTCCTGAGAATTTTTTCCAAGGTAAGAGACAAAAATTAGCTAATAAATATTTTCCGTATTTTAGGTTAAACCACTGAAACGGATGCTTCTTCATAACCTCTTGCCGTGAAAAATATTCATTAATTATTTCCATATTCATTATTGGTGTGTAATTATGATGTCTTTTTTCTGGTGTTGCGACACTTAATGTTGCTTCATTACAGGGTAATCCTTTTTTAAAAAAATCAGTTGGTTTAAGTGCCTTCAAAATAAACATATCGTCATTAAAGTAAACAAAATTTTTTGACAAATTTTTTATACGATAAAGATTTAAATCAATAGTATTAGAGTTAAATGTCGGTAAATATTTTTCAGGAATAAAATCTTTGTGATTTATAATTTCTAGTTTAGGATTGTCAGTATCTAACCAATCAGGTAAATGTCCCCACGTTACAAAGTAAATTTTATTTACCCAAGGTGAAAATTTCTCTATTCCTCTAAATAGATACTTTAACGTCCCCATATCTCTAAAGCGAATATCCCTATCATCACTTTCATCACTTTCATTATCCAGTTCATATTTTTTTTTCTCTTTTAACCATTTTGGATCATTCCCATCCACCCAGGTTATCACAAAGTCAATTTTTTCTTCCATAATTTTCCTCATTATTTGTTCAATGTGCCTTATTATAACCCACTTATTTTTTTAAAATATAATTCCATATCATGAGCATTTTTATTTATGTCATATCCAGCATATTCTATATCTCTTTGATTTTTTTTAACATCTCTTTCACTATTAAGAGTGATTTCCTCAATTATCCATTTTTTCCATGGTTCAATTTTAAGAGGTAAAGTAACTACTGTATCACAAATATTTAATCTTCTATCCAATGTGTCCGATATAGCAAGAGGAACAGCTGATGCCTGCGCTTCTAATCCAACTAACGGTAGGCCTTCCCAAAGAGAAGGGAGAATTACTGCATCTGCTGCAGAAAAGTAGCCATTAATATCATTTGATGGCGTTTGAAATATTATATTTTTTGTTAAGCCCTTTTCTTTTATTTTAGAGCGTAATTCATTTAGTAACTCCCCCTCGCCCAAAAAAATCATTTTGATTTTATTATCGTGAATGTTTGACATAAGTTTCACACTAAAATCATGATTCTTTTGTTTTGTAAATGTACCAACCTGTAGAAGTAACTTCGTGTCATCAGTAATCTTTAACTTTTCTCGAATTTCTTTCCTTTTTAACACATCAAAATAAAAATGCTTCATGTCAATCCCATTTGGAATTACAATAAAATCATTTTGATTAAATAGAAATTTACCGGCATCTTCACTTGCAGCAAATCCTAAATCATAATGTTTCAAGAAATATTTTTTCAGCACTCTATCGATATAAGGATGTTCTGTTACAACATTATGTGCATGAACAACTTTTTTTACTTTTAATTTTCTTGCCGAAAAAAGCTCAACTGATAATGTAGAACTATTTCCGTGAATGTATACGATATCGTAATCATTCATTTTAAGTAGTTGTCTTAATTTTTTTGAATAACTTATCGGTTTCCTATTCCTGCTTCCCCAACAATAAATTTTTCCTCCTGTAGATTCTATGTGCATTTTATAATCATCTTCAATTTCATTATTTATCACAAATTCAATTATATTATTTTTTCTTAAAACATCATAATAATTCATAATCACAGTAGAAATTCCATTTCTCATAAATGGTACAGTGTTAATAATAAGTATTTTCATTATTTTTTTATCTCTTTTTTTAAAGATCTGGCTGGCACTCCTCCAACAACGTCATTCGCTTCAACATTATTACATACTAAAGAATTTGCCCCAACAACTACATTATCTCCAATAGTTATATTACCAATAATCTTTGCACCTGCTCCTATATCTACGTTGTTTTTTAAATTTGGAGTTCCTTCTCCATTTTTACTCGACTTTGCCCATCCAATTGTTACCTGGTGTCTCATTTGATAGTCATTACCAATACTTGCATCTGCTTGAATAAGCATACCAAAGGGATGATAAACTCGAAGTCTCTTTCCTATTGTAATGGAAGGAGGAAATTCAGAATTACATATTATTCGTATTATTAACCAATCTAGTATTTTATATATAATAAATAAAAACTGACTGATGATCGGAATGTGGATCTTTTTATTAACAAAATTTCCAAATCTAAATATAGCAATAATAATTGCGCTGAATTTAGTATTATTTTTAATTTCCCAAAATAAATTTTTCAATCTCATACCTTATTTCTTTATTATCGAATATATTTCTGTATAAAGTTTATCTATAAATTCTTTATTATGGCTATTTTCTAATATATTAACTACTTTTTTTGACTTCTTAATACCTGATAATAAATTTTCGATATTTTCACATAGTATAAGTGGATAACCTTTGTCCATAACTTGCTTACTTACCAAAAGTTGGTGATCGTTGACGTGCTCATTAAATTTTAGTTGACGTGGTACGACTACTGGTATTTTACCTAACCTTAAAACTTGCATATATGTGGACGGGCCACCATGTGTAACAACCACGTCAGCTTTTTTTAGACAGTCCGCCATTTCATCATACCCGATTACTTTTGCCCATTTTGTGTACTTTGGTTCATAAGTCGAGTATCCAATCTGTATGAATACTTCCTCTTTTATTTTTCCATCGCTAACCAACTCATCTACTTTTTGTATCAGACGATTAAAAGGCTGCTCATGCGTGCCAACAGTTACAAAAATCATTAAAATATTCCTCCTAAATTAATCGCTTTAGGATAAACTTTCTTTAGTTCTTCCCACTGGACTATAAATTTATCTGTTACTGGATATACTAATTTTCCTGTAAGTGTGGGTTTATCAATTCGATCAAAAATTTCAATATATACTGTTTTTGCTCCGAATAACTTTCCTAGCCAAAAGAATGGCACAGCCACCGCAGCACCACTTGAAATAATCAAGTCTGGCTTTTCTTTTCGTAGTATTTTAAATGCTAAAATAGTATTTTTGATCGTGTTTTTTATATTACGATTTGTAGGGTAGTAGCAAGGATATAATTTCTCGTTTTTAAGAATAGATTGTGCATCTGGTTTATCAAATGTAACCCAAAACCGTTCTTCATTTTTCCAAAAATCTTTTAACAAATATAAATGTGTTAAGTGTCCGCCACTTGAACCGACTAAAGCTATTTTCATTTTTTAATAAGCATCCTTCCCGTGCATGCTTTGTACAATTGTGAGTACCAAAAGCCTCATATCATTTTTCGTACTATGGTACTGGAGATAATAGAGCTCTAAATCTGCTCGTTTAGGAAAAAGAACTTTACTTCGACCATGTGTTGTCCAATAACCAGTAATTCCAGGTTTACATATCAGTAAATAAGGGAGGCGTTCCCCATATTCTTTCGCTTCAAAAAGCAAAATTGGCCTTGGACCAACTAATGCCATATCTCCTTTAAGGACATTAATAAATTGTGGTAATTCATCAATTGAGTGTTGTCTAATAAATGAACCAATCTTCGTCACACGGGGATCATTTTCTAGTTTATTACCATTGGCATGATAGGCGGCTTTAACTTCTGGATGTAGCTCTAGATACTGCTCAGCATTAACTATCATTGTCCTAAATTTCAAAATATAAAAAATTTTCCCGTTTTTTCCATACCGTTTTTGTTTATAGAACATTGGCCCTTGATTTTTTTTTGAGCTCATTTTGTAAGGGACATAAAGCAATGCAGCCGCGATAAGAAATAAACCTGAACCCACTAATCCCCCTAAAATATCAATCCCTCTTTTTATAATTATCTCTCTGTGAGAAAATCTTTTTAATTCTACTAACTTATGCTCTTCCAGTTCAGGTGATGAGATATCCTCAGAAACTTCCATTATTTACTCCATTTAATCCCTTTAAAAAAATCCTAAAAATTTTTTTGTTTTGATCTTTGTTGGTTTTTCTTGATAAAAACTTTCGTTTAAAATCACTGACTCTGCATTATTTTGAAACATTCGTGATACACCAGAACCATAACTATCTTCAATCATTTCAAATGCTTCCTTCATCTTAAATGCACGTGACGTCACATTATGCGCATCTGATGCAACAAAATGCGTAAGATGGTTTTCTATCATTTTAAATGACAGCTTTTGTATTTTTTTACCAAAATGACCAGTGACACTTGAAGCTGTTATCTGACTAAGTACTCCTTGTTCAACAAAATCAAATAATATCTCTGGGTTCTCAATGATTCCACTATTACGTTCAGGGTGGACCAAAATAGGTTGAAGTCCCTCCAATTGAATATTATAAAAAAGTTCTTTAGCATAAGCTGGCACATGATTTGATGGAAATTCAATCAGTATATAACTTGAAGTGCCCGCTGCTGTCAGCAACTTTCCTTCAGAAAATTCTTTTAATAAATCACCATATATTCTAACCTCTTGTCCAGGCAAAACTTCAATTGGCAATTGGTACTCATCAATGATATTTTGGACTTCCTTAACTTTTTTCAAAATAAGGGGTGATTCATTATTAAATTGAGGATTATGATGAGGAGTGGCAGTGATGGTTGTTATCCCTTCATCAATTGCTGATTTCAGCATTGTCAAAGTATCCCCAGAAGTTTTAGCCCCATCATCTATTCCCGGTAAAATATGGCAATGAATATCAATCATTTTCTCTCCTAGCCTACGAATTTCGTTCTTTTATTTGATTCAAGTTTATTCCAATTATTCTACTCCGTAGTAGTAATACGATGGTGACTCAGAAGAGTCTACCCCATGCAAAACAACCCCTAAAATATTTGCATTAACTTGTTCAAGCATTTTTTTTGTTTTTGCTAAACTCTCTTTTTTTGTTTCATAGGCACGTACAACAATAACTGCTCCTCCTACATAACTACTCAAAATTTGAGCATCAGTAACTGCAGAGAGAGGTGGAGTATCAATCAAAACAACATCAAAGAGATCGGACACAGAGTCAATCAAATTCTTCATTGCACTAGATGCTAATAATTCCGATGGATTAGGTGGAATTGGACCAGAGGTAATTATTGTAAGATTTTCAGAAAGTCTTGTCCCTTGTATGGCATCTTCAATCGAAGATTGATGCATTAAAATATTGGTTAACCCTACTCTATTTTGTACTTTAAAAGTAATGTTAACAGTCGGTTTACGAAGATCGCCATCAATTAAAAGTACTTTTTTACCTTGTTGTGCAAAAGCAACAGCTATATTAGCACTCGCGGTTGATTTACCTGCAGCTGCTTCTGAAGATGTTACTAGAAAACTTTTAATCCCTTGATCCGCCATTTTAAAACCAATGGTCGTACGAATCGTACGATATTGTTCGGAAATAGGTGATTGAGGATTGACACTGGTAATAATATAACGATTATTGTCTATGCTTCTTTTATTTTTAGCCATCCTGAACTCCTATCTTTTATTCCTTTTTAATGATCTATTTACTTCATGGTCGCTAGGCGGACTTGACTTAGTTCCCGATTGCGTGCCATTTTTATTTGTATTCTTATTAAAATCACTCATTTGAGCATAGGTTGTTACACCAAGAACCGTGAGTCCCAGGGTTTCAATATCTTCTTCTTTATTAATTTTGTTATCAAACAATTCCTTCAATAAAGCAATGGCTAAACCTAAAACTAGTCCGGCTATAACAGATATCGCTAAATACAATTTAGGTTTAGGACTAATTGGTGTTGTTTGAGCTTTTGCTTTGGATAAGATATTAACATTCGTAACGTTCAATAAATTAGCTGCTTCCATACTAAATATGTTTGCAGTCTCATCTGCAATCTTTTGAGCAACATAAGGATTAGAATATTTAACAGTAAGTGTGATAACTTGTGAATTTGTTAGATTTGTTGCTGTAACTTGTTTTTGGAAAGCATTACTAGGTAGATTTAAATTACTCTGAACTTTATCAAGAATAACCGGGCTTACAATGACTTGGTTAATTGTATTGGCCATCTGGATATTCCCAGCCACTTGTCCAGCATAGGCTGACGAATTATCTGAATTTGGTAGTTTAACGACAAGTTGAGTTGAGGCTGTGTAAACTGGGGAGGCTATAAAAAATGTGTAGATGCTCCCTAATGTTGTGACTATTAAAGCACTAAATAATATTAAACCTAACCTTTTGCGAATAATTTTAAAAATCCCTCTTAAATCAATCGTTTGTTCCTGTATTTCCTGCATTTCTTCTCCAATATTTAATAATTGTTATTTATAACTTAATTAGTTTGCTGTAAAATATTTAGTAATATAATCTAGCCAAACCTTATTCCCCGAATCATTTAATGTTATATATACTCCATCATCAGAAAACAGCCCCTTCATTTCATCAGAATTTTTGTCTGGGTAACTAGCCCAGTAGTCTATATAGGGATACTTTGTAGATAAAGATTGTTTAAATTGTTCTTCTTGTACGGGGTACACAACACCACCATAGATCGGTGGAGAGGGTTGAACTATCACCTCCGCTCCTGTACTAGCCAAATTTGTTATAAGCTGCTCATTACTAGTCAGTGAGGCTGTTGCATCAATGTTCTGGTTATCATTAAAAAGTGGAGCTTCATATAAAACAACATCAGGATTAGTGGCTAATACTTGGTTTTCAACTTTTTCAGCCAATAATTGTTCACTAGTTTCACCATTGTAAGTGATATTTTTGATTTTCCAAAACTTATTTCCATAATATTTTTGTAAGTTTTGTTGAAACTGTTCAGAAATAACTGAATCAGATTGCCAAATACAAGTTAAAGTAACTTCTTTATTTTTTGATGAAATATCATCTATTTTATTTTGAACTGATTTTGGTAAATTTTTATAATACTTTTTATAGGTAAGGTCTATCTGATTTTTTTCACTGCTATTTTTTACAACTTCTTTTCCTTTATTAGTTTTTGAAAGATTATTTATCCTAGAATTATAACTATAAAAACCTCCAATTATCAATGCTATAGATATCACTATAGTAATTACAAAAATTCCTTTTTTCATCATAGTAATAAGAAAAACTCCCTAAATTTATTATTGTTATAACTCTATTTGATACTCTAAAAAAAGCCATTTTTGACAAATTATAAAAATTTCTTTTTTCTCTTCTTGAGTTAGAGTTTTAAAAAGATTAATTGCAGAACTGTCACTAGGCTCATCAATTATACCCATCAGATATTTTGGAGACACATTAAAATACTCTGATAGTCCTATTAACCTTGTCCAGAGGGTTCTCCTCCCAACTTATAATTATTCAAAGAATTTCTAGGGTAACCCAATTCCCTTTCTATTTGATTTGCAGATTTACCACTCGATTCAACTAATTCCTTTAGACGATGGTAAAATAAATCATTCATAAATATAATCCCTCTTTTTATTAACTTCTGTAAGAAAAACCTTAATTTTTCTGAAAAATTAAATCAAAACTTGCTTAATTTAAACCATTTTGGTATTTTTTTAATTTTTAATACTATATTAATATATTATATAATATAGAATCTTTTAATGCAAGTGAAGATATGGGTTTCAAACTTTAAACTGCAAGAAATTTTACGTATAAATAAAGATATAAGTTTAA
>NZ_BCVN01000040.1 GCF_001591765.1 Pseudolactococcus raffinolactis NBRC 100932 | reverse complement strand
TTTAGTCCATTAATCATTTTTCTAGCGCGAAAATCCCCTCTTTATAAAGGCTAAATACCAATAAAATGCTATAATATACTTATCATATATTGACTAGGAGCCTAAAAGATGCAAGCAAATTTGGCGCGACGTTTGAGACCGCGAACGATAGATGAAATTATCGGCCAGCGCCATCTTGTAGGCGAAGGCAAAATTATCCGACGAATGGTTGAAACTAAGCTACTCAGTTCAATGATCCTCTACGGTCCTCCAGGGATTGGAAAGACCTCGATTGCCTCCGCCATTGCAGGGACTGCAGATATGGCCTTTCGAACTTTTAATGCCACCTCTGACAAAAAAACAAAGTTGCAAGAAATTGCAGCAGAAGCCCAATTTTCCGGGCAACTCGTCCTCCTTTTGGATGAAATCCATCGTCTCGATAAACCCAAGCAAGATTTTTTACTGCCCTTACTCGAAAATGGTGAAATTATCTTGATTGGGGCGACGACCGAGAATCCTTATTTCAGTGTGGTGCCAGCCATTCGGAGCCGAGTTCAAATTTTTGAGCTGAAACCTCTAATGCCTGAGGATATTGCACTCGCAGTTGATCGTGCCATCGCTGATTCTGACCGTGGGTTTGATTTTGACGTCACACTAGATGACGATGCCAAACAGTTTTTGAGCCATTCGACAAATGGTGATGTTAGATCCGCTTTGAATTCGCTAGAGCTTGCTGTTTTATCAAGTTCTGAACACCATGTTACTTTAGATGATATGGCAAATTCCCTACAAAAATCTGCTGCGACCTTTGATAAAGATGGTGATGCCCACTATGACCTCTTATCTGCGCTTCAAAAATCAATTCGCGGATCAGATGTCAATGCGAGCCTGCATTATGCGGCACGTTTGATTGAAGGCGGCGACTTGCAAAGTATCTCCAGACGGCTCATGGTTATCGCCTACGAGGATATCGGTCTAGCTAACCCAGATGCGGGCGCTCGTACCGTGACAGCTGTTACGGCAGCTGAACGACTTGGGTTTCCAGAAGCCCGGATTCCACTGGCTAATGTCGTGGTTGATCTAGCCTTATCCCCTAAATCCAACGCAGCCTACACAGCTATGGATTCAGCCATCGCTGATCTACATAAATACGGTGCGCTACCCATTCCACCTCATCTACAAGATGGCCATTATGCTGGCGCTAAAAAGCTTGGACGGGCTGAACATTACCAGTATCCCCATAATTTTCCAGGCCATTGGGTCGATCAACAGTATCTACCCGACAAGTTAAAACATGCTGACTATTTCCATTCTGATGGTTTAGGCAAATACGAGCGCGCCTTACAACTGAGGCAGGAAGAAATTAATCGACACAAAAGCAAGTAAGTAAATGATGTCACTTTTTATCAAAGTACATCTACCACTACCATCAATCAACAGATAAAGGAGGCAAATGACTGATCTACTTTTACAAGCCAAAGACCGACTCCTAGCAGCAGAGCTTGCCTATCAAGAAGCTGATTCATCACTTACTCTGGCGATGACTCAGCTAGAAGTAGCTCAAAAAGATCGGTCTGAAGCCCAAAGGAATTTTGAAATCAAAACCTTGAATTACTCTCTTGCCATTCAAAATGCCAGTAATTTAGAGGTACAACCCTATTTATCAGAAAAATCGCTCACTGCAGCCAATCACGACCTTGATGTCACAAAGAAAGAATATGATGCTGCACAAGGTATCAAGCATGAACAGGAGTCAATCAGTCAGGCTGCATTTTATACTGTTGTTCAAGCGCAAGCTGTTTACGATGCGACTAAACTTGAATTTGATAGTGCAAATTACGATTATGCGCGCATCTTACGTGAGAGAAAAATACCTTTACTTGGTGAACTCGAGCCAGCTAATCAAACTGAGATACCTCCAGAGAACATTGATTTTCTGATGCAGTTCCTCAATCACCCCTTGCCTGATTATGAAGGAATGGATAATTTATCCGATGATCAGCAGGTAACTAATGCCGATTATGATACTAGCTTGCCATTCGAAAAACGACCTGCAATCGAAAAGCCTCCATTTATTATGGAGTTACAACCCACGATGGATAAATCAAATATTGGTCATATCACTTGGCATTTTGACTCCCCCATCCCGCCTAAGAACGAAAATAAAATGGAGAACTAAACTGATGACTAGAGAAGAATTAGAACGACGCATCCGAACAGAACTAAACTTACCACATTTTAAAGCACAAATCGATGAGAATCGCGACTATAGCGAAGATGATTACCAAGAATTCAAAAGTAGCTTGGTCAATTATTACAAAGCATACGTACAAGATATTGACACTGATTTTCAAGGTGGTCTTGACTGATTAAACTAATAAACATGCCTTAAAAGTTAGATGTTTCCAACTTTTAAGGCATGTTTTTATTAACTATAAGATTTAAGCTGAAGCAAAAACAATACGTCTTGTCGTCTCATCAATACAAGTTTGCAAAACAATTCTCTCGCCACCACCTGTTGAGGTAATTTCCCCATACATTGAGGCACCTGTGTTGACATCATTACCATTTCCTTATCGTTTTTAGGATCACCTTTTTCTCTTGCTAAAGTCTGCGTCGAAACGACAAAACTAGCCCAAAACGTAAGGGAGAGCGTTATTATCTTTAACATTTTTTTATTCTTCATATCATTACCACAAGCTTTCATCAATTATCCTTTTATTTTTTCGCAACACCTTCTACCACTTTAAATGACTTATCTAATAGCTCAAATTCCCCTGGAATATGTTCAGAGATATGCACTTCTTTACTTTTGGTAACAAATACAGCATCTATTTCATCGTGATCATTCACAAACTTCATGCCTTTTTCTAACCCCATATTCATCAGTACATTACTATATGCATCATCATAGGTAGGATTATCCCCAACCATGGTAACGCTTAATAGATCAGTCTCCATCGGATAACCAGTTTTTGTGTCAAATAAATGGGAATAAATTTTATCTCCAGCCTTTAAGTATCGTCCATAATAGTTTGTTGTATCAAATCTCGTGTGTCTGCTGGTCAGGACGCCGACTAACGGGCTATCTTGATTCTCACCTAATTGTGGATTGGCAATACCCACTTCCCATTTACCATTTTTATGATTTGGATTTTTACCCATGGTATAGGCATGACCACCTAGGTTGACAACTGCGGTTGTCACACCCTGATCTTTAAGTGTTTTCAATAATATTTCCGCAATAAAACCTTTGCCAATGCCATCGGCTTCAATCATCATCCCTTTTTTCTTGAGAAAAACAGTTTGATCTTTGGCATTTAGAACAATATCGTCAATATTCACTTTATCTAAAGTTGCTTTGACCAACTCATCTGATGGCACTTGTCCACTCGAAAAGCCAATATGCCAGAGTTGTGTCATGACACCAACAGTGGGATTATAATAACCATCAGAACTTTTGCCATACTTTTGCAAAGCTTCTGCTAGCTCAAAAGTAACTTTTGAAACTTTAACCGGCTTAATCCCTGCTTGTGCATTAATTCTATCGAATTCACTTTCACCTTGCTCATAAACCTCAAATTTTGCTGCTAATTCATTGAGCTGATTTTTGACAACGTCAAAGTCCGCATCTCCATGTCCTTTATCATAAATTAAGACTTGAGCATAAGTACCTGCTGCAAATTCCTCATTTTTATAAGGTTCTTTCATCAGTTGAACTTTTTTTTCTTTCGCTTCAGATTCCTTCGTCTTTTTCTGACAGCCTGAGCTAGCAATTAAAGCTGGCATCAACAGTAAAATAACACCTATTCCCCACCGCAATTTTTTTTCATTTAATCCTCTCTTTCGTGTCCCTCACACATCTCATATGACGTTTTATGACGCTAAAACGTTTTCAGTTCTTTATTTTTATTTTAACTTATTTATCATATTAAATCAACTTATATCTTATATCTAATAAAAAGCGTATTATGTTAAATTAAACGAATAAAAAATGTTGATAGAATAAATTTGACAGGCTTGATAACCTAAGTTAAACTTAAGATACATAAAAAACAGATCCAAAAAAGGAGTCTCATGCAAACATTTGCGAGCAAAGCAGCAGAAAAAAACTACTATGAACAAGAGGCAAGTGAACAGGAGTTCTTGACTTGGTATGCCAAACAAGATCGACCAACTTATGAAACACCTAGCGTCACTGTTGACAATGTCATCTTGGCCTACAATCCTGATACGCATCGGGTTAATCTTTTGTTAATCCAACGCAAGGCGCATCCTGATTTACATCATTGGGCGCTGCCTGGCGGTTTTCTAGATAAAACTGAAGATACAACGCAAGCGGCTATCCGTGAAGTTTTTGAGGAAACACATCTTAAGATTGACCCTAAACGCGTGGATCAGTTGGAGACGGTCGCAACGCCTGGTCGTGATCCTAGAGGTTGGGTGATTACTGTGGCACATTTAACCTATCTCCCTAACTTTCCTGAGACTCAGGCAGGAGATGATGCTGCGCGTACGCAGTGGTTTGATTTCTCGGTAGATCCTGAGACGCTTGAGCTGCACATTAGTGGTGTGCCTGATCAGTTGCTCGCCTTTGATCATGCTGAAATTCTCAAAAAGGCTAGTCAAGTCATTCAGGAAAGTTTTGAAGTCAAACCTAAATGGCTCAATCTGCTGCCGCCAGTTTTTAGCTGGCAAGCAGTCGAGACAATCGCTAAACAGTTTAGCGGACGAAAAATAAGTGAGCAAATCGCCCACTATCGTGAGATGTATATGATTCCTGTCAATACTGAAAAACAAGGAGATACTGATAAGCCACACGCATTTTTCAGCTTAAAGGCACCGATTTGAATTATAAAGAATAGAAAAAACACATGTTCTAGCGGATAAGCTAAAACATGTGTTTTTGTATTGCGTCTGAATTAATTTAAAAACTTAATTAATTTTATTCGAAACGTAGTCCACAACTTGACCCAAAGTTAAGATGTGCTCTGCATCTTCATCAGAGATTTCAATGCCAAATTCATCTTCTAAAGCCAGGGTGAACTCCATCAAGCTAATTGAATCTGCGCCTAAATCTTCAACAATATTAGTTTCTAGCGTGACATGATCTGCATCAAGCTCTAACGTCTCCACCAAATTTTCTTTTATCTTAGCAAAAAGATCTTCTTTACTGATCGCCATTTATTTGTCCTCCTGATAATGTTGCACTAATTTTCCAACCACGTCAGTTTCTAGCATTTTATGCGTTTGTTTAAGTGTCGCAAAAATCGCGTCTGCATTTGAGGAGCCGTGGCTTTTGATAACAGGTGCTTTCAAGCCAAACAAGACAGCACCGCCTGCTTTCTCATAATCTAGCGCATCTTTTAAACTGTATAAAGATTTTTTCATCAGCAAGGCACCAAGTTTTGATGCAATACCGCCATCTTTAATAGATGTTTTCAGTAATTTCATCAAGCTTGATGCTGTACCTTCAATTGATTTGAGGACAGCATTGCCAGTGAAACCATCCACGACGACAACATCAGCCACACCACTCATCAAATCACGCGCTTCGACATTACCGATAAAGTTCAGGCTCTCATCTGCTGCAAGCAGGTCATAAGTCTCTTTTTGCAATGGTGCACCCTTACTAGCTTCAGAGCCGTTGTTCAAAAGTCCGATACGTGGAGACGTCACGCCTCTGACGTTGGAAGCGTAAAAGGACCCAAGAATGGCAAAGTTATAGAGATGGTGCGCCGTATTCTCAGCATTGGCACCGAGGTCTAACATATCAAACCCTTTACCATCCAAAGTCGGTAGGGTTGACAACAAACCAGGTCGATCAACTTGCTTGATCCGGCCAACTGTAAAGATACCACTTGCAAGCAAAGCACCTGTATTGCCTGCAGAAACAAGCGCATCTGCCTCGCCATTTTTAACCGCTGTCGCAGCTAAAACCATGCTTGCTGTCTTCTTACGACGAATCGCCTTGACAGGGTCAGCTTCACCAGAATCAATCTTTTCAGTCGTATGGACAATGGTAATGTTAGTCTCATCGCTCAATAATGGGCGAATTTTCGTTTCATCACCAAATAAAATAAACTCAGTGTCTGGAAATTCGGCTCGCGCCAAAAGACACCCCTCGACAACAGATTTGGGTGCAAAATCGCCACCCATTGCGTCAATCGCTAATTTCTTTTTCATTCTAACATTATAGCACATAACCCTGACAAGGGTCAATATACAGCACAGCAACAGCATTTAAAGACGTTTTTTAAACTATCCATATTATTAAATATCAAGAGATTTCAAGCAAGGGATTGTTTAAAAGCGAGTTAAAATATTATACTTTTTATCCGGAAAAGGGCTGTATATCAACGATATATGACAATTTTTTGGCTTTCAACATTTTTAACTTCTCTTGTTAAACGCATGGACGCACGAAAAAAATGCACAGCGACTGCTGAACGACGCAAGATAGAGGGCGAGGGGAAGGATGCCCCACCTCAAAACTTTTGAACTTGTAACGATCCGTTGTTAAATGTTTAAACCATTTAGCCTTTCTGATATAATAAAGTGAAGCGAAGCCTTACATAACTTGCATTACTCATGAAATAATAAATAACTACAAAATACCTAGGCGCAAGAAAGGAAAAAATAACATGAATAGTAATTTAATATTCTATAATGACGATTCTGAAAATATTCACATCGAAGCTTTGTTTGAAGATGAAAACATTTGGTTGACTCAAGCACAAATAGTAGACCTATATCAAACAAGCAAATCAAATGTTAGTGAACATATTAAACACATTTTTGAAGATGGAGAGTTAAACGAAGACTCAGTTGTTCGGAATATCCGAATAACTGCAAGTGACGGTAAAAATTATAATACAAAACACTACAATCTTGACTTAATCTTATCAGTCGGTTATCGTATCAAATCAAAAATAGCAACCCAATTCCGTATATGGGCTACTGAGCTTATAAAAGAATATCTAAAAAAAGGTTTTGTCATGAACGACGACAGACTTAAAAATTTAGGTGGCGGGAATTATTGGAAAGAACTCCTCACAAGAATACGTGATATTAGATCAAGTGAGAAAGTGATGTATCGACAAGTGTTAGACTTGTACGCTACTGCTATTGACTACGATCCTAAAGCTGATGCCAGTGTTTTATTCTTTCAAATTGTTCAAAATAAACTACATTTTGGGGCTCATTGTCATACAGCTTCAGAAGTTATCTATTACCGGGTAGACAGTAACAAACCATTTGCTGGTCTCACAAGTTTTAAAGGTAAGCAACCCACTCAAGCTGAAGCAATGATTGCTAAGAATTACTTAACAGAACAGGAACTTCGGGTACTGAATAATTTAGTTTCTGCCTATTTTGATTTGGCTGAGTTGAATGCTATTGAAGAAAAAGAAATGCGTATGACTGATTATGTCATAGAGCTTGATAATATCTTAAAGTCAACCGGTCGTAATGTTCTTGAGGGAGCTGGTAAAGTTACTACAAAATCAGCTCAAGAAAAGGCTAAACTAGAACTGAAAAGATATAAAGCCAAAACACTTGACCCTGTAGAAGAAGATTATTTAAAACTTATCAATAATCTTGAAAAGCAAGCTAAAAAAGAAAGTCGTAAAAAGTAGATATAGCAAAATCTTAGCAATTCTAAAGAATAAAACCCTGACAAGGGTCAATATACAGCACAGCAACAGCATTTAAAGACGTTTTTAAAATTATCCATATTATTAAATATCAATGTGTCTTTGTTAGGCAAAGTCCCTGATAGCAAAGCTAGATACCTTTTGAATGAGATGCTCTATTGCGCCATTTTGAAAACTTAATATAACTCGTTCACAATATAATTGATAATAATTTCGTTTTCAATGAGGTCACTATGTTGCGCATCATCACCATAAAAAACCTTTTCCTTATAGCTCGTAATATCATTTTTATAAATTTCTTCACTGGCTAGTACACTTGTAATAGGTACAACACCATCACTACCATCTTTATAATCTCCCGCAATTGAGACCATTGACAGGCTGTTAGGAATCGCATGTTTCATCTGAACCATGTATTGCAATCTTTCTGTTTCTTTTAATAAGCCCCTATTCGGATAAGGATTATCCTCTGTCTCAAGATCGTTATATGGCGTTCCTAATGTGATCAGTTTTTTCATTTGACTGGTTTGACTGCTTGTTTCTTCTTCTAAATACATTGTCCATGCTAAGCCGCCATTGGAATGTCCTACTGCGTCATAGGCATCAAATTTGTATAAGTCATGCGCTTTGTCCATAGCAATCTGAATCCATTTCGCTTGTTCATCAACGGCCTCTTCAGAATTGTCAGCAAAACTGATGACAATAAAAGGATTAACGGATTTTTTCCTTAATGATGATGTCCACTTCAAGTCTCCATTTTTTTGGACCTCTATTTTTAGGATATCTCTTGGACCTATTTTTTTTCGCATACTCTGAATAAAGTCATCAAATCTATCTTGATCCGAATTTGTACCTGGAATCAAGATGAGTGGTAGACGGCTGTCATCATTTAATTGTTTTGAATGTCCGACATCAACAAAGAATAGAAAAAAAGCCAACACAGATATAACAATTAATCCTGTAATGACGCCTCGTTTATTATTTGTCATTTCAATACCCTCGTTTTCATTGCGAAATAACTCTAATATAAGAGTAGCACTTCTATCATAAAAATACTACCATCGTGCTCATATTCAGTCTGGGTGATGAATCATTTTTTGACTGTAAGTTTGTAACAAAATTTACAAGCGTAAACAAAGCATATTTTCTTTTTTTTTATAGAATAGTAAGGTAATTAAAAATATTTAGAAAATATGAGGTCTTCCCATTGTCAAATATACTAGTTATTAAAGGGCACCCCCTTACATCTGAAACATCTTTCTCACTTAAAGCACTAGATCAATTTCTGTCTACTTATGAAGCAGCAAACCCATCTGATACAATCACTGTTCTTGATGTCTTCGCTGATAATGTCCCAGAAATTGATGCTGACATCGCTTCAGCCTTCAACGCCTTGGCTGCTGGTACTGAATTTGGTGACCTTAGCGCTGATCAACAAGCTAAAGTGGGCCGTTTCGGTGAGTTGACTGATCAATTCCTCGCTGCTGATAAAATTGTGATTGCTAACCCACTTTGGAACCTTAGCATGCCAACACGCCTTAAAGCATGGATCGACACAATCAATGTTGCTGGTAAAACTTTCAAATACACTGCTGAAGGTCCTGTCGGTCTTGCTGGTGGTAAAAAAGTTCTCCACATCCAAGCCAATGGTGGTGCCTACAATGGAAACGATGCGTCTTCTCAATACCTTAACAGCATTTTAAACTTCATCGGTATCGATGACATCACTTCAGTTTACATCGAAGGTCATGCCTACGAACCTGAACGTGCTAATGAAATCTTGGCTGCTGCTTTGGCTGAAGTTGACGGCATTGCCAAAACATTTTAATACTTAAACATCAGTCCTATTAATAAAAACGAAAATACGCCTTATCTGTATTAATAAATACAAGATCGAGGCGTATTTTTTATGATTTTTATGCAGATATGACTTCAAAATGCAAGAAGCAAACTCATATCAAACTTGAAATATAAGTTGCTGTTTCTAGCGGATTACTAATTGGGAAAAAATGACCATCATTTAATTTTATAACTTGTTCATGATCTATAGGTAGTGAATAACTCTTATCTCGTTTGCCCCACAAAACGTCATAAACGCGATGTTCCGAGAGGGTGAGAGTCATACCTTTTAATACTTTGTTTAACTCTAAAGTCGTATTTAATATTCTGGGCGAATTAAAACTCGCTTTGACGCGTTTTAAATACATATCATTTTTTGCTACGTTCGTCAAAAGAAGACCATTGCGATTAAAGTAATGTGCTAATTGTTTGTCTGATGCTTGTTTTAACATTAGCTTACTCAGCCAAGAATACGGCTCTTTAACGATTTTTTTGAAAGGTGGCTGTAAAAGGATGATCTTGTCACTTTCAACCAAATAATTTCGATTTGAAGCTTCCATTAATAAGGCTGCACCAAAAGAATGGCCGATAAAAATGGCACCCTCAGGCATTGCCTTTTTGATCGACGCGATCAAATCCAGATAGGGTATTAAGCTATCTCTTGACTTAACAAAAGGTGACTTTCCAAAACCTGGCAAATCAGGTATGATAATCTCTCTAGCCGTTTGCTTGTTTAAGGCTAAACCTAAGTCAAACAAATCGGTGCCATCACTAAATAGCCCATGAATCAACACAAGGGGTTTACCTTTCCCATCTAAACGGTAAACTGTTGCCCCCTGTAGACTTGTTCTGGTATAGGGAGTGATCCCTGCTTCACCATAAGTTAAACGAAAATCTATATCTGCAATCGCCAGAGGAACGTTGGATGCAGACAGTTTGCTCACCAATTCGGGTTCAAAATCATTTTTAGTCAATTGATTATCAAATGTTCTATTCGTCAAAAAATTTAAACTACTTTTAGGAATCCCAGTGAGCTGACTTCCACCAAAAGTCATCACAAATTTTAATAGACCAAACGGAACAGTCAAACGAGGTGTCTTGATATGCATACTTTCAGAGATTGTCGTCATTAAATCTGAAATATCAGGATCTGAAGCTTTATCGGAAACAAGCGTGTAGGTCATTTTTTCTTGTGTCTCGTTAAATATCGTTTGCACGATAAACTCTGCTATGATATTTTTATTAATTAAAGGCAGTCGATAGTCTTTGCCACCAGGTATAACTGGTAAAGAACCGCCTCTAATGATTTTTATAAATAAACCAAAACCGCCTAATTGTGCCGTATCCCCAGTCTGATCATCCCCAATAACTGTTGGGGGATTAATGACAGCTAAAGGGATATGATTTTTTTTAGCTTCTTGTCGCATATAAATATCTGATAAAAACTTCATCTGCTCATATGGCGGCGTTCCGATTAAAGCTGGATGAACTTCGTTAAAAACATCAGTATCTTCCCATACAGAAGCCTCATCATTAAATGGACTCATATAACCCGCGACATGAATTAATTTTTTTAGCCCCTTTTGTTCCTGAATCTCTTTTGCCAAATCCATGACATAGCGACTGCCTTCTAAGAAGGCTTTTTTAGCCAATGTTTCTGATAAGGTAATATCCATTGGCCCGCCACAATGAAGGATCAGATCACAGTTCAAAACGCTTGCTTTATCCGTCTCATCCAAACCAAGATTTGGTTGCGTTAAATCACCTGTCACTAACGCTATCTTCGAAGGCGCTAATGCTTTCAGAGATGCTGCTCTTGATTGATCTCTTACTAGCAAAGTTAAGGAAACATCCTCCAACGCGAGTTGTTTAACAACTTCTTTTCCAATAAATCCTGTTGCACCAATCATTAATATGTTCAATTCATCCCCTTTTAGAACTGACTATTTTCCAAATAGTTCATCACAGACTGATCCTTGTGATGACCGATGATTTCGTCTGCTATCTCTTTGATTGGCTCACGTGCATTAGACATAGCAACCGCCTTGCCTGCATAATTTAACATTTCTAAATCATTAAGATTATCGCCAAATGCGACAATTTCCGATGGGCTGATGTCAAATTTTTCAGCGAGATGAGACAAGCCTGTGGCTTTACTGATGCCTTCTGGCATAATATCGATTGATTCAAACCCTGTGGTGACTGCCCGAACCCCTGCCGCTTGTTGATTGACCCAAGCTTCACCTTCCAGTACACGCTCAGATGTAAAACTGACGGTGAGTTTGAGAATGTCATCCACAACTTCCGAAAAATCAGAAACTGCTTGCACCTTTTCATAGTAAAAGTTAGCTTTTTTCTTGTAATAGTCGCTTGTTGTCTCTAAAATATAAGACCCATTGGCCCCGCTCAATAAAACAGAGTCATCCTGGATATAGTCAGACTTTCTGACGATATCAGCAATCTCCAAGACTTTATCAAAAGGCATTTTTTCTTCAAATAAAATATCATCACGATATTTGACGATCCCACCGTTTTCTGCGACAAAAATCATGCGGTCAGAAAAATCAGCAAACATCGCTTCCAAAGCCAAAAGTTGTCGGCCTGATGCCGCCACAAATAGTATATTATTTTGTTCTAGTTTTGTTAAAAGCGCATCAAAGCGTTCTCGATCATAGGCGCCATTGCCATCTAAGAAAGTGCCATCCATATCTGTTGCGATTAGTTTAATAGTCATGGTTTTATTATAACAGAAAAAGCCGTATCCCTACGACTTTAAATAACAAGAGTTTAGTCAGCCCAAAGCGCTTTAACTTTTGCTTGGACTTCATCATTTTCAAGGAACTCATCATAAGTTTCACCAATTCGATCAATCACACCGTTTTTAGAGATCACGATGATGTGGTTGGCAATGGTTTGGATGAATTCATGGTCATGACTGGCAAAGAGTAAACTGCCTTTGTAGTTAGTCAAACCTTCATTGAGTGATGAAATTGATTCCAAGTCCAAGTGATTGGTTGGGTCATCTAAAACAAGCACGTTTGATTTCAAGAGCATGAGTTTGCTTAGCATCACACGGACTTTTTCACCACCGGAGAGGACGTTAACAGACTTGTTAACTTCTTCACCAGAGAACAACATCCGACCTAAGAAACCACGAAGGAAAGTATTGTCGTCTTCTTCTTTGCTGGCAAATTGACGGAGCCAATCAAGAATAGTTTCGCCACCTGCAAAGTCGCGTGAATTGTCTTTTGGTAAGTAAGCTTGGCTTGTTGTCACGCCCCACTTCACCTCACCAGTGTACTCGATATCGCCCATGATGGCACGGATCAATGCTGTCGTTTGAATATCGTTTTGACCGATGAAGGCTGTTTTATCTCCTGGATTAAGGATAAAGCTGATCTTATCCAAGATCACTTCGCCATCAATTTTGACAGAGAGATTGTCAACTTTTAGCAAGTCATTTCCGATTTCCCGGTCAGGCTTAAAGTTGATGAAAGGATATTTACGAGAAGAAGGCACAATCTCGTCCAACTCGATTTTATCCAACATTTTTTTACGAGATGTCGCTTGCTTAGATTTAGACGCATTGGCAGAGAAACGCGCGATAAAGTCTTGCAATTCTTTGATTTTTTCTTCTGATTTACGGTTGGCATCACCTTGCAATTTAAGGGCAAGTTCTGATGATTCTTTCCAGAAATCATAGTTACCAACAAAGAGTTTGATTTTACCAAAGTCCAAATCGGCCATGTGCGTACATACTTTATTCAAGAAGTGACGGTCATGGGAGACAACGATGACTGTATTTTCGAAGTTAATCAAAAATTCTTCTAACCAGTTAATCGACTGGATGTCCAGACCATTGGTTGGCTCGTCAAGAAGGAGAACGTCTGGTTTCCCAAACAAGGCTTGCGCTAGGAGAACTTTGACTTTTTCACCATTGGTCAATTCTGACATGTTTTGCATGTGCAAAGCATCAGGAATTCCAAGGTTTTGCAACAATTGCGCTGCATCAGATTCTGCTTCCCAGCCACCAAGCTCAGCAAATTCACCTTCGAGTTCAGCTGAACGCATGCCGTCTTCATCTGTGAAGTCTTCCTTCATGTAGATGGCATCTTTTTCAACTTTAACGTCATAGAGGCGTTGATGCCCCATCAAAACAACGTCCAAAACAGGGATGTCTTCATAGTCAAAGTGGTTCTGACGTAGAATACTCATCCGCTCATCTGGTCCCATCGACGTGTGGCCTGTGCTTGGCTCAATATCGCCTGCTAAAATTTTCAGGAAAGTTGATTTTCCTGCACCATTGGCCCCGATTAAACCGTAACAGTTGCCTGGTAAAAATTTAATATTCACTTCATCAAACAGTTTACGGTCTGAAAACTGCAAACTAATATCGCTTACTTGTAGCATTTTTGTCCTCTTATCTTCAATTTACGTGTTATTTCTATTCTAGCATTTTTACAAGGAAATAAAAAGCCTGCGAATTAGTGAAAAGTAGATTGTTTTTGTCAAGTATGGCATGACGTACCATATCTCAAACATTCTTGCTTCTTGTAAGTCAAAACTTTTAGCAATTTTGGGGCAGAGCTAGTTTTTTCTATAAACATAGAAATCAAACTTATTTCCCATGTCATTCGTGGCATATTTCTGGTCGTATATGACATTTTGTTTTTTGTGTGATAAAATTACGCTATACTAGACATATAAACAAATGAATTACAACAAGTTGGCCAACTTGTAAACTGGGGACATACTGCTATTGGACATAGACTGTTTAATGGCATTGCAGATGGAATTGGCGGAATAGCTAATCTGGGTGCATATAAGGAATAAAGGATAGAAAATATTATGTACACGAATTTACCGATTGGAACTAAAGACGCTATACTAGCGATTTGTCTTTTTATAATATTAGGACTCACTGTATTTTGCAAGTGGACTTGGTGGGAATGCTGCATTACTTTAATTGTAGTATGTCTAGCCTATTTTGCAGGAGAAATGAAACAAGTTAAAAGATTGGAATAATATTTATATGCTGCGAATGTTTAAAAATCTCCACGCTCTTTTAACACC
>NZ_BCVN01000039.1 GCF_001591765.1 Pseudolactococcus raffinolactis NBRC 100932 | reverse complement strand
CGTTTTATTTTGACTTTTTTATTTTTTAGATGTTATTTCTTGATATTTTTTTGGTATTACTTGTATTGCAAAACTTTGCCACTCAAAAAAAAACTCAAACCGCGAAATGACGGTTTGAATTTTTTATGATATGTCATTTTGTCAACATAAGGAAAGCACGGGATTCGAACCCGCGCACGTGTTTCCACGTCTAACGCCTTTCCAAGGCGTCCCCTTAAGCCACTTGGGTAACTTTCCATATAAAAATTTTCAATTAAAAATTTTTATAACATTGTTTGATATAACTTCGTTTTAAAGCGTTGACGTCATTGTACCAAATTATTCGTCAATTTCGTGTGTTTTTTTCGGCTTCTTCTGAAAATTTGCTAACGAAGGCTTCAAGTTCTAAGTCTTCTTCATCGCCAGTGTAATTCTCATCACTAATTTCATCAAGATTAGCATACATTTCGATATGATTTTTAAAGTCTGTTAAAACAATAGGTGCATCACCACCATATTCGCCATCAAGATTAATCATCATTTTATCATCTGATAAAGGTTCAATTTTGATCTTACTTGTTTTGATATACTCGATTTTTTTATCATCGATGTGTTTTCCGCCATTGAGAACCAAACCAATCAAACGAATCATTTCAAATAAATTGGCTGTTTTGACTAAAATGAGTGTAAAAAGACCATCATCAAGTTGGGCATCTGGCGCAATTTGTTCGAAACCGCCAACTGAATTAGTTAAGGCAGCAAAAAACATGGAAATTTCACCTTCAAACACACCTTCATCATGCGTGATTTTAAGTGGTACTGCCTTAACACGAGGTAATAACTCCGCACCTTTAGCAAGATAAGCTAAGTAGCCAAAGGCTGTTTTAAGCTGTGAGGGAACGCTGTAAGTCAATTCTGTCAATGAACCGCCTGCCGCAATATTAATGAAATATTTATCATCTCCCGCACAGCCAACATCCATATTTAGGGTTTGCTCCTTACCGACAATTTTCGCAGCCGCAACTGGATTGTTACGAGGAATTTTTAGAGCACGCGCAAAATCATTGGTCGTTCCTGCTGGAATGATCGCCAGTTTGGGCCGATTTTCAAGTGGTGCAATTCCATTAACAACTTCATTAATCGTACCATCACCACCTGCTGCAATAATCAATTCAAATCCAGCTTCTGCAGCTCGTCTTGCTTCATTT
Source organism: Pseudolactococcus raffinolactis NBRC 100932 (assembly GCF_001591765.1). Taxonomy (GTDB): domain Bacteria; phylum Bacillota; class Bacilli; order Lactobacillales; family Streptococcaceae; genus Pseudolactococcus; species Pseudolactococcus raffinolactis. Next base: position 14,003 of record NZ_BCVN01000039.1, on the reverse strand, counting down.
TTTGCAGAATGTTCATCAGCTGTTGTCGCGAAAGTAGAGGTTTCATGTCCAAAACCTTCTAGAACATCTAAAATTTCAGCGATATTTTTTTTCATCGTTTCTTGTCCAGATGTTGGGTTGTAGATTAGTCTAGTTCTCATAACTTGATTAGCTCCTCTTCTGTCCAGATCTCTATTCCGAGGTCTTGTGCTTTTGTCAACTTGCTACCTGCATCGCTACCAACAACGACTATATCTGTTTTTTTAGAAACACTACCACTGACATTTGCGCCCAAATTCTCCAATTTTTCCTTAGCCTCAGTTCGTGTTAACTGTGCCAATTTTCCCGTTAAGACAACGGTCTTACCTGATAAGGGGGCATCATCTCGCTTAACGGGACCTAGATAATCAAAATTAACACCCACAGCTTGTAGTTCGGCCAAGAGTTTTTTCGTGCCTTCCAATGCAAAATATTTTGTCAAACTTTCGGCCAGTACTGTGCCAATCGTTGGAATGGCTGATAGCATCTCAGTTGTCGCAGTGGAAATATTAGTCAAATTTGATAAGTTTTCAGCAATGATTTTAGCTGCCTTTGATCCGACATGACGGATACCCAAGCCAAAAATCAATTTCTCAACTGAGTTTTCTTTAGAGGCTTGAATCGCTTGATACAGTTTTTCAGCTGATTTTTCTTTTACTTTATCTAGTTTCAAAAGGTCATCTATCGTGAGTTGATACAAATCAGCGACATCTGAAATCAATTTTTTATCAAAAAGTTGCGTCACAACCGCAATTCCAAGACCTGTGATATTCATGGCACCACGGCTAGCAAAGTGAATCAATTTCTCACGAATTTGAGCTGGACAGAGCGGATTAACACAGCGCAAAGCAACTTCGTCTTCAAAATGCAACAAATCTGACTCACATTCAGGGCAATATTTTGGAATATCAAGCACAACAGAATCTGACGGTCGCTTATCCAAAAGGACACGCTGAACAGCTGGAATGATATCACCAGCCTTATAAATCACAACTTTATCACCTAAGCGAATATCTTTTTCCTTAATGTAGTCAACATTATGTAAGGTTGCACGTGCAACTGTGGTCTGGGCCAACAAAACTGGTGTCATATTGGCAGTCGGCGTCACAACTCCTGTTCTACCTACAGTCCAATCCACACTTAAAATTTCTGTTTCAGCTAATTCGGCTGGAAATTTGTAGGCAATGGCCCATTTAGGAAATTTAACAGTAAAACCTAAGGTATCTTGCTGAGCTAATTGATTGACTTTGATCACAACACCATCAATATCGTAAGCCAATGTATCACGCATTGCAGCTACTTTTTCGATAAAAGCCCAAATTTCTGTTATATTAGTTGCGAAAGCACGTTGATCATTGACGACAAGACCTAGTTTTTCAAGATAGTTTAGGACTTCTTCTTGTGTATCATTAGTTGCTGGACTCGCTTCTTGATAGAGGAAAGTTGCAAGGCCACGTTTGGCAACGACTTTCGTGTCAAGTTGACGTAACGTGCCGGCTGCTGCATTACGCGGATTGGCAAATGACGGCAACCCTTCTTCTTCACGTTCTAAATTTAGCTTTTGGAAGTTACGACGAGGCAAGTAGGCTTCGCCTCGCACCACGATATCAATGGGTTCGCTCAAGACTAAAGGCACATCCTTAATCCGTTTAACCTGTTCTGTGATGTTCTCTCCGATACTGCCATCTCCACGTGTTGCCGCAGTTTCCAGGACACCATTGACATAAACTAGAGAGAGAGAAAGACCGTCAATTTTGAGTTCACAAATATATTCAGGTGCTGGAATTTCTTTGCGTACACGGGCGTCAAAAGCTTCAAGCTCTTCTTTTGAAAAAGCATCTTGCAAGCTGTAAAGCTGATAGTCGTGGGTGTACTTTTTAAAGCCTGAAAGGACGACATCACCGGTTCTATGAGTTGGTGAGTCAGCTCGAACCAGGTTTGGATTTTCAGCTTCCAATGTGACGAGTTCACGGTAAAGACGATCGTATTCAGCATCTTCGACGACTGGATTATCTAATGTATAGTATGCATGTGCATATTGATTAAGTTGTTCAGTTAATGTTTTGATTTTTAATTCGGCATTCATACACTAATTTTAACACAATTAAGCGGAAAATATTATCTAAAACCGTGGCAATCCAAACACCCCAAATTCCCCAGCCAAAAGCGGTTCCTAAAAGCCAGGCAACTCCTATCCGAATCACCCACATGCCAAACATTGTTGCATAAAATGGCGTTTTAGCGTCCCCCATAGCCTGCAGCGCTGCAGTGTAGATGATCACCCCAGCTACAATCGGTTCACTAACAAAGGAAATCAAAATGACAACCTGTGCTGCTGAAACGGCAACTGCATCAAAAGTAAAGAAATTTAAAATAAAAGTGGAAAAGGCAAAAATTATGCCACCAACTAGTGTACTGATAATTGCTGTCATGACAAAGGATGATTTGGTTAATTTACGAATTTCAAGATGGTCTTTTGCGCCATATGCTCTCGCAATCAAAATACTTGCCCCAGTCGCAAAGCCAAAAGCAGGAAGATAGTTATAGGCTGTAATCGTCTCACCGATCGCATTACCCGCAAAAACTTTGCTACCATAAGCGATGATGATGACAAAAATCACGATATCGCCAAGTCGCATCATCAAGCGTTCTCCCATGATCGGGAGTGCTCTTTTGACAATTTCAGTCTTAAAAATGTGCTGATCTTGACTAAATATCGGTCCTTGCAAGCGATGAGAGGTTTGTTGTAGTTTATGAAAAAGGAGACCAACGCCAATCAGTCTTGAAAGTGCTGTGCCAATCCCAGCACCTAAAATACCAAGTCTTGGAAATCCAAACAAACCAAAAATTAAAATAAAATCTAGACAAAAATTTAAGATATTGACGATAAGATTAATGGTTAAAGGTGTTCTCGTTTGTCCTGCTGTTCTGATCAGCTGACCGAGTACGGTCATCAAGACAATGAGGACACTCGTGCCTGCAATCACTCTGAAGAATATGATACCTTGCTGCAAAATATAACCACTTGCGCCCATTGCTCGTAAAATCGGATGCGCTAAAACCAAGGACAAGAGTGACAAGATGACACCTACCATCAAAGACAGGGCAATGGATTGCCTAACATTTTCAGAGACAGCTTTCGATGCTCTGGCGCCTGCAGCATTGGACACGACGGTTGCGACAGCAACAGCTAAGGCGATGAAGACAGCTTGGTAAACGGCCATGACACCGTTCACGAGGCTGACCGCAGAGACGGCGACCAGTGAAATTTTAGCGATTAGGACGCTATCCACAAAACCGACGCTTGTTTGCAAAATATTTTCAAACACAGCGGGAAGGGAATAATCAATCAGGCGACGCGTATTTTCTTTCATGGGAGACTTTCTAAAATAAAAACCGCTAAACACGGTTTACTGCTATATCGAGATTAGACCACTTCTAGGGTCTAATTGTTAGACTATTCTAACTTTTATTATACCTGATTTCTAACCCTTTCTCAACACCTTCGCCATTTTTTTGGTAAAATATAAGGTATGGATTATTACATTTTAGCGAATCCCCATGCAGGCCATGGGCATGGGCAGCTGGTGACAGATAAGCTGACTGCTTATTTGACGCAACAAAAGATTACTTATCATCTATTTAATACGCACCAGCCGCTTGATGAGCATCGGTTGATGACAGATATACTGGCACAAAAAACCAACAATGATCGCATCATCATTATTGGCGGTGATGGCACAATTTCGCTCTCTGTCAATGCTTTACCAGCGGATCAAGCCTTCTCATACATCCCTGCTGGTTCTGGTAATGATTTTGCAAGGGGTCTTGATGTGTCACTACAGGATACTATTGAAACATTTGACAATATTCACAACTCGACACCACAAACGATTTATGTCCTGAAATATGAATCTGAGCATTTATCAGGTGTTGCGACCAATAATTTCGGGATCGGACTAGATGCGGCAATCGTTGAAGCTGCTAATCAAAGTCTGGCCAAAGGCCTCTTGAATACCTTGAAATTAGGGCAACTCGCTTATCTAGCAAGCACTTTGAAAATCATTTTGTTTAAGAAACCTTTTCAAGTAACTGTAAACGATGTGACTTTTGCCAAAACTTTTCTATTTACGCTGACTAAGCATCCATTTTTTGGTGGTGGTGTCCCACTTGCTCCCGATGCCAATCTTATGAATGCTGACATTCATTTAGTAGAAGTCGATCGTTTCCACCTTCTGGGCATATTTGCACTCATTCCGAAAGTTTTAAAAGCTAAGCACTTAGCGCACAAGCATGTCCATCATATGGTCAATCAAGCTTTTGAACTAGAAATTGACAGTGATCAACCTGTACAAATTGATGGTGAAGTCCATCAACTCAAAGCCCATCAAATTTTGCGTATTACAACAGAAAAACGAACGATTCTTAAATAATCGCTCGTTTTTTCTTTTAATCTTGATTCAAGTTGCGTAAGAGTTCATCAATTTTGCCACCATAGGCAACAGATTCGTCTTTTGCAAAAGTCAAATCTGGAATTTTATAAAGTGTCATGCGCTTAGCCAATTCACTTTTAATCGCGCCAGTGGCTTTTTTAAGACCAATTCTAGCTTTTTCATTATCTGATGCAAGATCTGATAAAAGACTATAGTAAACAGTCGCTTGACTGAGGTCACCAGTGATTTGAACGTCAGAAATATTGACTGCTTGAACACGTGGATCTCGAATTTTTAGACGTAAAATATCATTAATTTCACGCATAAGTTCAACCGCAACGCGGTCACTGCGATGTGTATTAGACATAACTTTTCCTTTCTATATGATAGCTATAAATATGTCTGTCAAAAAATGCCTGCTCCTGCAAGCATTTTTTGATTGTGCTAACTTAAAAGTCTGATTAACGTTTAATCTCAACCATTTCATAGACTTCAAAGGTATCATCAATGGCAATATCGTTGTAGCCATCAATCATAAGACCACCTTCATTACCTTTTCTGACTTCTTTGACGTCATCTTTAAAGTGTTTCAATGATGATAAGTTACCATCTGCAATAACGATACCGTCACGAATCACACGGACACTTGCATCACGTTTAACTGAACCTGACAAGACCATAAATCCGGCAATAGTACCGACTTTAGAGACTGTGAAGGTTTCACGCACGACTGCTTCACCGATGACTTTTTCTTCAAATTCAGGATCAAGCATGCCTTTCATGGCTGTCTCAACTTCTTCAATCACTTTATAGATGATGCTATGAAGACGAATTTCAACAGCGTCATTTTCAGCCTGTACGCGCGCAAGCGGTGTCGGGCGAACATTGAAACCGACAATGACAGCATTAGCTGCTTCTGCAAGTGAGACGTCTGACTCATTGATGGCACCAACAGCACTGTGGACGATATCAACTTTAACGCCTTCGACTTCAATTTTTTGAAGTGATGCTGCTAAAGCTTCCGCAGAACCTTGTACGTCAGCTTTAATGATGACGTTAACAGACTTGATTTGACCTTCTTTAAGGGTATCAAAGAGGTTCTCAAGGCTGACACGGTGGGTGTTGTTACGTTGGTTCAAGAGGGCACGTTTGGCACGTTCTTCACCAACTGAACGAGCTGTTTTTTCATCTTCAAAGACAGCAAAATGGTCACCAGCTTGTGGGACATCGTTCAAACCAGTGATTTCAACTGGACTTGAAGGACCGGCCGCTTTTTCACGACGGCCTAAGTCATTGACCATGGCACGAACACGTCCGAAGGTATTGCCAACCACGATTGGGTCTTGTTGATGCAAGGTACCTTGTTGGACAAGGAGGGTTGCGATAGCACCTTTTCCTTTATCAAGGCGTGCTTCAACAACCGTACCGATGGCTTTAACCGTTGGGTCAGCTTTGAGTTCTTGGATTTCTGCAACCAAGAGAACAGTTTCTAGCAAGTCATCGATATTTGTGTTGAATTTGGCTGAAATTTCAACGAATTCAGATTCGCCACCCCAAGCTTGACTCATAACACCATATTCTGAAAGTTCTTGAATGACGCGTTGTGGGTTAGCACCTGGTTTATCAATTTTGTTAATGGCAACGATGATTGGGACTCCCGCTGCTTTTGAGTGGTTGATGGCTTCAACTGTTTGAGGCATAACACCGTCGTCAGCTGCTACGACAAGAATCGTGATATCTGTAACAGAGGCACCACGCGCACGCATGCTTGTGAAGGCCTCATGTCCTGGTGTATCCAAGAAAGTGATTTTTTTACCACCTTCTTCGATTTGGTAGGCACCAATATGCTGTGTGATACCGCCGGCTTCGCCGCTTGTAACGCGTGAATTACGAAGTGTATCTAGCAAGGTTGTTTTACCATGGTCGACGTGACCCATGATTGTCACAACTGGTGGACGTTCAACAAGTTCATCTTCGTTGAGGTAACCCTCTTCAATGAAGAGACGTTCGATATCTGTCTTATCTTCTTCAACTTTTTTCTCAGGTGTCACACCGTAGTCCAAAAGCAAGAGTTCAATCGTATCGCTATCCAAAGATTGGTTTTGTGTTGTCATGATGCCCATCATGAATAATTTTTTCACAAGCTCAGCTGGTTCACGTTTCAAACGTTTTGCCAAATCTGCGATTGTCATCCCTTCAGAATAAACGAGACTCTCAGGCAACTCATGGAATTTACGTTGTACCACTGGTTGTGGTGCAACTTGTTGACCTCCACGTTTGCCTTTTTTCTTCTTGTTACTGTTCCAGTTGGAATTACGGGCATTTCGAACTTGGTTCCGGTTATCATTGACACGCAACGGTCCACCTTGACGATTACCGCCACCTTGGCTATTTTGGCCTTGACCTTGTGCATTGTTGTTATTACGTGTTTTCTTATTTTTATTACGGTTAGCGTTGGCATTGCCTTGGCTTGCTGGCGCGATGTCAGCGGCGCGTTGGATGACTTTGATGCCACCGTTTTTCGGTTTAATATCTTCTGCGCGCTTGATCACTTTGATCCCACCATTGGCCGGACGTTCCGTTTTCTTAGGTGTTTCCGCTATTGTTTTCGTTTCTACTTTGCTATCCGCTTTCTTTTCTGATTTACTTTCAGCATGTTTTTCTGCAACAGGTTGTGCAGACTGTTTAGCTACGTTGTTCTGTTTAGCAGGTGCAGTTGGTTTAGTCTCAGCTTTTGGTGCTGATGTAGGGGCAACTGTTTTGCCACCTACCGAGATGACACGACCACTTGCCACTTCTTCATCTGACAAGACTTTCTTACCACCGACCACAATCGGACGATTACCTGTTTCAGTTTCAGTTACTACTTTTTTTCCGCCAGCCACAATCACACGGTTCTGAGTTTGGGGTTCTGTAGCTGCTTTCGGCGTAGCCTTAACAGCTTGTGTTTTGCTGCTACCATTACCGGCAGCTTTAAAAGAGCTTAATAACTGTTTGGCTTGTTCAGCATCAATGCTTGAGCTATGTGATTTAACGGGTAAACCGATCTGTTGCGCATGATCCACAAGTTCTTTATTGGTTAAGCCGCTCTCTTTAGCAATTTGGTTAATACGTTTTTTTTCAGACATGTTGATGTCCTCCTTCTTAATCCGGTTCACAATGAGCAGCCCCCTAGTGAAAAAGATAAATCCCAGAACCTGCGCAAAAGCAGAGCCATGTGATTTCCTATTTTCATAAGGCGCTATACGCTCATGATCACCTCTTTATTCTTATTTCATAAGACTCTCCATTTTCTTGGCAAATCCTTTATCTTGAACAGCGATGACTTTCCGGTCACTACCAATAGCGTGGGAAAGTTCGGCCGCAGAAAAGATGTCTAGCATGGGAATTTCATAATAGGTTGTTTTATCAGTGATTCGTTTAACAAGGTTAGCTGCACCATCATGGGCAACAAATACTAATCTTGCACGGTCTGCCTGGATAGATTTGATGACAAGTTCTTCACCTGTCACAATCTTGCCGGCTTTCTTGGCCATCCCTAGGGAATTGGCCAATTTTGTTTTATTGAAATCTGTTATTTCAGTCATATTTTAGCCTTAAATTTCTGGTGCCTCATCAATCGAGTAGGTCACCGTTGCTAATTTTTCACGTTCGACCTGATGATCGACGTAAACGATTAACTCGTCATAAAAACGATCCGTAATTTCTGTCTGAAACACACGATCAAAAATCCGTTTTTGCTTGGCTTGTTGGGCTTCATCGTTTTTAATGGCGATGTAGGCCCCGCGTCCAGCAGCTTTTCCTGTTGGGTCAATACTAATTTCGCCTGCTTTATTATAGACGATTCGCAACAGTTCTTTTTTGGGAAATTGCTCATTTGAGACGACGGATTTTCGTAAAGGAATTTTTTTGGTTTTCACCATGGTTACTCACTCCTCTCTCTGTTTCAATCAGTTTAGTCAAGCACTTCGTCAGCTAAATCTGCTTCAAGTTCTTCTGCTTGAACACCCACAGCTTCTTGATCAAATTTTGTTTGAGATTTGATATCGATTTTGTTATTGGTCACGTGAGCTGCCAAACGAACGTTTTGACCACGTTTACCGATTGCCAATGACAGCTGGTCATCTGGTACAATAACCACAGTTTCGCCTGTTGCTTCATCAATGATGACATCAGTGACTTGTGCTGGTTTCAAAGCATTCTTGATTAATGTCGCACGGTCATCATTCCATTCGATGATGTCCATGTTTTCACCATGTAATTCATCAACCAAGGTACGAATACGCGAACCACGTGGACCTACGATTGTGCCAATGGCATCTACGTTAGCATCGTTAGATTTAACGATGACCTTCGCACGATCGCCTGCTTCACGTGCAATGCTGACGATTTCAACAGTGCCATCGTAAACTTCAGGAATTTCTTTTTCAAACATACGTTTGAGCAATTCAGGATGTGTCCGGCTGACATAGACGATTGGCCCTTTTTTCGACTGTTCAACAGCTGAAACGTAGACTTTGACTTTGTCACCAATCTGATAACGTTCACCTGGGATTTGATCGCGTTTGCCAAGCATGCTGTCAACTTTACCAAGATTGATAAAGATTGCACGGTCGTCCACTCGTTCAACAGTTCCTTGGATGATTTCATTTTCGTAGCGTTTGAATTCATTATAGATGATCGTGTGTGATTCTTCACGCATTTTATTCATAATGACTTGTTTGGCTGCATTAGCTGCTGTCCGAGCAAAGTCTTTTGGTTTTTCTTCGAAACGGATTTTATCACCGATTTGATAGTGTGAATTGAGTGCGAGGGCATCCTCAAGGCTCATTTCCAAACGGCTATCAAAAACTTCATCCACAACTTCACGCGTTGAGTAGACGATAAAGTCACCTTTCGCATCATTGTACTCAATTGTCACGTTTTGTGATTGATTGTATTGCTTTTTGTAAGCTGCTGTTAAAGCTTCCGCAATCGCACCGATAACAACTTCAGGCGAGATGCCTTTTTCTTCCTCCAAAAGGGTGAATGCAGCTTGCATTTCCTTACTCATGTGTCTCCAACTTTCTCTTTAATTTTAAATGCTTCTATTGTAGATGTTTATAATTTCACTTGCGTCCGTGCCTTGGCAATGTTTGATAACTCAAGCTCAACTGTCTTCTGACGTGTTTTGTCAAGATAGTTTAGGGTAAGCGTTTCGCCATCAAAGGCTACCAAATCTCCCACAAACTCTTTTTCTCCTGCTACCTTTTGGTAGAGTTTAACAAAAACGTAAGCACCAATGTGCTTTTCGAAATCAGCTGCTTTTTTGAGCGGACGCTCAGCACCAGGGCTGGCTACCTCAAGCATGTATTCCGAGGGAAAAGGATCCGGTGAAATCTTGTCCAATTCTGGACTGATGATTTCTGATAAATCGGCTGTGTCTTGGAGTGTGATACCTTCAGGTTTATCAACAAGGACAGACAAGACATAATCTGCACCCATTTTCGACCATTCGACATCCACTAACTCAAAAGGCTCAGGTAAGAGCCCTTCAAGATGGTCCAACACAACTTCTGTGATATTTGTAGACATAATGTTTCCTTTCTACACTCATGATCTTAAGATCATTTATTTAAATTCAAACAACAGGAGCGCCCAATGTGAGCGCTCCTTCCTTTGTTCTTTAAAATCATTATAACATAATTTTGTCAGAATGCAAATTTACGCATTTAATTTGGCTTTTCTACTTTGTTTTTTCGGTTATTAGAAATTTTGAATTTTGAGTTTTTTGCATAAAATGTTATCATAGAATTATGATTATAAAAATATTACTTGTCTTAGTGGGCTTTGCACTGATTATTTTCGGTGCAGATGTCCTCGTCACTGGCGCAAGCAATATCGCCAAAAAATATAGAATTCCAGATGTCGTCATTGGTTTGACGATTGTTTCACTTGGTACCTCATTTCCTGAAATGATGATTACCATCACATCTGCCAAAAACGAATACCATGATTTAATATTTGGTAACGCTCTTGGTTCAAATATTGTTAATTTAGGATTAATTCTTGGTATTATTGCCTTAATTAAACCTGTTTATTTAGACCGTGAAACTAAAAATATTCATTTACCACTTGCCATTATGGCAACTGCCGTTCTTGCCTTTATGGGCAACGGTCTAATTGGTGAGCATTTGATGATTTCTAGATTGCAAGGGTGGCTCTTAATTGTCATGAGTGTTGTTTATTTCACTGTCCCTGCCTATAAATCACTGCAACGCATTCAACTGACCAAGCACAATACGCGTCCCGATACAGCGGATATCTCTATGCCCAAGTCACTTTTATTCATTGCCTTAGGCTTTATTGCACTTAAATTTGGTGCCGACTTTGCTGTTGATAATGCTAAATTTATCGGTGAAGCCGTCGGGATTCCTGACAGTGTCATCGGCCTAACAATCGTTGGCATGGGCACTGCCCTTCCAGAACTGATCACGTCGATCACAGCAACACTTAAAGGAACGGAAGGCTTGGCAATTGGTAACCTGATTGGCTCTTGCATCCTCAACCTTTTCTTGATTATCGGCTTAGGTGCTGTGATAAATCCGCTCACTTATCTTCCGATTTTTAACATGGAACTCATGTTCCTCTTCGGTCTCACCTTCCTGATCTGGGTTTTCTCCTATATTGGCAAACGTAACACGCTCTCCCGACTTGAAGGCAGCATCCTCATTCTTGCCTTTGTCGGTTACATGGTTGTGTTACTCGGTTAAACCTGACAACTCAAAAAACTTCTGATGATTACAAACATCAGAAGTTTTTTCTTATCTAAAGTATTTACTTTATCAAATTTTCACAGTCAACCTTATCATGCTTCATCAACTCGGACTGATCCTGACCAGTTGGGATAAAACGAAAGACGATAAATTGCGCAGGTTCAGTTGATTGATTCAAAAGGCGATGGATACTTTTTTTCACACGCAATACATCATTTTGTTCAACTATTTGACTTGTGATATGACCATTCTCCAGATACTCAACTGTGATTTTACCAGAAGTCACGATAATATTTTCGGCAAGTTGCTGATGTTTATGCCAATCCTGTACAACTCCAGCAGGTAAGGTATTCGCATGAATTTCAAACTTAGGATAGAGATAATAATCAACCTGGGTGCCACTCGATTTTGTCACTGAAATAGCTGATGTCTGTCTGGTGATATCGATTGGATCATTTTCTAAAGTCATAAGCTTATTTCCGTTTACGAGAGATCAAATGAATTGGTGTCCCTTCAAAGACGAAGGCTTTACGGATTTGATTTTCTAGCATCCGGGCATAAGAGAAGTGCATGAGCTCTTCTTCATTAACAAAGACGACAAATGTTGGTGGTTTGATGGCCACTTGTGTCGCATAGAAAATCTTAAGTCGACGCCCTTTGTCAGTTGGTGTTGGGTTGATAGCGATAGCATCCATGATGACATCGTTAAGCACAGCAGATGGAATCCGCATGTTTTGTGCTTGACTGACTGATTTGATCAAGTCAGGTAATTTGTTCAAACGTTGTTTGGTTTCAGCAGAGACGAAAATAATCGGTGCATAGCTCAAGTATTGGAACTCGTCACGAATTTTTTCTTCCCATTTTTGAAGGGTTTTGTTGTCTTTTTCAATGGCATCCCATTTGTTAACAACGATGATAATGCCACGGCCTGCTTCATGGGCAAAGCCTGCAATCCTTTTATCGTACTCTCGGATGCCTTCTTCCGCGTTCAGTACCATGAGAACGACGTCCGAACGGTCAATGGCACGCATGGCACGCATGACTGAATATTTCTCGGTCGATTCGTAGACTTTCCCACGCTTGCGCATACCTGCGGTGTCAATCATGGTGAATTCTTGGCCTTCGGCATCGGTGAAGTTGGTGTCGATGGCATCGCGGGTAGTACCTGCAATCGGGCTTGCGATGACGCGGTCTTCGCCTAAGATGGCGTTAATCAGGCTCGATTTGCCGACGTTTGGTCGACCAATCAGCGAGAATTTGATGATGTCTGGGTTTTCTTCTTCAGTTTCGACTGGTAGGTTGTCGATGATGGCGTCTAGCACGTCACCTGTACCAATACCGTGAACCGCTGACACAGGATAAGGTTCACCCAAACCAAGGCTGTAGAAATCGAAGATTTCCATACGGCGCTCAGGGTTGTCAATTTTATTGACGACGAGGATGACGGGTGTATCCGTTTTATATAGAATTTGTGCGACATATTCGTCTGCATCTGTCACGCCGTTTTCGCCGTCTACGACGAAAACAATAACATCAGCTTCGTCCATGGCAATCTCAGCTTGTGCCTTAATTTGTGCCATGAAAGGTGTGTCAGCCATTTCGATACCACCGGTATCAATCATAGCGAATTTTTTATTGAGCCATTCACTGGTTGTGTAAATCCGGTCACGCGTTACACCGGGTGTATCTTCGACGATCGAAATGCGTTCGCCTGCGATTCTATTAAAAATTGTCGATTTGCCAACGTTTGGTCGGCCGACGATTGCTACTGTAGGTAATGCCATTGTTTTCTTTTCTCCTTTATGTTGCCGTGCCTGTCCACTTGCTAAGCACTCAAGTCTAAGTATAACATAATATGTTTACTCCTGCTCACCTTTTTTACTATAACCCACAAGGGCAGGCTAGTTAAGGTTCCTTAATGTGTTAACATCAAGGAAAGTATTGCAATACTTTGAATTTTTAAAATGAAAATATTTGCGTTATTTTAAATTAAAAACTTGGTTTAAATTTTAGGAGCGACTTATGAAAAAAATATTATTACTTGGTATAGCAGTTTGTACCTTTACAACCTTATCCGCCTGTTCCAATGAAACAAAAACATCAACGAATTCAGAGAATAAACAAAAACAACTTGCTCAAACCGAAGAAACAGCCACTTATGAAATCCATGGTTGCTGTTTTAACATTCCAAAATCTTGGACTGAAAAAAATGGGAAAAATGATAAAATAAAGTATTTTTATCCTGGAAAAGATGGCAGTGATTTAACGGTCTAATATCAAGAAGAAGATTTACCTATTGATGATGAAGCCGCACTAGCACAGTTTCTCTCTGGTATGAAACAAGATGGATCGTTAAATAATCTAACAGAAAAAGATGGACAAAAGTTAGGGACTGATGCCTATGGATGGAATATGTCATTTGACTATGAAGGTTCGTCTTACAATGGTGCAATGATTATTGTCAGCGTAGATGGCGGTATTTTGACACTTTTCATGAGTTCAAACAATCAAACATTTGAAAACTATAGAGATGCTTTCAACGCTGTTTATCAATCTCTAAAATACTCCCCACGCAATACGAATACTTCACAAGCAGCCCCATCTCCTCGACCAGCGCCCTCTACCGAGCAATCTGAACCTGCTAAGACAACTTTTTCTCCTACTGATACATCTGATGCGACGATTGAATCTATCTCGACATATGGTGATTACCTCACGATGACCCAAAAAATCATTGATGAGTACTTGGTTAATTATGAAAATGCTTTTAGAGGTACTTACCTTGAAAGCTCTCTGT
>NZ_BCVN01000038.1 GCF_001591765.1 Pseudolactococcus raffinolactis NBRC 100932 | reverse complement strand
ACAGTAGACTATGCTTAGCTTTCTGTGTTTTTTTCTAATTTCATTTAGAGGTGAATTAATTGGTAGTTATTAGAGGTGCCCTATAGTCTATCAGTAAGAAAAAATTAGTGGGCTTTATTTTGTATTCAAATGTTTAACAGTTAGTACGTTTAGTCAATACTAATCCCATTTACCTTCAAAAACTTCTTTCAGGAACTTTTTGGGCATCCAAAAAGAATGTTTGGTGATTCTTCTACCATCAGGTAACTCGTCTGTATCAGTTAGTTTTCCTTTACCTATAAAGTAATCAGGTGAAATTTCATAATAGGAGTTGGTCGCATGGATTTTTGTAAATATAATATTATTTTTAGCGCTTGTTGGAAAATTTGTATGTACTCTATTATTTATTTTAGTCAGTACAACACCATTTTGAATAATTTGTCTCGTTTCTTGCCAAACTCGTTTAACTTCATCAATCTGACGGTCTGGGAATCCCCAATATTTAATAGAATCCAGTTTGTATACTTTGGGATTTGTTTCTTTAAAGATAACAAATAAAAAACGCTTGTCACAAATCTCTTGATATGGATGAGATTCTTCCCAATTTTCATTCTCAATTAACTCTTTAAATTTATAGGTTTTAAATGGTGAGTCTTCTATAGGCAATCCATTTTTATTGACTCTAATAACTCGTAAATTCATATTCGCTTTTTGAAATTCTTGTGTTTTATCAATATCACCAGTTAGACCTAAAATTTTTCTGATGAGGGTATTGTTTCTACCTTTTGCCTTGGGATTGATGTCAAATAGTTGATAAAGTTCAGAATCTGATTGGTTTTTATATTTTAATATCTTTTCAGCTATTATACTAGTAAAGGGCGCTCTTCTACTATTAAATGTTGAAGAAATACTTTCTTGCTCTTCTTGACCAAAAATTTTATTTCTGATCAAATATGTCATATAACTAGATTTTAATTCCCATGCTCTTTGTTTTGCAGGTGTACTATTAAAAGGTTGTTCACGAAAATCTTTTCCTTTACCTGCCCCTTTAGTACATGTTGAAAGGTAATTCCCATCTGATTCTGAAAGTTCATGTGCTTTCCCACTTTTTATTTTACTAGCTATTCTTCTGTAATCATCTAGTATAACTTCCATATCTTCTTCAAACCATTCAAAAAGAAATACTTTTTCAATGATGTAATCTTTTAATTCTTGATTTGGAATTAGGCCATTATAAAATAAAATTAACATCTTAGCACATTTTTTCCATAAATGTGTTGAATAAAAATCATCTAGATTTTCTTGCATGTAGTTTATGATTGTCAATACTAAACGCTCTTTAGCACTCATGGTCCCATTTTTATTTATTTTAAATGGTGTCACTTTTAACTCGACACCTACTTTACTAAAATCAGCATTTGAATCACTATTTTGCAAATAACCATAAAAATATTTTTCGATGTTATTGCCATATTGTCCTTTAGATTTCATGCTAATCTTTTTGTTTTTAAAAACTGAAAGTGTTTCTGATTGAAAGTCCTCATATGTTTTATAAGGCGATGCTTCATAAACTTCAAGAATAGTTGAAAATTTTTGATTTAATAAGTTATCAGAGTAATCTATTATACTGTTTAAATTACTATCATCATAATCGAATAATGGATTTTTCATTTGGTATCTCCAATTAAATAAGATATTTAAATATTTGATTCTATTATATCAAATTTAATAGTTGATCGATTTGAAATAATAGTATATAATAGAATAATCAAAGAAATACAGGTGAAAATATGAAAGTGCTAGAGTTATTTGCAGGTGTCGGTGGGTTTAGAGTAGGCCTTGAAAATGTAGATAAAAAGTTTTTTGAAACAAAATGGGCGAATCAATGGGAACCATCACGTAAGTCACAGGATGCTTTTCAAGTTTATGATTATCATTTTCCAAATAGTGATAATATTAATGATAGTATTGTAGACATCACAGATGAGAAATTCGCTTCAATGGATGCTGATATGATTGTTGGTGGTTTTCCTTGTCAAGATTATTCAGTTGCTCGTAGTAAAAAGAATGAACAGGGTATAGAGGGGAAAAAGGGTGTTTTATTCTGGGAGATAATACGTGCAACACGTATTATTAAACCTAAATATCTTATTTTGGAAAATGTTGACAGACTTTTAAAAGCACCATCAAAGCAACGTGGGCGTGATTTTGCTATCATGCTTACAGCATTTAATAATCTAGGTTACTCAGTTGAATGGCGTGTCATAAATGCTGCCGAATATGGTCGTAGTCAACGTCGTCGTCGAGTTTACTTTTTTGTCTATAGGAATGATTTAAAATTTGCTAAAAGAATTGATAAAAAATTTGAATTAGGAAATGATATTGTAGAGGAAAAATATGATGATTATATCTTTTCTGACGGACTTTTTGCTACTCAGTTTCCAGTGACCACTGAGATAGTAAAAAAACGTAGAGCATACTACGAATTAGATGATGATATAGTTGCAGTCTCTGATAATTTTACAGGAACAGTTTGGAATACTGGTATTATGCGCCATGGAAAGTATTATACAATCGAAACTGTGCCAAATTATAAAGGAAAAAGTTTAACATTAGGCGATATACTACAAAGTGAAGAAGAAGTTGATGAAAAATACTATATCACTGATACTGAAAAATTGAAAAAATTTCAGTATTTAAGAGGTGCAAAGCGTATTGAAAGAACTTCTTCGGATGGGTTTTCATATATTTTCTCAGAGGGTGGTATGTCACCGTATGATGATGAGAGTTTACCAGGCAGAACAATGTTAACTTCGGAAGGGTCAGTTAATAGATCGACTCATTTGCTATTTAGAAATAATCGGTATCGTTTAATTACACCAATAGAAGCTGAAAGATTACAAGATTTTCCAGATGATTGGACGAGTAAAAAGAAATTATCAACAGAAGAAGTAACTGAAGTTTCTGATAGAATGCGTTTATTTTTTATGGGTAATGCTTTAGTAACTGATATTGTGAAAGAAATTGGATTTTTTATAAAACATATTGAATAATATTTATAGTAAAGAAAATCAATCCTGAGCTTGGGATTGATTTTTATTTGACATAAGTATAAGTATCACCATTAATTTTTTTATAATCAGGATATATTAAGTTAACATTTTCAGAGTTCCATAGTTTAAAATAAATGGTACTAAGTATCAATAAATTCTTTCAAAAACACTCACCCATATAAATTTCAAAAAGCTTTAATCTCATGTTTTTATTGAGATTCTAATATTAATCGTTTCAACTGATTTCAATTAGTTTCAACTGAATGGTGTGAATTTTTCCGTCAAAATATATGGATTCAGCTGATTAGTACTAAAAGTTCACACCATTTTTTAGTTGAATAGAAATAATCTGTTTTATGGTAAGGAGTCATACAAAATTTATCAATTGTAATATCGTCTAAATTACAAATCTATCATAAGAGAGTGTTTTTTATACGTTCAGGTGGCTAACTTCATTTTACAATTTGCCATTTATACGAATAATCATTAAACTATAGAAATCAAATTTTGTTAGCTCCATTCTTTGAAAAATCAAAATAATTAATGTTAAGTGTATTTATCAAGCTAATTTTTTCAAATGAGAACTTGACAAAAGTGAATTTTCTTTATTCATATAAATAATCTAGCTATTGATAAGGAGTCATACCAAACTTATCAGATATAATATCGTTAAATTCATCAACGATAACACCATCAAGATGATATGGCAGGTTCAAGCTATCAATTATTTGTTGATAGTTCGTATCTGGAGTGAAGTCGTATTTATCATCTAGCATTCTCATGACTTTGCTTATCATGTATTTATTTGCTTCAAACTCTAAATTATCATTTTGGAAATGATTAGTGATATATTTTTTACAATCTCCATTTAGGAAATGTGCTGTTTCATGCAATAAAGTAAGTGATGTTTCTATTTCGTCTAAACTTTCATTTATAAAGATAATGGCGGTGTTATTTTCGATACCAAAATATCCATTACCACTAAAATCCATATATTGAATTTCTATTCCAAGTTCTTTTATTAGTCGCTTAATCTTTGATAGCATATATTAGTTATCTTTGAGTCTATCTTCCATTCTTTTGCGTAAAAATTCACGTATTTTTTCACGGTCATCATCATACATTGGTTTTCCGTCAAATGATTTAAATGTGTCTAGGGATTTTTCTAAATCTTCGTCAAACTGATTTTGATTTTTTATGTCAGTATTTCCTAAAAGATAATCTGTGGATACATTAAAAAAATTTGCTAATAAGATAGCTCTTTCTGTTGACGGAGTCTGTCCCTTTTTGTAGTTAGCTAATGTATTTCTAGATAGCTTCAGATTTTTTTCAACTTGATTTAAAGATAAATTTTTTTCTAAAGCTAGTGATTTCAAGCGTTCGTAGAACATTTTTTTCTCCTTGAAAAATAAATAAATTTTTTTAAGATATCCCTTGACTTATTGTAGTCAATAGATTACAATAATAATGTAGTTAATAAATTACACAACTCTTGAAACAAAAGGCTACTTATTATAATATAAATAGCCGAATACTTCAAGAACACTATTCAAAGTTAGCTTGCGGGTCTTGATTAATTATCCTAATAGGAATCAAAACATAAATCAAGTCATACAAAAAAGAAAATTTTGAATAATTGAACTTTGAAAAGTAAATCAGATCGTTAAGACAATGACTTACAAATCATTTTAAATAATTGTTCGCACTTTTATTATAACTGATTGTAAAGCCATTGTCAAAATGATAATGGCGGTGGATCCGTAAAAAGCCCATAGGGGATTGTAGAGTCCTCAGAACATTGCATAGATTTAGTGAGCGATGACCTTTTAATAAGTGAGCCACAATCAAATCTCGGTCTATGTAGTGAACCTGTCTAACAAAGGAACGCATGGCGCTCGAAAAATGACTAAAAGTTTTTCGTATGGGTAAGATGTTAGTTGACTTATGAAAATATTTCAACCTTGTTTTATACAAGTACAACTGGTGGTAGGTTCAATTTTTCTATGTCTTGGAAATGAAAGACTAGAGATTACAATGATTATAAATGTAATACAATATAGGATATCAGTTATGCTGATACTTTTTAATTTTCCGATAGAAAGCACTCGCTGAACATCATACGATATGAATGTGCTTGTTTCTATTAAGTCAGGAAAACAATTATCAATGAGTACCAACTTCGGTATGTTTGTTTCTTTAGTGATAAAGAAAATAGTTGTCAATGAGTATCAACTTAGATATGCTTGTTTCCTGTGAAAATGACAATAGACAATATTTGTCTGTTGTAAACTGCTTATAAGTATTTTCCCAACTTTCCTTATAAGTAGTTTAGAACAGATAAATTTAAAAACAAATAAACACATTTACTCACAAAAATCACTCATTCGTGATATAATAGAGTTAATTAAGGAGGATATATCATGACTACGATACAAATTTCTACAAGAGTTGACGACCAAATAAAAGATATGGCTCAAAAAGTTTTCGAACGTCAAGGTCTCGATATTTCAACTGCTCTCAAAATGTTTATTACTAAAACAGCTTACGAACAAGAAGTACCACTATCTCTTAAAAATAGTGAAACAACTACTCCTTATCCTAGTGATTGGTTTAATGATGAAAGGATAAGTAATAGAAAAAAGATTACTGATTTGGCTTTCAAAAATTCTCAAGTTCAAAAACTAGACTTATCCAAAAAAGAAGATATAAAGGAGTTTTTCAATGACTAGAGATGTCAGAGAGCATAGCATTATGATTGCTAATTTAGCATATGACGAGGGCAGGGAATTTGGTTCAAAAACCAGACCTGCTTTTGTTTTGAAATACGATAACGAGATTATTAGTTATTACAATATTACAAGTCAATTTAGTTCAAAGTCTGATTACTATCAATCTAAGTATTTTGAGATAAAAGATTGGGCTTATTCTGGCTTGAATAAACCGTCTTGGATTGATACATTTAAAATTAGGCAAGTTGAGGAAGAATATGTTGTGATAAATTTTGTAGGCTACCTATCTTCACAAGATGAAGCAAGGTTTATAGATTTTTTGACAGGTATTAAATAAGCTGTTTTGACTAGAGAAATCTAGTCTTTTTTTGTTTGACCTAAGCAAGTCATGAAACTGTATTAACCTGTGGAGGTATAGAAAATGTGAAACTGTTTTGGTTGGTTACAAAATATTATTTTTTCGATTTTGACCTGAACATGTCATAAACTGTTTAGCTATATAAAACTAAGATTAATGGCTGAATATATCAGTCAAAGCTAGGACAGAGCCTTATGTACTGTCTGATAATTGAATTAACTGAGATTGTAAAACAAGGTATTGAGTATCTTGTTTTTTAGTGGCTTTCTTAATGGTAAGATTATACGTTTAAAATATCTAGTGTGTTTTTGGTTCAACGTGTAACAGGTTCAATCCCTGAAAGCTACATAAAATAAAAATTACGAGAGGTTAGATATATATAAAATGGTTGTCGATGAAGAATAAAAAAATTGAAAACATGACTAGAAAAGAGATTGAAGCACTTAGTGCTGATGAATTAAAAGACGGTATGAGGTCTGTTTTTCGTGAAGCTGAGAAAAAAAGACGCTGGCAAGAAATAGATAATTTGGTTAAAAAAATAAATGGCTTTAAACCTGAACCTATCAAAGAAGATGAGTTTTCATTTATATTCAACCATATTTTTAGTTCTTGGGTAAAACAATGGGAGGACGAGAATAAGTAAAATTTTGACGATATTGACCTAAGCAAGTCATTAAACTGCGTGTCGTGAAGATAAATTAATCAAATGGCTGTGCTTCAAGTTCTTTTATTTTTGATTACAAGTATTAAATTTAGGAGATAACATATGTCTGCATTAAAAACACTTTCAGTAAAACTGGAAGAAATTATCGAGGATAAAAAAATTTGGGTCAATCCTAACCCGACTAAAGTCAAAAAAACTATGACACAACCTGACTTGTTAGTTTACAGTGCTAGTGGTTTAAATGAGCCTAATTTCCGTGTGGTTGTACCTGCTAATAAAGGTTTTGTGCCTAACAGTCGAGTACAGGTAAAAATCATTAAGCCTAAACTTGGTGGCTTTATGTTTGATGAGGGTATTGCTGGAGTAAAAGATTCCGCTGTGATTTTTGCGGATAGTGTAGAGGAGATGAAATAATGGCAAAAGCAAAGAAAAAATACGGTCTTGATACCTTTAATAAAGGGTATTCTGTTGATGTTAAAGAAACCTATGGCGATTTGATTTATCTTGATACGATTGCTTCTGAACGGTTTAATTATGAAGATACTGAAACAGGTGCAATCTATGACAGTCAAGCCGAACTGGATAAAGAACAACCTGATAAAAACTTACAAAAAGTTGAAAACACACATGAAATTGAACATTTGTATGTGCAGGTTTATTCAGAAGTCCAAAAAGACAATATGGATATTCGTGTACCAGTAGACTTTGACGACAGTAAATTTAATATGAATGATAATGTACGTCTGACTGGTAAAGTTGTTGCTCGATTACAAACTGGCACAAAACGTGTTGATGTAACTACCGCAAATGGTCGAACTCGCCAAGAAACAGTAGCTGACTACTTTTTCACGGTTTCAGCTGAGGGGTTAGAAAAAGTATCTAATCAGTCTACTACTCCTGCACCACAACCACCAAAACCAAAAGAAGAAAATCAAAAGAAATAAGTTTTGATTTTTAGAAAGTGGTGTTAAATGAAGTTGTTAAAACAGATTTTCTACTTTAGAGGTATAAAAATAGGTAAAAAAGAAAAAATAGTATCAAGAATGACAGTTACTATTTTACTTTTGCCTTTTTTACTTTTATTTGGTCTTTTGACTTATCTTTTATTTTCACAACTGAGTTCAAATTTATATTTCTTGCTTGTTTACTTTCTTTTTGTAGTTCTGATAAGTTTTATTGGTACTTTTATTTTGTATCGGTTGCTTCATATCAAATTTTGGTTTTTTAAAAAACTAGGAAATAGAAGATTATTATATCGTCATTTGTTAGAAAATAAAATTTATTATCCTATAAAACGTAAAGATAAACCCGATAAAATCAAACTACCTAATGTTTACCTCAAACAAAATAAGTACACCATTGTGGTCACTTTTCAGTTAGAGGGTCGACAATTTCAGGATAAGTTTTTAAATATTGGTGGCGCTTTAGAAGTGATGTACTCTGCAGATATGATGGGTAGAATAGATGAAAAAGGCTATATTAGCTATGTTTATTCTGCGGACACTATCTTAGGTCGCATCTCAGCTAAAGATGTACGTGTGGTTGATAAAGGACTTATCCTTATGGAAGATGTCTTTTGGGACTTTGTGCATAACCCTCATCTGTTAATTGCTGGTGGTACTGGTGGTGGTAAAACGGTTCTCTTACGCTCTATTTTAAATGGACTGCTTAGAGAGGGTCTTGTCGAGATATTAGACCCTAAACAAGCTGATTTTGTTTCTTTAGCTGAATTACCAGTCCTACAGGATAGGGTGGTTTTTGAAGTAGCTGATATGATTAATAAAATTATTGAGTTTAAAGAAAACATGGAAATTCGTTATGCGACAATGCGTCAACTTCAAAAAGAAAAAAATCAAAAAGAGCTAGGCAATTTTCAAGAATATGAATTGAAACCTGCTTTTTTAATCATTGATGAGTTTCCCTCTTTACGTGCTATGATGTCAGAAGATAGAGAAATGATGTTAGAAGCTGAGCAGGCTATGGGAGCTTTAAAACAGATTATCCTGAAAGGTCGTCAAGCGGGCTTCTTTGCGATTATCTCAACTCAGAATGTAAAAGCTGATGATTTACCGTCCACATTTAAAGATAATATCATGACACGTATTTCAGTTGGCCGTTTGTCTCAATTCTCATATGAGGTTATTTTTGGGGAAGAAAACAAAAATAAATACTTCAAGTATATTGAACAAATTAATGGCGAACGTGTCTATGGTCGTGGTTATTATGGTGTATTTGGTAGTCCTGCTAGAGAGTTTTTCTCTCCTGAATTGCCTGACTCTAAAGAATTTTCATTTTATGATGAGTTTGAAACTTTAGAAAGGCTTGGTTTAGAATTTGATAAACAAGATGTTGTGATTAAAACTTATACGGCTAAAGAACTATCAGATGAATTGAAACTTGATTATCGAGTTTTCAAAAAGTATAAGTCTGAGTTTGAAACGGCTGGTCAAGAATTTGATAAAACATTTAGTATGTCTGATTTAATTATGTTTGAAAGGGCAATTAGCTATAAATCGAGTGGTAAAACTTACCAAGTAGCTATTAGTGAAGCTATATTATGAGGAAAGAATCAAAAACGAGAACCTTAGAGCGGTGGACTTGTCTGTGGAACGAGACCGTAAAAGACGTGGCGAAAAGCGGAGCCGTAAGGCGGAAGCGTATTGAGTGCGGTTTTTACGGTCTTGTTACGCAGTTACAAGACCTTTGCCTATGCCCGCAAGGGCATAGGCAAAACAGCTTACACCCCGAATTGTAATACGGGGTGTAACAATATAACCAACTTAATAAACTCTTTATTTAAAGGCTTCTAGGTAAGCTTGATTGGTTATATGGAAATCAAGAAAAGATTAGAAAAGAGATTTAAATATGAAATATTATGCGGTTGTTGTAAAAGGCGAAAATAGCGTTTTTGATGAATCATACGTGATTGGCGCTAATAGCCTAATGGAAGTTGAAAGTGACATTAGCACACATTATTGTGGTAATGATTTCTCATTAGCACGCTATCAGATGACAGAAATTACTAAAAAGGAGTATCTGGTTCATGACGATAGACGAAAGTTTTGATTTAAAAGGTATTATGAAAAACTACCTTTTATCTCAAAAAGATGTCGGTAAGATAGTTGGTGTTTCACAAGTATTTATTTCTAATGTGCTTTCTGGTAAAAAAACATTAATCCCTAAAAAGAAGCAAGTTCTCCTTGATTATCTGAGTTACAATTCAAAATATGAGCTAGAAACAAGTGTTGACTATCTAAGAATTAGACTTAAAACTTTGAAGTGGTTTGAAGTGATTGAAGATTTACTCCTCATGGATAGTAACTTATTCAATATTGATGTATCAAGTATGCACAACTACAACATGAGTATGTCTTATGGCAGTATACGAATTTTACGTCATAGTGAAAATATTGATATGGGTACACTTGTTGAGTTTAATGGTGGTGGTTGTCGTGAGTTTGAACAGGAACTTAAAGACCAAAATAGAACATGGAAACAATTTTTTCAAGATTGTTTCTTTTTTTCTATGGAACAAAAAAAAGTATCTAATTTTGAAGATTTAGATGATTACTTAAAATTCACTCGTCTTGATTTAGCGACTGATGAAATGTACTCTAAAAAAGGAAACTATGATTTACGTAAACTTTATGACAAAATGTTGGCGGGTCAAATTCAAACACCTTTCAGACAATTTTCGTCAAATGAAAGTTTCTTATACCGAGACGGCGAGTTTATCTCTACTGGCTTATCTTTATATTTTGGTTCACGTAAAAGTAAGTCAATCTATATCAATTTCTATGAAAAAGATAAAGAACAATCAATGGTACGTGATTTATATCTTGATGAAATTCATGAATTATACGGTTATAAAAACCGTTATGAAATAAGGTTATTTGGGGATAAAGCGACACAAGTCATTTTTGATTTCTGGTATAACGATATTCCACTACAAAATTTAGCAGGTCAAATTATCTCTCATTACTTGGATATTAAGGACGATAAAGGTAATTGGGATATTGAATGGTTAGATGTTTTTGGTTCAGATAAAAGTTATGGCTTTGTCAATAAACCTAGGGAAGTCAGTTATGACCGAACATTAAAATGGCTTGATTCATCTGTTTTTGCTTCTTTGAAAAGAAACATGGAGATTGATAGATTGACTGGTTCTCAAAAGACAATGGACTTATTTCACGAAAAAGAACTTGATGAAAAAAATCAGAATTTAGTAGATTCTATTGTTAAACAGAAAAAGGAAAGGGCATTTTATGACAACTTCCATGAAATGATAGAACTTGAATATGACTGATTTAACATTTTCTGAAATTGAAAAAATCAATGAAGCACGTGAAAGGCGATTGATTGAAGCTGCTTTAAAAAGCAGCACTCAAAAATTTCGTGGCAGTTATGAAGCCAAAAAAAAAATCATGATGAAAAATATCAACTCAGAAGCGTGTCAAATCATGCGTATCAAAATTGATATTTTGTGTGATTATAATTATTTGCGACATGACAGAAGAAAATTTGATTACAGACATCTCTATTATGGTTGGACTAATGCGCAAAAACTGCAAGAACTCAAAAGGTTAAACATTGAATATGACAAATTACTCTATCAAGAATGATTAAAATAATGATTGGGTGGGTATTGAACTTTTAAAAAAAACTAACTTTTAAGAAAATGAAAGAGGTATAACCTATGGCAAACGCAACACAAGAATATCCAAAAATTGACCCTAAAAAAACGAAACAGTTGATTAGTACTTTAGGGGAGCTGGTAGAAAAACACAATTTTGATGAAGCGTGGACGATTGCAGGACAGCTAAATAGTATTTTGAAAGAACAAGCTGAGAATTTAAATGGGGCTGAATACAGCGCTTTGGAGGGTGTTATCAAGTCCTATTATTCTCTTAATGAACAACACAAAAAATTCAGTCAACGTACCTATGCTTTTGCACGTAAGGCAAATGATGTAGCGAGTTAATCTGAATGTGGGTGGTAATATTTTAATCAATAGAAAGAGGACAAAATGCAAATTAATGTTTATGAAATGATTGAAGATGATAAATTCTTCATCGGTAGTTATCCTGACAATTTTTCAAAAGGTCGGTGGTTTACTGTTGAGGAGCTTATTTATTCTAGTTATGAAAAAATTGAAGATGAGTATTTAGATAAATACAATCCTAACGGACAGCCTGAGTTAGAACTTGGTGTATTTGATATAGAGAATGTTTCTGGTCTATGGAGTGGAGAATATGATGTTTCATCTTTAATTGATAAATTACGTGAAATTGAGTCAACTGGATATTATGAAATTGACTTAGAGATTTACGAATTTACAGAAGAATTTTTTGAAGAAACTGGTATGTCAATTTATGATGTCGCACGTGCAGTTTATTTTGGTAATATCAAAGGCTGGAATGATGATTATATCGGTTTCAATGGTTACGGTAACTTTGAGACTTATTCTGAAACAGAATACCAGTCACAAATTGATATGTATGTAAAAGACTTAGGTCTTTTTTAAATTAAGGGGCGCAAATGTCAAAATTTGCGTTCTTATAATAGCAAAACAGAAAGGTTTGTTATATGAAAAGGAGTAAAAAAATTGAGTGAACAAGAAGAACTCTACTATGAATTAAGTGATATTGCGCATGAAATGAAAATAAGAGTAAGTGATTTAATTATAGTTGCTAAAGAGTTAGAGTTTGGTGAGGTCAAACCTGATGATTTATTTACTTTATCAGAAGCTAAACAACTCATTGCACGGTATGATGAAAAACAAAACGATCCTGAAAAAGTGCCTGAGAAAAAAACAAAGGTTTACTGAAAAAACTCAGAACTAAGAAAGATGAATTGTTTGCACCTAAAGATGATAAGAAAAATAAGAAAACTGTTACTTTCATCAATAAGCCCAAGAAAAAATTCACACTTAAAGGTTCTGGTACTTTCAAAAGTAAAGTCCTTGTCTATGGCACAATTGGCTTATTATTGAGCTTGTCAGTTGGCGCAACAACTTTATCCATTCTGTCACGGTCAAAAGCATTGTCTAAACCAACTGTCTCAGTTGTTGCTGATAAGCGCTTGTTAAGCGAAACAGACAATAAAGTTAATGTCTATATGACTAGCTTTATTAGAAGTTATTTTAACTACTCGTCTCAAAATAATGGCGACTATTTAAAAAATCTAACTGATTATTTTGGCGATAATGTCAATATGACTTATCTACCTGAAAATAAAAGTGATATGAAATTAGTATCAAGTACTTTGCTTAAAATTGAAAACAATTTAGCTACATATGTTGTCAATTACCAAGTAAAAGAAAATTCAGAAGATAAAAACAGTAAATTTCTTGATAGGTCTGTAGAATTTAACATTCCGTTTGCTAGTAAAGCTGACAGATTTTATGTGTCAGATACACCTTTCGTGACTGCCCTAAGCGAGTTACAAGGTAATAATGTTAAAAAACAAGGTCTGACAAAACAAACACAAGACTATACAGAAAGTGAAGTTAAAAAGTTTGGCACGTTCTTAGAAGCCTTTTTCACGGCTTATACAACTGATGATAAAACACTTGCTACTATGAGTGCTGATATTGTCGGTATTAAAGGCTATAAGTTTGATAAGTTACTTTACACTTATTATGCTAAAGGTGCTTCTGGTACAACAACTGCTGTTGTGACAGTCTCTTTCAAAGACAGTCTCAATTCAATTCATAAAGAAAATTTTGAGTTGTCAATTAAGAAAAATGGGGATACTTGGTTTGTCAAAACATTAAATCACGGTGTCTCACAAGATTATTTTAAAGAAGAAAAGGAAAAATAAAATGACTAATATTTTAAACGCTGTCGCATTACTTATTCTAATCGGTGCTGGTATCGGTGCTTTGAAAGCCTTTGCGAAAGGCGATAAGACAAACGCATTGATGACTGGCTTAATAGGACTTACAGTATCTAGTATTCTAAGTCCAACAACATTTGAAGCATGGAAAGTAGTGATTAGTTCTGTGATTTCTGGAATCGGTAAAGTAATTAACAGTATTTCGGGTTCTTTGTAATATGGAAGATAAAGAAAGATACCCTGATAGGGATACATTTTCATACCAATTATCATTAGAAGCACCCTCATATTTACCACCAATACCTTTGGTTGGCGAAAAGAAATTATCATGGGCTTTTTATTTGATTTTAGAGTTTACTTTGTCAATGCTTTTCTTTTGGAAAGTATTGTTTTTCTTTTCAGTGTATTGGGCATTTATATTTTCGGCTTTAATTGCTTGGAACTTTGCTGACCCTGTGGCTGATTTAAAGATTGATGGTAAATTCTTTCATAGATATTTGTTTGATAAAATCATGTATTGGTTGATTTACGGTAGAAGAAAAAACACACATTACCTATCACAAGGTAATCTTATAAAGAAAATAAGGAGTTAGAAATTTGAATAAAAGAAATGGGATTGTTGCTTTTCACGGTAATTTGATGTTGCGATCAAATCTTGATGTCTATGCAATGTACGAAATTCCTGAAACGATTGTTAATACAGTAGATATTACACTGAAAAATGAATTTAAGGAATTGGTATCTGATACTTTATCTGATTTAGAAATTTTCGGTGGCTTTGAAGTCTCAACGATTCCATTTTCTACAGAAGCAACACATAATTATACGTTTTTGGAGCAGGACTTAGCAGAAGATACTAAACCAGTTGGCTTGTATCTTATGAAAAGGCAAGCTGAGGAGCTTAAAAAACAAATTGGCGAAACTTCTCAGGATAGATTCTTTTTAACTATACCGCTTAGAAATAATCATGTGTCACTTGATTTTAAAGACGGTCTTAAAACAGCTATTACTGATTTTTCAAATAGAGTAATGGCAACAATTGGTTCTGATGTTACTTTTGATGAAGATTGGTATGAACGATTTGAAGCACTCAATCATGAAATTTATCAAACACTGTTACCACTCAACGGCTATATGCCAACACAAGACCAGACAATTTTCGTCAATAATAATCACTATTTACGTGGTATGTCAGTAGATAGAGAGCTTGAAATTATTCAAGTTGAAAATAACATTGATAATTTTGGCAGTGCTGGTGTTAGTTTTGAAAATTATGGTATTTTAACTTTAAGTGACGGTGCGCAAACAACTTACTTAGCTATATTGCCGATTGCCATACCACCGTCAAACTTATCTTATAATCACTTTATCGAAAGACGGCGATTACTAGGTTTTGATACAGAGGTACAAACAAAGGCTATCTTTGCTAAGAAGAATGGCTTTAATTCAATGCAACAACGTGCCAATCGTGCTAAGCAAAAACATAAAAAAACAAATGAAGATATTGCTATGAGAAATGGCATTGTTCGTGATGAAATCGGACAAGCAGAAGCCCTTTCAGAAGATTTAGTAAAAAAATCAAATCGTGGCGAAACAATTATCTCTTATCTTCAATCAATGTTTGTCTATGATGATGATTATGATCGCTTACAAGAAAAAATAAAAATCGTCATGCGCAATTTCAAAAAAATTGGTATTGAATTGGCACGTGCTAAAGACGACCAAGTTTATCTTTTTTATAAGCATAGATTGACTGAGCCTTTATTTGAGAATGAACGCAGATACTTACAAACAACCACAATGGCAGGTTTTGCGGAAAGTCTGTTTTTTACTGGTCAAAAAGTAGGTTCTGATGTTGGCTTGTATATGGGTAGAGTGGATTCAAGATATGATCGTTGGTCTGGCGGCTATAAAGAAGCACTCCAAAATTCAAGAAATCTTGTCTATTATAATTTGTTACAAGCTAACAAGTTAGATGTAGAGGGTAAAATCAGCTTTGACGGTCTTGTAAAAGTAACAGGTCAAATGGGCATGGGAAAATCTTTCTTTGTTAAGCAAACGTTCGTTATGAA
>NZ_BCVN01000037.1 GCF_001591765.1 Pseudolactococcus raffinolactis NBRC 100932 | reverse complement strand
TTAACATTTGGGACATTTTATGTTTCGACCTACTTAAGACATTATCACTTTCGAATGATAAAAAATCTCCACGCTCTTTTAACACCTTGACATTCCCTTAGAATAATCGTAAAATAAAACCATTAGCAGAGTAAGTAACTTGGTCGATATGCGTACGTGTATCCGAATTTTCAGGGACTTGTCGGTCATTGCGAGACAAGAATTCAACCAAGTGAATGGACTGCGAAACGAAGATGTTGAATCTGATTCAAAACGATAAGAATCACGGCCGTGCTCGATACCGCACAATCCCTTGTTTGAGGGAGCTAAGAGACGGAAAATATTTTTTTCGTAATTTAAGGTGGCACCGCGTGTTAACGTCCTTGACAAATGATTTTGTCGAGGACTTTTTTGTTTATCAGATTTTCATCACCTCAACTATATACTAATCGAATTTCGGCTCCTTTAGACTAGGAAAAAAGATAAAAGTCCGCACGAACTCCATTCTCTTACGTCTTTTCCTATTTTTCATAGCCTTAAAGCAGTCGCCTCAACATCTTACAGGAGAATTTATTCATATGAAACCCATTATCTTAACCGGAGACCGTCCAACAGGAAAACTTCACATCGGCCACTATGTTGGCTCATTGAAAAATCGTGTGCTCTTGCAAAACGAAGACAAGTACCAACTCTTTGTCTTCCTAGCAGATCAACAAGCCCTGACTGACCATGCCAAAGAGCCCGAAAAAATCATTCAATCTGTTGGTGAAGTCGCGCTTGATTACCTAGCTGTTGGCCTTGATCCAGCGCAGTCAACAATTTTCATCCAGTCACAAATTCCTGAGCTCGCTGAGCTGTCGATGTACTACATGAATCTCGTGTCATTGGCCCGTCTCGAACGCAATCCGACTGTTAAAACAGAGATCGCCCAAAAAGGCTTTGGTGAGTCTATCCCAGCTGGCTTCCTCGTTTATCCAGTTTCTCAAGCAGCGGATATCACAGCTTTTAAGGCCAACCTCGTCCCTGTTGGCAATGACCAAAAACCGATGATTGAGCAAACACGCGAAATTGTCCGCAGCTTTAATCATGCCTACCAAACAGATGTCCTGGTTGAACCAGAAGGCCTCTACCCTGAAAACGAAAGTGCCGGTCGCTTGCCAGGTCTTGATGGCAATGCCAAGATGTCTAAATCCCTCAACAACGGCATTTTCATTTCTGACGATGCCGATACCGTTCAGAAAAAAGTCATGAGCATGTATACTGACCCTGACCACGTCCGCGTCGAAGATCCAGGTAAAATCGAAGGAAATATGGTCTTCCACTATCTCGATGTTTTTGGCACACCCGAAGATGCTGCAACCATTGCTGAGATGAAAGCGCAGTATCAAGCTGGTGGCCTCGGCGACGTGAAAACCAAACGCTACCTACTCGAGGTCTTAGACCGTGAATTTGCGCCGATTCGTGCCCGTCGCTTAGAATACGCCCAAGACATGGGGCAAGTCTATGAGATGCTCAAAAAAGGCTCTGAGAAAGCACAGGCTGTCGCAGCTCAGACTTTGGATGAAGTCAAGTCCGCTATGGGGATTAACTATTTCAAATAATGGAAAAAATCATGGCATTTGCCCAAAATAGACACGCACACCTGACAGATGGTCACGGTTTCGATCATATCTTTCGTGTCTATAAATTGGCTGAACACATTTTAGCAGACTATCCGCAAGCCAATCGTGACTTAGTTTTAACGGCTGCGCTTCTCCATGATACCTATGATGACAAATTATTTGAGGATATTGTCGCTGCCAAACAAGAAGTCGTTGATTTTCTCACAACGCTTGATCTCCCCTACATTGACCAAGTGTTTGAGATCATAGATAATCTCTCTTTCTCAGCCAATCTTGATGGGACTGCGCAGGCACTTGACATCAATGGTCAAATTGTCCAAGATGCCGACCGTTTAGATGCCATTGGGGCTTTCGGAATCGTCCGAACCTTGCAATATGGCTTTGATCGCAAGCGTGAGCTTTATAATCCCGATAAGTTGCCACAGACTTTTACCTCTAAAGCAGCTTATCATGCCGCTGAAGGCACAACGATTAATCATTTTTATGAAAAACTCTTTCAGATTTCTGAAAGCCTGCATACTGAAAAAGCCAAGCAACTCGCAGGGGCGCGTGATCACATCATGCGAGAATTTGTCACCGCAATTGAAAAGGAGTGGGCAGATGTTTACGGGGATTAAAAAATGGTTTCACAGAAACCGTGATTACTTTAAGTCACGACGGGCTAGATTTCAAGCTAGCATCTATCATCTGCTCCATCAGGATCCTGTCGAAACGCAGATTTTCGCCCACCGTGGCAGTAAGTCCAATCGACCTGAAAACACCCTAGCAG
Source organism: Pseudolactococcus raffinolactis NBRC 100932 (assembly GCF_001591765.1). Lineage (GTDB taxonomy): Bacteria > Bacillota > Bacilli > Lactobacillales > Streptococcaceae > Pseudolactococcus > Pseudolactococcus raffinolactis. Next base: position 14,046 of record NZ_BCVN01000037.1, on the reverse strand, counting down.
CTTTTGCTGAAGCCATCAGGGTAGGTGCTGACGGCATCGAGCTTGATGTCCATTTAACCAAGGACGGTCAACTCGTCGTCATTCATGATGAGTCCATTGACCGCACCACAAATGGCAGAGGACTTGTGCGCAATCTGACATTTTCAGAAATCCGTAACTATTCAGCAGGGGCTTGGTTTGGTACCGACTATGCAACTGAGAAAATCCCTCTATTGTCCGAGGTGCTAGACTTACTGATCCAGCTACAGTTCACAGGCGTGCTCAATGTTGAAATCAAGACAGATAAATTTCAGTATGTTGGCATTGAAAAAATGACCAGTGACTTGCTCACCTCACAGCACTATCCTTTTTCTCATATCTACTGCTCCTTTAATCTCGAATCGCTCCAACGTCTATCAGAGCTAGAGCCAGGTGCAGATTTATGCCTCCTCATGTCGACTTCTGAACAGAAAATTAAGCTAGGTTTGCAGACGGATTATATCTCCCACCTACATCCCCGCCTAGACTGGCTGCAAAAAAATAAAAGCTACCTGAAGCAGCACAATAAACCGCTGCGACCTTGGACTTTAAACAATGATGCTGACATCTATTTTGCCTTTAACCATCATTTATCTGGTTTTATGACAGACTATCCAGCCCTCGCAGTTGAGATCAAAAAACACTATAATCAAAAAAGTCTGTAACAAAAGGTCCTCAGTAACTAAAATAGAAAAGCAAACTAGGCAATGAAATTAACTGCTAGTATGCATTTCTATTTTTTTCGTACTGTTTCACCGAAATAGTACGAGTTTATCAAAAAATCAACGAATTTGTAACCGATTTCGCATTGTTTCTTACAACTTGATGATGCTGTTTTACATGTATCAAAAAATCTATACAGAAATAGACTATGAGCAATTTCAATTAATATTGAAGATTGCTCATAGTCTATTTTTTGAGGACATTTCATTCCATAATATCAGCCCAGCCATCCAGACCATCAATAAATTTCTTAGCCTTAATCTGCACGCCAATATAGTGGTCATAAAGCGCATCAATAAAGACTCGAATTTTCTTTTTCAGGTCATCAGATAGGTTAATACTCGGTAACTTTTCTAAGTCCATGGCCATAAACGACTGGCACAGAAAAATCACGTTAGGATCCACGTGTGACCGCTTCATATCTTCATCAAAATGATTTCGACAAAGACAGCCATTAAACTTGTAAGAAAAATCCATGGGTAAATCCTTGCGATGACAAAAAACGCATTGTCCAAAATCTAACTGGGCACCAAAACGCGACATGACCTGTAGCTCAAAAATAAAAGTCACCACCACCATATCAATCTTCTCTTCAATCAAATCAAGCGACTTCATCAAAAAGCCATAAAGTGGCGCATCATAATGATTATCAGGTAGCGCCACATCCGAAAGACCAACCAAATAACTCGCATAGGCCTGAGCAAAAATATCCGAATTGATAAACTGATAAGACTTCGCCTCACTAATATCAGAAATAAAACTCAAGCCATCGTCATTAATCGTCCCCAACAACTCAAGCTGCGTAAAATTCTGAAGACTACTCGCAAACCGCGACTTCCCAGCATTTTTCACAAAAAACATCCGCTTGCCAAAACGCTCCGTAAAAATCTTGACTAATTTATCCTGCTCACGGTAATGCCGACTAAACAGCACCAACCCGCGCGTCTCAACGTTTTTCATATCCCTTAGAACCTCTCCACTTCATTATAACAAAAATAAAAAAATTCCCCAAAATCGGGGAATGTCAATGCTTGCTGGGGATTAAGCAAGATCAGAGTCACTTGATGAAAGGTAAGGAGATTAAAGCCCACGCTTTTCAGTCACGTAAGCTGTCAAGCGTGCCATAGCTTCTGTAATCACCGTCATACTCGCCGCATAGCTCAAACGGATATAGCCTTCACCATATTTGCCAAAAGCTGATCCGGGAATAAAAGCCACTTGCTTTTCATTGGCAAAATCAATCAAGAAATCAAAAGAATTTTGTTCTAAATCCGCAGGGATTTTAGCAAAAATATAGAAAGCCCCATCCGGTTTCGCAATCTCAAAACCAAGCGGTGTCATCTGTGAGATGATATAATCTCGTCTGACCACATATTCTTTTTTCATCACCGCCGCATCATCTTTACCATTGGTCAAAGCCTCAATCGCCGCAAACTGCGACACTGTCGTTGCTGCTGTCACAAAATACTGATGCGTTTTAATGATCTGGCTGGTCAAAACCGCATCCGCGAAGATGAAACCAATCCGATAACCCGTCATAGCATGAGATTTAGACAGGCCATTTAGCACAATCGTCTGCTCACGCGCAAATTCAGCAATTGACACATGTTTTTCACCTGTATAGTTCAACTCAGAATAGATTTCATCCGAAATAACAAAAACAGGATATTTCTGAATGACTTCGGCCAAAGCCTTGATTTCTTCGCGATTATAAGTCACACCCGTTGGATTTGACGGATAATTCAAAATCACAGCCTTCGTTTCAGGATTAGCAATCAAAGCTGCCTCTAGCATCCCTGGCGTCAAGACAAAGCCATTAGTCGTCGTATCAATTTCAACCATCTCAGCACCCGCAAGCTGGATCAAAGGCTCATAACCTGGGTACAAAGGCGCAGGCGTCAACACCTTGTCGCCCGCTACTAGGATAGACATGAGACTAGCAGAAATCGCCTCCGTCGCCCCAACCGTCACCAAAATCTCTGATTCTGGATCAAACTGTAAGTCATATTTTTCAGCTACAAACTGACTTGCCGCTTCACGCAAAGCCAGCAATCCCGACATGCCAGTATAGTGACTCTCATGTGCACGAACAGCAGCCACGGCAGCCGCTTCAACATGCTCAGGCGTATTAAAATCTGGCTCCCCAAGCGTCAATTTCAACATCCCAGGAATCTTTGACACCTCCTGATCAAAACGACGAATCGCCGAAATTTTGATTTGATCCAAATTCGAATTAAAAAGATTAGACACGTCCATTAGCTTACCCCATTTTCGTATGAAAAAAGGCACAACACTGCGACATGCCCTTCACATTTTTATTCAATTATACCTCTTTTTTGCCATCTTCGCAATATTCAGACAACAAAAGCTAGCCGAAATTTTTTTAGTTTAACCTGAAATAAGCGCGGAAAAAACCCGACTTTCGAAAAACTCAGTTACTAGGACGTATTGATAAAATTGATGTTGTAGGTTAGTGAGCTGTGGGCTGTTCTCCTTTTTGAAAAATTTAACTTGCTTTTGTGCTGTTATGTTTTTATCTTTTAATATATATAGACTTATTCTACACTTAACTTTTAACACTTTAGTCATTTTTCGAGATATTTTTTCTTTTTAAAGGTATCTTTACCATTATATATTAACAAAATAACATTTAATTAATATGATAAACAGTTATTACATTGAGTTTAACCATCCTAACATCTAAAATAAAACAAAAAAAACAGGAATCAACGTTTCAAAACGATAACCTGCTTTTTCTAGTTTCGAATCCTTTATTCCAGTCTGATGTTTATTAATACTTATCTGATTAAAACCATACGCTACAAAATATTTAAGTAGCCAAAAAAAGTTAAAAATAGTGACCCTTTGCATAGATTTTTTGCGGCGTTTCCTATAGAGTTACCTACCTAATGCTATTATGAAAAGCGAATCTGATCTTTAGGAATCAACCCATAATCAAACATGACTTCCGAGTGATTATCCCAAATGAGCGTTTTCTCTACCATATCTCCAGATGTCTTACTTAATGTTGCTTTATAAATTTTAGATATTCGATAAAATTTTTCTTTCTCTTTTGTAAAATGGTGATTCTCTTCAAGAATATCATAAGTATAAGGCAATTCTCTTTCACTTCTGAGTGCTGTGTGTAACACTTCTCCTTCACACCACAGCATTAATTGAAAACTCTGATTTGTTCATTACTCTGTCCTCTCTGTCTTTTTTCTCAATTTTACACTAAAATAGATTTTTTGGAAAACTTTGCAACAGAACCTTATTTTGTAACATTTATAGAATACAACTTTTTTCCTTGACTTTGATAGTTTACAAATGTAAACTATATATAGATAGAAATTTCAAAGCATTCATTTAGGAGGAAAATATGTCAAATAAAACTCATTCGTCTAATCACGATGAAATGATGTCTGAGCATCATCATAATCATGAAATAATGGATATGGAGCACGAAAACCATGAGGTGCACAACATGCACAATATGGATAATATGCATGATATGGACAATATGGATATGATGAATCATGGAGGACACATGATGCATATGGGTGATATGAGTAAAAAGCTCAAAGTGGCTATCATTCTTATGATTCCGCTACTACTCATTTCACCAATCGCTGGCTTTACTATCCTTAAATTCCCCGGAAGTGAAATTTTGCAACTTATCCTTGGTACAATTATCTTCTTTTACTCTGGGACTCCTTTTTTTAGCGGAGCAAAAGGTGAATTAAAAAGCCGTAAGCCAGCCATGATGATGCTGATTACAATGGGAATTACCGTTGCCTATGCTTATTCTGTTTATGCCACAATCATGAGTCTTAACGGACATATGGGCATGAACTTCTGGTTTGAACTGGCAACATTAATTGTCATTATGTTGATTGGTCACCTGATTGAGATGAAAGCAATCATGGGTGCTGGCGATGCATTGAAAGATTTAGCAAGCCTTGTTCCCAAAAAAGCTCACTTAAAAAGTGGGAAGGATGTGGAGCTTTCAGAACTAAAAGTTGGCGATTTACTTTTAGTGAAAGAAAATGAGAAAATACCTGCAGATGGCCTTATATTAAGTGAAGCGCTCGTTGATGAGTCAATGATTACTGGTGAAAGCCGAGCAGTCAATAAAAAAACAAATGACCTTGTTTATGGTGGTTCCCTCAATCAAAACCAACCATTTGAGATGAAAGTCACAACCCTTGGAAAAGATTCATTTCTCAATCAAGTGGCCGAATTAGTCAAGAAAGCCCAAGCTCAAAAATCTAATTTGGAAAATATGGCAGATAGAGTGGCTGGTTACCTTTTCTATGCCGCACTTATTGTTGGTATCTTTTCATTAGTTTTTTGGACAATTAGTTCTAACTTTAGTTTTGCTCTACTTCTTGCGGTTTCTGTTTTTGTAATTGCATGTCCACACGCTTTAGGTCTTGCGGTTCCACTTGTTGTTTCTCGCCTAACCAGTATTTCTGCTAAAAATGGTTTATTAATTCAAAACAGAACTTCTCTAGAAAAAATAAATACAATTAAATATGCCTTAATGGATAAAACGGGAACATTAACTGACGGTAAGTTTATTGTTCGTAATGTTATTGATTTTACTGATGAAACAGACATTCTCCAAATTATGGCAGCACTTGAAGGAAGTTCCACTCACCCGATTGCTCAATCAATCGTTTCAGCTGCTAAACCTCTTGAAAATCTAAAAGTTGAAGCGGTTGAAAATATTCCAGGAGTTGGGATTAAAGGGCAAGTTAATCAAAACTTTTATCAAATTGTTAACTATAAATATCTTCGTGAAAATCAACTTTCTTATGATGAACAAAAGATTGCTCAATATTTAGATTTAGGTTTAACTATATCTTTCCTAATCAATGAACAACAAGATGTTTTAGGATTTATTGCCTTAGGAGATTCTCCTAAATCAGACGCGAAAGCCTTTATTAATGGTTTATTAGCCCAAGGAATTACCCCTGTTATGCTCACGGGTGATAATAAAGAAACTGCTCAAAAAATTGCTAGTGCACTAAATATTCCCGAATTTAGAGCGGAATTAAAACCTGAAGATAAAGCAGAAATTGTGAAAGAGTACCAAAAGAAAGCCGGCGTGCTTTTCATTGGTGATGGTGTCAATGATTCCCCAGCTCTTGCAACTGCTACGATTGGTTTTGCGATTGGAGCAGGAACTTCGGTTGCTATCAGTACCGCTGATGTCGTCCTAGTTAACTCCAATCCAAGTGACGTCTTGGATATGATTAATATCTCCAAACGCATGCTTAGAAAAATGAAACAAAACCTCTGGTTTGGAGCAGGCTATAACATTATTGCTATTCCTGTTGCAGCGGGTATTCTTTATCCATTTACAGGGATTTATATTGACCCTCTCATTGCAGCAGTCCTGATGTCAATCTCAACCGTGATTGTCTCAATCAACGCGATGGGATTGAGGTATGATAAAAAATAGAAGAGCACATGCTCTTCTATTTTTTATCATACTAATTATGAAACTTTTATCACTTAAATATACTTAAAGATTAAGTAGGGCTGTCCCATTCCCAGGAAAAGCATTTTCTCCATATTCTTCAACTTCTTGAACCCAGCGATAGAGACTATTGGCATGAACATCAAGCTCTTGGCTGACTTCTTTAACAGAGTAACCCTCTCCAAGAATGAGTTTTACTGCAGAGTTTTTAAATTGTTTATCGAATTTTCTTCTTGCCATAATAAACCTTTCCACGATTTCTCTTAACTTTGTGTCTAGTTTATTATAACCTTTCCAAAAATATAGCTCATTTTGTGTCTAAATATTTGACATTAGTCCAATGTTTGAGTGCCACGTTTTCCGTTTTGGGTTGTACTTTTTGCTTAAATGGACGTCCTGAGCTGCTTTTGAGCCGTTCTAATTCTCTGCAGCTTTCTCAAAGTGTCCAGATTCTGATTTGAGAAGTATTTTTGATGATCAATTTTTGTATAATTTCCTTTGTGGGGAGCCCTTCGTTTTTGAGTCGCGCGACTTCAATCTTAACTTCTAAGCTATAGTTTTGATGTTTTGACATGAGAAAAACCTCCAGAATCTAGTTTATTAAATTCAATAGAGGTTTTTTCATTGATTCTCACTTTTGGGGGATAGTACCTTTTTATTCCTGTTTTTATTGTTTATAGTAGCAAATTAATTCATTTTTCTTATTTTGCTGTAAAACTTGTCATCATTCCATTATCCTCATGGTTTAGAATATGACAATGTACCATCCAGACTCCTGGTTCATCAAACTTGATGGCGATATCTGTTTTTATTCCTTGATCCATAGGATAAGTATCATACCATGTTGTATCGTTTGTTGGATGACCGTTCTTTGAAATAATCTGAAAATGTGCTCCATGAATATGCATAGGGTGTGACATTCCAGCCATTTTATCAGCATTTTCAAACTGAACTTTATAAACTTGCCCCACTTTCACATTAAAAGTTTCTGTGTTTGGGAAAACTTCTCCATTGATCATCTCCCTCATTTTCATTTCCGATCCATTCATCTCCATTTCTTCAGTCAGCTTCATACTTATATCTGGCGCTTTATCTGACACATACTTTTCTAAATTATCCGCTTTTAGGGGAATGAATGGGGAGATTGCCTTACTTTTATCGTTCCCTTTGTAGATTAACTTTACTTTGGCATTCCCATCCTTAATAGTGTAAGTTTTGCTTTCTTTCCCCGTAAGTACAACTTCAACATCCAAGCGCTGACCAGGTGCGATGTTGAAGTTTTGAGTTTCATAGGCTTGCTCTAAGTTATAACCATCTTTTGCAATAACTCTAACCTTGAAAGGAAATTTAATTGTTTTAAAATTATTAGCTGAAGCATTAATAAATCTCAGTTTTCCAATTTGTCCTCCTTCAATTTTGAGATTTGAAGCTATTTTCTTTCCATTTATCGTATCAGTGATAGAAGCACTTCCACTCATGTCCATATCATCCATATTCATATCTGCCATCATGGAGTTCTGTTCATTACTTTCTTGAATATCTCCAAGCATCATAACTTCATCTAAATCATACTTTTTATCTGTCTCTGTACGTATGATAATTGGAGCATACATTCCTTTTGTCACTTGAGTTTCAACAGGTCGATAGTGAGAGTGAACCCAGAAAGTGCCAGATTCTTTTGGAGTGATTTTGAAAGTCTTCTCCCCTTTATTGTTCAATGTAATGTCTGGGCCATCTTGATTGTTAGGAATACTCAAACCATGCCAATGGACGTTTGTAGTTGTACTACTTTTATTTGATACCTTTATTGTTGCTTCTTTTCCCTTATCAAGGATTATAGGCATTCCAGCCAGATAGTTATTCTCTGACTCATCTGTGTATTGGTAATGTCTCTCCTTTTTATCTGCAATTTTTGAAGTAGTCGAAATAATATTAATCTTCACATTTGTACGACTCTCTTTCAAAGTGATATTGTAAGGATCCTCTTTTACTTGTTGCTTATCTTTAAAATTATTAGTCGAGGAACAAGAGGAAAGCAATATTGTTGTTGCTAAAACAAATGTTCCTAGATAGACTTTCTTCTTTATTTCCATTTTATTCTCCATTCACTTCGAATTTCATCTTCCTATGCAACATAATCCACAATTTTATTATCATTTTCTTTCTTTCTTTCCCTTATGATAAGGAACCTGACTATGGAGAAACGTTTGAACTCCATTGATACTGACGTTATTATCTTTCACTTTTCTCCTTTCCAAGAATTATTCTGCATTTTAGCAGGGAGGAACCTACACATATAACTTGTCCATAGTGTTTTGTATAGACTCCTTGCTACTAAAAGTAGCCTACTTATTTGATATGTTTCTTCAAATCTTCTAGTTCTCTTGACATTTTTTCATTCTGAGACTTCAATTGCTCAATTTCGCTTTGGGGAAGTTCATTTGCTTCATGATTATAACTGTGCTCAGAATGTTTCCCATGCATTCCCTTCATCATAAAGAGCATCATGAGAGGACAGACTAAAATAAAAGCATAGGGAGCGATAGAGGTTATGAATTGTATCATTATTTTTGTTCTCCTTGGGATAAATTATAGAATTCGATATTTTTTATTTTAAATCGTCTATAAATGATGAAACAAAACCCGATTAACACAAGAATAAGAGACAAAATCTGAGAAACTCGAAGCATTCCAAGCATCAAACTATCTGTTCGCATTCCTTCTACAATCAATCGAATAGAACCATACCAAATAAGGTAAAAACCAAATATTTCTCCTCTAAGTATGCTTTTTAGACGGTGTCGGAAAATAATAACGAGTATAAAACCAATTAGAGTTCCAAAGCTTTCAAAAAGAAATGTAGGATTTCGGTAGCTTCCATCGATATACATCTGATTTTGAATAAACGACGGTAACCAGTCAAGATTTTCGACTTTTTTTCCATAAGCTTCTTTATTAACAAAATTCCCCCATCTGCCTATGGACTGACCCAGAAAAACTGCAGGTACAGCTACATCAAGAATATCCATCGGATTGACCATACGATAATAACTAAAGATAAAAAGAACTATCGTTCCTGCAATTAAACTTCCATAAATCGCACCACCTCCGTTCCAGAGAGCGATAATTTCATTGGGATACTTGCTATAGTAACTCCAGTTAAAGATGACATAATAGAATCTAGCTCCAACTAAACCTGAAGGCACAGCCCAAATAACAAAGTCAATTAAATCATCGCCTGTTAGATGACGATAAGGCGCTTCCTTATAGGCCAACCAGGTACCGATAGCTGCACCTCCAACAATAAGAACGGCGTACCATCTAATCATTAAAGGGCCGATTTCAAAAGCAATTTTATTTATTGTTAATGATATCACTATTTCTTCCTCTTACTTCTCGAATAAAATGGCCAATGAACCACAATCGGAGAGTTGTTGACATTATTATCACTCTCGTACTTCATGACCTATTTTATTCTATATTAATGAAATCATTATATCTAATGATTTTGCAGAACTTGTGCAGAAAATAAAAAAACACTGAAAATAAATTAGTGTTTTAACTATATGGGAGTTCAATAATGAATGTAGTCCCTTGATTTTGGATACTCTCTACAATTATTTTTCCATTATGTTTCTTGACAATGTCCTGAACAATTGCTAAACCTAATCCAACTCCGCCAGTTGTCCGAGTTCTCGACTTATCTACACGATAAAATCGTTCAAAAATGTATGGAAGATCTTGCTCAGGAATTCCCTCTCCTTTATCCGAAATAACGATTTTAAAATTTTCTTTTTCTGGAATAAAAGCAAGTTTAATATCTGATTCATCAGCAGAATATTTGTAAGCATTCATCAAAAGATTGACCAATACTTGTTCTATACGCATGAAATCAATATTTGCATAAAAGTTTCCTTCTCCAGAGATTAAAAAGTTAATTCTCTTTTCACTAAATACTCCTGAAACTTTACTGACCACCTCATTAATAAGCTCTTGAATTAAAACCTGATGTTTTTCAACTTTAAATCCATTTTCCTCCAATTGTGCAAGATTCATTAAATCTTCCATGAGTTGCGTAAGATGTCGGCTTTCTTCTCGGATGATGCGTAGATATTGAGTTTTATCCTCTAGACTTGTTGTAGAGCGATTAGCAATATCCGCATAACCTTTAATAAAGGTTAATGGTGTTCTCAGTTCATGGGCCACAGAGGAAAGAAACTCATTACGCTCTCGCTTCATAAAATCAAGTTTTTCTGCTAGCTCTTCAATAGATTTTGCCAGTTCTCCTAACTCATCTTCTGCATTTACATCTAACCGAATTGATAGATCACCCTGTGCAATTTTATCTGTCCCCAATTTAATTTCTATAAGAGGACGTGTCACTGTACGAGTAATATAGAAGATGGCAAATGCCGTTACAACTAAAGTAATCACTGCTAAAACTGCAAAAATTCCTGTGAAGTTGAAAACCATATTCTGAATCTGTTTCGTTGATAAAAACATATAAACAGATCCTACAATATTTCCATTACTCTGAATAGATGCTTTTGAGACAATGTATTTATCTCCTAACCAATGGTAATGGAGGGATTGCTTCTTATTCTTTTCCTCATTTTTAAGCGCAGAAATATGTTTCTTCATCTCACTATTTATTGTTTGAGATGATTTTATTGTTTTGCCATAAGAATCTTGGACTACTATAGCTGTTTGACTACTTCCTTCTTCCATCAACACAACATGTTCTATCGTTTCAGTACTAAAATCTCCTGATAGAACTAATGCATGATTATCTCCTTGTGCAACAACTGAATCTACTTCTTCTCGTACCCATGTATTAACAATAAGAAGGTAGAGGCTGATGAAGAGACCTAACTCAATGGCAACTACTACTGTAAAAAAAGAGCCTCCAATTTTCATAGAAATCTTTTTTTTGAGTTTTTTTATTTTTGCCATTTATATCCTACTCCATAAACTGTAAGTAGAAAACTATCTACATCAAAACTTTCTTTACGCATTTTTTTACGTAAATTTCTTATATGAGAGTCCACTGTACGATTATCAACATCCGCAGTCAGTCCCCAAATGTGTTCGATTATTTGTTCTCTACTAAAGACATGATTTTGATGCGTCAAAAACATGTCCAATAAGTTGAATTCAATTGGTGTAACTTCCAGCAATTTTTGATTAATCCAAATTTGAAACTTTTCTTTATCCAAGGATAAGTTTTTAAAATCAATTTTATCAGAAAGGCTTGTTCGTCTTAAAATAGCTTCAATTCGAGCCAATAAAATTGTTTCATCAAAAGGTTTGGTGATATAGTCATCGGCTCCATTTTTTAACCCGAAGGAAACATCTGTATTTTGTCCTCTAGCAGTAAGCATTATAATAGGGATCTCACTAAATTCTCTTATATTTTTGCAGACAGTCCAGCCATCTAAATCAGGCATCATCACATCAAGTAAGATTAAATCAAAATTCCCTTTAGCAACTCGTTTAATCGCTTGAACACCTGAAATTTCCTTTTCACAGTGGTAAATATCTCCTTCTAGATATAACCCTAGCAGGTCTAGCATCCGTTGTTCATCATCTACCAATAAAATATTTTTCATTAGATTGATTACCTTTCTGGTTCTATTATACAATATTTAAATGGAGCTATACTATAAAAGTAGACATCAATTCTTTAGTGCGAACTTGATTTAGGATATCTGCATAACTAGCTTCATCAATAGTGAATTCTTTGCCACAATGGGGACACTTTATCTGATGCATATTTTTAACTCCTCTTTGTATTTATTTATACTCTCTCATATTTAGATTTTACCACTTTATTATTTTTATTGAAATTATTTTCACAAAAATTCAGATAATTTTAACTCATAGAAAGTGGGAACAGAGTAAGTTGGGAGAAGTAGCTACTCTAAGTTCCAGTAAGCGAATTCATTTGAGCGATTATGTAAGAAGTGGAGTTCCTTTTTATAGAGGTAACGAGATAAGTACGGGTGGTATTACTAGTGACCAGGAACTATTTATCTCAGAAGAAAAATACCGAGAAATTATAGAAAATTACGATATTCCATGTGAAGGTGATTTACTGGTTACTGCAGTGGGGACACTTGGAAACATTTGGAAAGTTGACGATAGACGTTTTTACTATAAGGATGGCAATTTAATCCGAATTAGTAATATGAAGTTTGACTCAGATTATTTATTATCATATTTCAATGGAGGAACTGGAAAAAAGAGGCTTCTTAATAGTGCTGCAGGTTCAAATCAAAAAGCATTGACAATGGAAAAAATGCGAGAAATACCTTTACTATTACCTATTGATGAAGATCAGCAAAAAATCGGTGCCCTTAATATAGAACTAAAATAAAGTATAGGTAGAGGAATTAAAGTTCAAAAGTAAAATGTTAATTGAATAAAAAGCACTCGAAGACAAGTGCTTTTTAATTTCTATGAATATTAAATTTGTTTCGGTACCTTTGAAAAGTCCTGCGATTGATACCAGTCTGTCTTTCAACATCTTTTTCAGTCGATCCATCAAGATAGAGTTTAAATGCAAGTTGTAGTCGAGGGTCATTTTCGCTAAACTTTGGTTTACCACCCTTAAATTTTCCATTTTCTTTGGCAAGTACAATTCCCTGCGCTTGCCGTTCTTTAATTCTATTTCGTTCAGACTCAGCCTGATACTTATAAAGCTCGATAACAAGATTGTTGATGAGTCGTCTTAGGTTGTCATCTTCAATGCCGTTCATAGACGGTAAATTTTGTACTTCTAAGGTAGCACCTTTTTGTTGGATTATATTCATAATTTGAGTTAAATCTTTATTATTACGTCCTAGACGATCCAACTCAGCAACTACCACAATATCGCCCTCACGAATATAGTCAAGCATTGCCTGTAATTGCGGTCGTTCGGTAGTAGCACCACTTACTTTGTCTGAAAAGACCTTAGAAACGCTTTCTAAGGCTTGCAGTTGTCTCTCAAGATTTTGTTCTTTGCTCGATACACGTGCATACCCTATTTTTGCCATATTTATAAAATTGAACCGAAAGTTATCGATGTTGCTGCTAATCCACGCCCTAGTTCTCTATCAAACTTACCTGCAGTTGAAGCAGACATATAAAATTTAGCAACTGAAGATGATAGTTTAGATTTTATAGCATAAGGCCTTAAATCAAATTCCAAATCTTTCATTACTCTGGGGAAGTATTCGTTCTTCTCTAGGCGATTTTTTGCATTTAATAATGGAGTTCTTTCATAAGTGTTAATATCAGGGTTTAAAACTAAATTATATATTTGCGATAAAATTTCATTAGATTCTTTTTCTCTTTTAGTCATGTTGATTCTCCTTAATGAATATATAATAACATAGTTTAACTAAATAATACAGAATTCTAGTACTTAAATGCACAAGTCAGTTGTCTATCCATAAACCTATTCTATTAAAGAAATAAAAACAAGACAATAGAGTATGCTCTGTTGTCTTGTTAACAAAAAAGCTTGTGGTAGCTTTTTTAAACTTCATAAAAAATGTTGTTTTACTATATCTACATTAAGTCAATCAGATAATCGATTGTATTTTTATGAAGAACCCCATAATTTTTATACTTTTCTAAATACCCAAGATAGGAATATTTAGATGATACTATATTTGAGTTAAACAAGTATATCACCAAAGGAAAAAATAGTGATGCAAAAATTATTTCTGTTGAATGAGGTGCTTTTATAATGAAAATAATCTCAATTAGAATAAGTAAAATAAATAGATTAAAATTCTACGTTTGTTACTCTAAAAACTTGACTTAACGTCAGT
>NZ_BCVN01000036.1 GCF_001591765.1 Pseudolactococcus raffinolactis NBRC 100932 | reverse complement strand
TTTACAGCAAACATTTTGGCGTTTACGGGGTTTATTTCAAAGCCGGTAAGCTCTTATGTATCCACAAAAACGCTGGACCTTATCAAAATCGATATGATTTACCTGGCGGTAGTCAAGAAAATGGCGAAGGTCTAACCGAAACGCTTGTTCGAGAAATCAAGGAAGAGACCGGTTTCGCTGTCACCGCCTATCATCATAATAGAATTTATGATGCTTTCGTTAAACCCGTTCACGAGATAAGAACAGTCCATCATATTTTTGCCGTTTATGACGTTGAACTGGATTTCAATACCCCATCAAAACTGCCGAGGCAAGTTAGTGATGGTCTGAATGACTCAGATGGCATTGCTTTTGTTGATCTAAAAACACTCAATGCGACTAATGCTTCGCCCTTAGTTTTGAAAATTGTAGACGAGATTAATCAAAAAGAGGGCTATCTAGAAAAACTAGACTTCCTAGATTGGCAAATCATCCCTGATTAACTAAAACACCTCTAGCAATTGAATTTTTCACTGCTAGAGGTGTTTTTAAATTGATATCACATGAAATTCTGCGGTTCATTGTCAATGATGATGCGTAATTTTTTATTATCAGGGACTTGCGTTAAGTCTAAAACTTGGTTGAGCGCCTGTTCTAAATTCTTTTCAAAACGGTATTTGATCAATAATTGATAATGATAAAGGTTATGCGTCCGAGCGATTGGTTTTGGAATAGGTCCCAAGACACGTGCCTTTTCTGACAAATTTGCCTTAAGTAATGCCATGATTTCATAGGATTTTTTAACGACTTTTTCTTCATCTTGGTGGGAGATGACAAGCTGCACGGTATAAAAATAAGGTGGATAGTTCAACTTTCGTCTAAAGTCCATCTCTAGCTGATAAAAACCTTCATAATCATGCGCTTGCGCTAAACGGATGGCGTAATGATCAGGATTAAAGGTTTGGATCAACACTTCACCTTTTTTATCTGCACGACCTGCTCGACCTGCCACCTGCGTTAGGAGCTGGAAGGTGCGTTCTGAGGAGCGAAAGTCAGGGAGATTCAGAGCCGTATCAGCATTGATGACGCCAACCAAGGTGACATTTGGAAAATCAAGGCCTTTGGCAATCATCTGCGTGCCTAAAAGAATGTCAGCCTCACCGGCACCAAAGCTTGACAAAATCCGCTCGTGGGCGCCTTTTTTCTTAGTGGTATCGACATCCATCCGCAAAATTCTAGCTTCTGGTATGAGTTCTGATAACTCTTCCTCAACTTTTTGAGTGCCACTGCCATAGTATCTAATTTTTTTGCTTTGGCAATTGGGACAAGTATGCGGGATGCCCGTTGTATGCCCACAGTAGTGACAATTCAGCGTCTTCGTATCCATGTGTAAGGTGAGTGAAATATCACAGTTGGAACATTCGGGGACGAAACCACAATCTCGACACATGATAAAAGAGGAATAGCCACGACGATTAAGCATGAGGACGACTTGCTCTCCTTTGGCGATTTTTTCAGAAATCTTGTCAAGCAAGACTTCTGAAAACGAGGCTGATTTGTCATTCAGGTGCTTGCGCATATCAAGAATTTTAACTTCTGGAATTTCAGCCTGAGCACTCGCACGTTGTGTCAAATGTAGGAGTTGATAGACATTTTGCTGGGCACGCGCGCGGGTCTCTAGACTCGGTGTCGCAGATCCCAAAACGAGCGCTGCCCCATGATACTTTGCACGCCAGATGGCAACATCACGTGCATGATAACGTGGATTACTATCTTGTTTATAACTGGTTTCATGCTCCTCGTCGATAATAATGGCACCAATATTGTGCAAGGGTGCAAAAATCGCAGACCGTGCCCCAACAACAACCTTGGCTTTCCCTGACATAATCTTACGCCATTCATCGTACTTTTCACCATCCGATAAACCAGAGTGCATAATGGCAACATGCTCACCAAAACGCGCAATAAACCGATTAGTCATGAGAGGCGTCAGAGAAATTTCAGGCACCAACATAATGGCGGTCTTACCCTGTGAAATAGCGTGAGCAATAACTTGTAGATAAACTTCTGTTTTACCAGAGCCCGTCACGCCTTCCAAAAGAAAGGGCTTTTCTTGGCTACTAATGATCGCCTGATAAGCGGCCTCTTGCTCTGGATTTAACACCTTATGCTCATCTGGCGCAATGGTATCAAAATAGCCTTGGGTGCGTGATATTTCAACCTCCGATAGCGTTAAAATACCTTCTGACACAAAGAATTTGACCACATCACGCGAGTACAGTTTTACCAGATCCGTGTAGTCCCAAGCCCTTTCACCAATCTGATTTTGCGTCTGCAAAAAGTCTTGCAAGGCCAGACGTTTCTTAGCTCTAACTGCAATCGCTAGTGTTTTTAACTTATTTTCATCAGCTAAGGCGAGACGTTTCTTAGTCTTGATACTCTCCTTAGACTGGGCAACGTACTGAACTGCAATTTTGCCGTCACGATGGAGTTTCATCATGAGGGCCTGTTTGCTTTCGTCCAAGGAAGAGAAATGCAAGGCTTGCTCAGCACCGAAATACTGCTTTGCTATGGCTTTATCTTCTGTCGTTAAAATTTTATCGTAAGACGAGTTCAACAAGTTAGGTAACATGGCCTTAAGGATCGAAATTTTATAGGAAAAGACCGTTTCTCGCATGGCATCCGCTAAAGTCAATTGTTCTCTATTTAGCACGGGGTCAAAATCCAAGACTTCAGCAATTGATTTAAGTTCCTGACCACCGCTTTCTTTTTCATCGGCAAACCCAACAATAAAACCTTGCATCAGACGATTCCCACGCCCAAATGGGACATGAACACGCATGCCGATTTGAATCAAATCAGCGAGTTCTTCTGGTATGCGATAAGAAAATGGTTTATCCGTTTGCATTGTAGGCACATCGACAATGACTTGTGCGATTTTTTGAGACATAGCAACTCCTTTATGGCACCTGGCTTTAAACACCAATTAATGATAACAGCCACATACCCAAATGAAGTAAAACAAAAAACTGCCAAAGCAGTTTTTGTTTTACTCAGCAGCGTCTGCTTCAACCGCAACAGGCGCTTCAGGTGTTTCGACTGCCACTGCAACAGGTGCTTCAGTAACGCCTTTATCTTTGCGTTGTTTCGCTTCTTCTTCAGCTTGTTCTTTCGCAATTTGTTCTTTGATCTTACGTTCTTCATCAATTTTACGCAAGCGTTCCAACTCTCGTTTCTCTTTCAGAGCCATACGTTTTGCTTCAGGCGCTGGATGGATGCTGACATTCCCTTCTGCTAATTCTTCCAAGGCTTGCAAGGTCGGTTTTACCGATGAAAATGATTGGGTTGCAGCTTCACCATCACGTAATTCGTGGGCACGTTTGGCTTCCAAAACAACGAGTGAGTATTTTGAATCGACTTTGTCTAACAAGACATCGATTGACGGTTTTAACATCATATTTTGATAACCTCTTTATCATTCTAATTCTAGTTTCTCAAGTCTACTGTCTCAATATCGACAAATAGACGAGCGACATCAGATAGTGACTTATTTAATTTTTTGCGTTGCAGCATCTAACATGGCTTGATAACGACCAATCACACGGTCCACTCGGAAGTGCTCCGCTTCTACGATTTTTTTCACGCGCTCAACAGCGAGTGGGACTTCATCATTAACAACGGCATAATCATATTCACTCATGAGTTTGATTTCCTCACGCGCTTTTGCCATCCGCTCATTGATCACTTCAAGACTGTCCGTACCACGACCGCTGAGACGGTCACGTAGCTCATCCAAATCCGGCGGTGTTAAGAAGATGAAAACGCCATCTGGCACTTTTTCCTTGACTTGCAAGGCACCTTGAACTTCAATTTCAAGGAAAACATCCTTACCTTCGTCCAAAGTTTTGTTGACATACTCTAGAGGTGTACCATAGTAATTGCCGACATACTCAGCATACTCAAGCATTTGACCTGCCTTGATTCTTTCTTCAAACGCTTCACGCGTGCTGAAAAAATAATCCTTGCCATCCACTTCGCCTGGCCGCTGCTTCCGTGTCGTCATTGACACAGAATATTCAAATTGATGCTGGCTCGATTCAAAAATCGCCGCCCGTACAGTTCCTTTCCCGACCCCAGAAGGCCCAGAAAAAACGATCAGTAGTCCACGTTCTGGCATGTTTGCACTCTTTCTTTCATAGGAACACGCAAAAGTCTCAAAATCTTTTGCGTGAGTCCATTCAGTTATTTTTACATTTTACCATAATTTCTTAAGTTTGAAAAGGTGCTTGCAACATCGAAACTGTGTGAAACGTGATTTTTTTAGTTGGTGGCTACTTGATTGCTAAACAAATAAAAAAGCGCCACCTCATAAGGTGACACACTTTCTTATTTGGCGTAGTCAATCGCGCGTGTTTCACGGATAACCGTTACCTTGATATTTCCTGGGTAGTCCATATCATTTTCAATTTTTTCTTTGATGTCATGTGCCAAAACTGTCATCTTGTCATCAGACAATTTCGCAGGGTTAACCATGACACGAATCTCACGACCAGCCTGTAGCGCAAATGATGTGTCGACACCATCAAAGCCATTTGAAATTTCTTCCAAGTTTTGCAGACGTTTGATGTAGTTTTCAATCGATTCACGACGGGCACCCGGACGGGCTGCAGATAAAGCATCTGCTGCCGCTACCAAGACCGAGATGTTATTCGTCGGCTCAGTATCACCGTGGTGACTGGCGATTGCGTTGATTACGACTGGATTTTCCTTATATTTCTTGGCTAACTCAGTTCCGATTTCAACGTGGCTACCTTCAATTTCATGGTCTAGCGCTTTCCCGATATCATGTAAGAAACCGGCACGTTTAGCCAGTGTTACATTTTCACCCATCTCACCAGCAAGATTACCGGCAAGATTAGCAACTTCAATCGAGTGGTTGAGCACATTTTGACCATAAGAGGTTCTAAAATGTAAGCGACCCATGATTTTCATGAGGTCAGGATGCAGCGTGTGCGCCCCAACTTCAAAGGCAGCTTGCTCACCGTACTCACGAATTTTGCGATCCAAATCTTTACGATTTTTCTCGACTAATTCTTCAATACGGGCTGGATGAATGCGGCCGTCTTGGACCAGTTGTTCCAAGGTTAAGCGCGCAATTTCGCGACGGATGGGATCAAAACCTGACAAGATAACCGCTTCTGGTGTATCGTCGATAATCACGTCGATCCCCGTCAAAGCTTCAAAAGTCCGGATGTTACGACCTTCACGACCGATAATCCGTCCCTTCATGCTATCATCAGGCAGTGTCACAACACTTACCGTCTGCTCACTGACGAAATCTCCTGATACCCGCTGCATCGCTAATGTGATAATATTTTTAGCTTTTTTATCTGCTTCGGCCATCGCTTTGTCTTCGCTCGTGCGAATCAATTGTGCCATTTCTTTTGACAATGATTCTTTAGTCTGAGTCAGCACAATTTCTTTTGCTTCATCATGGCTCAGGCTTGCAATTCTTGCAAGTTCTGCAGCCTTTTCTGCTTCAATTTGCGACAATGCTTCTTCGCGCTTGCTGAGCGTGTTAGTTTTGTTTGATAGATTTTCTTCTTTTGAATCTAGAGATTGTTCTTTACGTGTCAACGTGTCATCCTTACGATCAAGAATTTCTTCACGTTGTTTCAAACGTTTCTCAGTTTCTTTTAACTCAATCCGAGTTTCTGCAAATTCATTTTCTATCGACTCACGACGTTTTTGACCTTCTTCTTTCAGCTCCAAAATCTTTTCTTTTCTCAGATTTTCTGCTTCTTTTTTCAGGTTTTCAGCCTCTGCCTTAGCCTGTCTTGTGAGTTCATTCGCCTTATTTTCAGCATGTTCAATCAAACTCTGGCTATCTGCCTGAGCGCTTTTTAACTGAGCATTACGGAAAACAAAGCCAATTCCTAATCCAATCAACAAGGCAATGATGATGCCAGCAATAAGTGCTCCAATCATTGTTTCCCTCATTTTTCTAATATCAGATCATCGTCAAAACTTCTATCTCAAAAGAACGTTTAAAATTCAATTTATCTGTCATCTTGCCAATCTGAAGTGTCCTTCAAATCCTTGACAGGCATGACTTGCTATAAATTTTTAAACATCTTCGTTACCATAGCAGTTTTAGGGATGCCTAAAAAAATTCGTAGTCTTAAGCAATAACTTAACACATACGAATTCATTATATCATATTATAAGATATTTCACAAAAGCGAACGCAAAATATCAACTTTATCTAATTTTTCCCATGGCAAATCTACATCCGCTCGACCGAAATGACCATAAGCAGCTGTCTGACGGTAAATTGGGCGCTTAAGATCTAACATCTTAATAATACCAGCAGGACGAAGATCAAAGTTTTCACGAATGGCAGTGATTAAACGATCTGATGAAATTTTACCCGTACCAAATGTATCCACATGAATCGAAATCGGATGGGCAACACCAATGGCATAGCTGAGCTGAATTTCAGCTTTTTCAGCAAGACCAGCGGCCACGATATTTTTAGCAATATAGCGAGCCGCATAAGAGGCAGAACGGTCAACTTTTGTCGCATCTTTACCAGAAAAGGCCCCGCCACCATGATGGGCATATCCACCATATGTATCCACGATAATTTTACGACCTGTCAAACCTGAATCCCCTTGAGGACCACCGATAACGAATCGACCTGTTGGATTGATAAAATATTTGGTTTCATCATCTAACAAATCAGCAGGAATCACTGCTTCAATGACTTTTTCGATGACATCCGCATGGATCTGATCATTAGTCGCTTCAGGTGCATGCTGAGTTGAGATGACAATAGTATCAATGCGTTTTGCAATATCATTTTCATCGTATTCAACTGTCACTTGACTTTTCGCATCAGGACGCAAATAAGCAATCTCGCCTGATTTACGTAAATCAGCTAATTTTTTAACTAACTGATGTGACAAAGAAATCGCAAGTGGCATATATTCAGGCGTTTCTTTGCTTGCAAAACCAAACATCAAGCCTTGGTCTCCAGCACCAATCAAATCCAACTCATCTTTTTGTTCAGTATCCCGAACTTCTTTCGATTCATTAACCCCTTGGGCAATGTCTGGCGACTGTTCCACGATAGACGGATGAACGCCAACTGTTTTGTAGTCAAAGCCAAAGTTAGCATCGGTATAGCCAATTTCTTTGATCGTATTTCTGACAATCTCGTCAATATTGACATAGGCTGTTGTTGAAATTTCACCAAACACATGGACAGACCCTGTGTAAACCACTGTCTCAGCGGCAACATGGGCATCTGGATCCTGCGTGAGAATGGCATCAAGAATCGCATCCGAAATTTGATCGGCAATTTTATCTGGATGTCCTTCTGACACGCTCTCACTTGTGAATAGATTTTTTTCTGACATAATTTTTCCCCTACTTTTCTAGTTTTTCGGTTACAGGAAACGGTTTTTGGAAATTTAAGGGTACCTCTATCAATTGCTTTTACACCTTTTGAGATAAAAACATTTGAGTACAAGGCGTGTCTGTACATGGCGCAGAGCACCAACCTAGTAATCGAGTATTTTAGCCAAAAGGTGTGAAACTGAATTTTTAGAGGTAGCCTTATAAACCACCTTCGGAAAGTAACACTCCTATTCTACCACGACCAACTGTTTTTCGCCATCATTTCTGGTTAATTCCGTGATATAATTTAAGCATGATTAAAAGAGAAACGATTCTAGCCCAAAATCCTTGGCTAACGGATGTCTCCGTTGTAGCTGAAACAACCTCAACACAACTTGATGCAAAAGATGATTTAGTCGACAAAAAATTGTTCATCGCCGAAATGCAAACCCAGACCCGTGGCCGCTTTGGTCGACAATATTTTGCCTCCAATGGTGACGGCATCTATATGTCGCTCGTCCTTAAAATATCGGATGACGTCAAAGACTATACAATACTAACAGCTGCAGCGGTTCTCTCAGCCATAGAAAATTTGACGTCAAAAAAACCACTGGTCAAGTGGGTTAATGATATCTATCTGGACAATAAAAAAATCTGTGGTATCCTAGTTGAGCATTTACTATCAAGCAACTCAATCATTATCGGCGTCGGTCTGAATTTCAATATTTCTAATTTTCCAATTGCGTTAAGAGAAAAAGCAGGTTCTCTCTTTACAAACGAAACACCGACCATCACACGTGAAAGTTTGATAGCTGAAATCTGGTCACAATTTAACCGGTTAAGCACAAGTCAAGACTTTTTCGAGATTTACAAATCCCATTCTTTCATTCTGGGTAAAACTGTCGAATTTGAAGAAAGCGGCCGCACCATTATCGGTACCGCGACTGACTTAACAGAAACAGGCGAGCTGATTGTCAATTCTGATGGCCTAGTCAAGGTCCTATCTTCTGGTGAAATCTCCCTAAAAAAATGGCTCTGATACCGGTTAATAGTGTCAGAGCTTTTTTCAAGACATAACAAAACTGTCGTCCTTTTTCTTACTTACTATTCAAACGAATCCATCGGTCTGCGCGATAAGCAAATCTTAATTTTCGGAATAACAAAAAGCTCCAAAAACCCATCAAGAAGAGACGGCCTGTCAATAGAGCGTCCGCAAAAAACCAAGCATAGATAATGGTCCCGAATATAAACACGTAAAATTGTTCTTTTATCATATAGGTCTATTCTAACAAATTCCCGAGAAATTTCAATTCTCAAGCACTCCACAAAAACGCAAATTTTTTTCGAGTGCTTAATTCAAGTCAAAATCCTTGCACTATTTTTAAAAATCGTTTATCATGAATTTATGATTAGAGTTTACAAACGTAAACAAACCTATCTTTTAACTGATTTATAAGAAAAAGGAGCTTGAAACATGAAAGACTCAACACTTGAAATTGACCAACGTTACCCACTCGGTGGGATTCACCATGTCACTGCCATTAGTTCTAGTGCCCAACATATTTATGATTTCTTTACAAACATCTTAGGTTTACGTCTCGCTAAATTAACCGTCAATCAAGACGATTACGAAACTTACCATCTCTACTTCACTGATGAAGATGGTAACGCTGGCACAGATATGACTTTCTTTGACTTCCCTGGTATCCCTAAAGGAACAAAAGGCACAAACAATATCGACCGAGCCTCTTTCCGTGTCCCATCAGATGCTTCCTTGACTTACTGGTTAGCACGTTTCGACCAAGCTGAAGTAACTCATGGTGATATTGACCAACGATTCGGCAAAAAATTTGTTGAATTTGAAGACTTCGACGGTCAACAATATCAACTTATTTCTGATCAAACAAATGTCGGCGTGCCTGCAGGTCAACCTTGGCAATTGTCAAATGTGCCTGATGAACATGCTATCATAGGCCTTGGTCCAGTCTTTGTTAAAGTTGCTAACTATGAACACATGGATCTGGTTCTGGACAAAGTCTTGGGCTTCCGTAAAACGGGTGATGAAGGTGCTTTCCACCAATATGAACTCGCTGAAGGTGGTAATGGCGCCACTTTAATCATCGAAGATGCACCTGATGAAGGCGTTGCTTGGCAAGGTTTCGGTAACATTCACCACTTAGCCCTTCGTGTTAAAGATCCTGAAAGCCTCAACTACTGGATTGAACGGATTAAATCTTTCCGCTTCCCTGATTCTGGTTTGGTTGATCGCTTCTACTTCTCAAGCGAATACTTCCGCGTGGCACCACAAGTATTATTTGAATTAGCAACAGACACACCGGGGATTGGCGCACTTGATATGGCTAAATCTGGTGCAGGTAAAGTTGACTCTTATGAAGAAGCCCTGATGACAAGCGGTTTCTGGATTGATGAAACAAAAGCAGAAGCTGGTCTTGATCTCAGCTTGCCACCCCATCTTTTCCCTGGTGATGAAGCCGTTAAAGCAGCTACTGTTGCCCGCCTTCGCCCACTTGATACGTCAGATGCTCATGACAAACGCGATGATAATGACATCTGGACGATTTCACGGATCTTGGCACACAATCCGCAAGCCATTCATAACGATAAATAAACAACTTGAGAATGGCGACTGATGTCGTCGTTTTCGTTAGCAAAGGAAAATTTTATGAAAAATTTCACCACTGATGAGCTTAATCGGCTCAATCCTTATCTAGCATATAAATTACTTTCGGGGAGTGTGATTCCACGCCCTATCGCTTGGGTGACCACACAGTCACCCGATGGTATCGTCAATGCTGCACCTTTTAGTTTTTTCAACGTCGTGAGTAGCCAGCCACCATTGGTCAGTATTTCCATGTTGGGCCAAAAAGATTCGGTCAATAATTTGCTGGCAACAAAAGAGGCGGTGATTCATTTTGTTTCACCGGATAATGTTGAAGCTATGAACATGACCGCAGCGAGTCTACCTCGTCAGATGAGTGAGACGGATACTTTCGGTATTCCGACTGAACCATCACGCACGGTAAGTGTCCCGTCAATTATTGATGCACCAATCAGATTTGAAGCGAAACTATTTAAACATATTCCTATTGAGTCTAATGGTTATGTTGTTAGTAACCTTATGTTGCTTGAAATTACCAATTTTGCTTTCTCTGGTGCCGTATTTGACGCTGAGAAATTTTACGTTAAACCTGATGCGTTTCAACCAATTGCAAGGCTTGCAGGAAATACCTATGCCGAATTAGGGGATTTGTTTGAGTTAGAACGGCCTCAATAAACTGACAGATGAAAAACGATGCCAATTTCAATAACTGACATCGTTTTTTCTTATTTTATTTAGGCACCCATATGCTCTTTTTCATCCTCCAACCAATGTTCCAATAATTCCGCAAAATTTTCATACATAATGTGTTTGGTTTGGGCAATTTCAGCACGGTGAAATTCTTGATTACCGATAAAAATTTCAGCAATTTTAGCTTGATTATGTCCGAGTTGCTTGAGTTTATAGACCATTTGTTCTTTGTTCATACTCTTGCTCCTTTCTGCGATTTCATTCCTTGAAATCTTGAAACTTGACCTACGCTATTGCTTCGGTCAAACGGGGTCATTCGCGGTCTGTGGCCGCTCAAAAGCTTTATTTTATTGTAAGCGTTTTCTATATATTTATTATAACATAAAAACGCCCAAATGAGCGTTTAAAGTATTGCTTCGATATCTTTTGCGATATTTTCAGGTTTCTTAGCTGAACCATAACGTTTGACGACATGTCCTGTTTTATCTACTAGGAATTTCGTGAAGTTCCACTTGATATCAGATGACAGCGCACCACCTTGCTCACCTTTTAAATAAGTATAGAGCGGATCAGCGTTTTCACCATTGACATCAATTTTCGCAAATTGTGGGAAAGTCGTGTGGTAGCGCAGCTCACAAAATTCAGCGATTTCTTCTGAACTGCCTGGAGCCTGTCCGCCAAACTGGTTAGATGGGAAATCTAAAACCGTGAAACCTTGCGCTCTGTAGGTATCGTAGAGGTCCTGCAAGCCTTTGTATTGTGGCGTGAAACCACAGCCAGTCGCCGTATTGACGATTAAAAGGGCCTGACCTTCATAGTCAGATAGAGAGACGAGCTCTCCTTTATTATTGGTTACTTTAAAATTATATATTGTCATGATTTTATTATACGCCTATTTTGTCAAATCCATGCGTTTCGAGACTTGAGAAATAATCACTGCGCCGATCAAAAGAGAGAGTAGCTCTCCCAAGCTACTGGTCAGCCATGTGAGGAAAAAGGGCACTTGGAACATGATCGCAAGTTCGGCAGCAATCGTAACCATCGAGAGAGAAAAGAAGATGGCAAAGTAAATAAATGCTTTGTTGGTGAGACCTTTGAGCACATCTTTGGTCATATATTTTTTGAAAAGATAAACGCCTAAGCTGACGAAAACGAGGGTTGATAGGCCACCGACGATGACATCAACAATCCCAAAAACCATGTAATTTGAAATCATACAGCCAATAGTGACGGCCCAGATGTATTTTTTATTGTAGAAGGCAAGGAAGTTAAATAGCTCCGATAGCCTAAACTGAATGGCGCCAGAACCCAACGGTCCTAAAACGACCGTAATAATGACGTAGAGGGCGATGACAATGGCGATTTGCACCATGTCAATCACTTTAAAGTTTTTCATGAAAGTCTCCTTTATCGCATCAGCGATTGTAATATGCTCCTGCGATTACTCGTCGCAGAAAAACATGTTCTGTCAAAGTGAGTAAGTACAGAGGGCTTGTTTTCAAGCAAGTACAAGTATAGCAAATTTACTCCAAAAATGATATACTTTTTTGTATGAAAACAACACTTAATAAGCTCATCAACAACCAGATATTTAAATATCTCGTGGCTGGTGTCGCTACAACTCTCGTCTTTTTTGTCTTTAAAATGCTGAGCTTTTCAGCCCTACAAAACGGTGTGGTATCTGAGGTCATCGCGCAAACCGTCTCCATTATATTTGCTTTTGTGACGAATAAGTTCTGGGTTTTTGAGAAAACAACGAACTCACTCTTGCAAGAATTTATCAAGTTTGTGACTAGCCGTATCTTTGTCATGCTTCTATCTGTTGTCGCCAACTGGTACTTTATTGATACACATCCAAGTATTCTTATAAATGCCTTTCATCTCACACTTGACCAAAGTGTCTTCCTACTCACCCTCTTCCTACAAGTTTTGACTATTGTTTTAAACTACATCTTCTCTAAATTCCTAATCTTTACTAAAAAATAATGATGAAACTAAACAAACAAACTACCTTATTACTAGTCATTGATCTGCAACCTTTTCTCTTAAAACTACTCAAAAAAGCAAAAACTTATGCGCCAGATCAAGTTCTTGAAACAAACGAAAAATTGATCACAATGATGACAAACGCAGGGATTCCTAGCGTATTAGTTAGTGTGACCCAAAAATTCTTACCTCGTAAGCTCCGTCAAAAATCGACCCAGCTTGCCGTTTCGAAAGATTTGCTAAGTCACAGCAAGGTGACAACTTACACCAAGTATCAACCAAGCGCCTATACCATTCCTGAGTTACGCGACTTTCTTGAACAACAAAACATTGAGACCACCATCCTTACTGGCGTTGTTACTAATAACGGTGTTTTTAAGACTGCTAAAGACTTGCTATCTGCTGGTTACAAGGTGATTGTGATGGAAGATGCTGCAACTGCACGCACCCAAAAATTACATGATCAAAGTATCGAAAAACTCAAAGCACTTGGTGCAACAATTCAAACTAGTGATTTTTTGATTGATATGATTTGATTGTCTTAATTTAGGATAGATGCTAGACTACTTCTTTCAATATAAAAAAACAAGGCTTGATAACCTTGTCTTTCAGCCAGATTAATTTGATCTGGTTTTTTCTTCAGATTTTTTAATATTGACATTTTTGATAATGGCGACGATTTCACCCCGCCTTGTCTCAATGTCGCCATGGCGCTTCAGGTAAACCGCATTTAATATGGCACCGAAGATCAGAACTTTGGCGATAAAAATAAACCAGATCATCAAAGCGAAGACGACCAAACTTCCGACAATTTTCAAGTCTGCCATCATATCTGTTGTTCTTCCGATATATTTCCCTAAGACATTGGTCAAGAAGACCAATACGAAGGTGGAAAAAATGGTACCAGGCATGACGTATTTGATCTTGCGAATTTTAACATTTGGCATGATAAAGTAGAGCAAGGCTAAGGCACAGAAGACGGTAATCGCAACTGCTGGTATGGTCATGTTGTGCAAGGTGGCATATAACCGTGGGTCAAACTTGATGTACTTGTAAATCTTGGCAAGCACGGTCTGACCAAATGTCGATAAAACCACAGCGGCAAACAGAAATAGAATAATCGCAAAACTGGCAATGATCGAGAAAAATTGGCTGACAAGAAAATCACGATGATGACTGACTTCATAAGCTTTGTTCATGGCCATTTGTAAACTTGTCATGGCCTTGGAAAAAGTCCAAAATCCAGTCAAAACCGATACCGACAGCAAACCTGTACTCGGTTTGGATAAAATACTCTCAACGATGTTAGCCACCGTTTCATAGAGCTGATGTGGTAGATTATCCTGTAAAAAATCAAGAATAACTGCGGTATCCAGATGAAGAAAGGGTAAGATATTCCCGACAATCATCAAGACCGGAAAGAGGGATAATAGTAGATAATAGGCGACTGCAATGCTCGACAAATTCATCTCAGCTGATTTATAAAAGAACATAAAATCATTGAGACGCCTGGATGCTAGAATTTTTTCAATTAAATTTTTCATGCCACCCCTTCCCTAATCTTTAAGCTTGCTTAATACGTACCTTCTTCACCTTGGCTAGTCAAAATCACTGGACCATTTTTGGTTACAACAAATTGATGCTCGTATTGACAAGAAAGGCTACCGTCAAACGTTGTATAACCCCGTTCATTACTTGGATGGTCAATTTCCCAATCACCAGTATTAATCATTGGTTCAATCGTCAAGACCATGCCTTCACGCAGGCGAAGTCCTTTGCCTGGCGTACCGTAATGTGGCACAAGTGGATCTTCGTGCATGGTCGGGCCAACACCGTGACCTACGAGATCACGAACAACTCCATAGCCAAAACTTTCTGCGTATGATTGAATGGCATGACCAATATCACCAATGCGATTGCCAACTTGAGCAGCTTCAATCCCACGATAAAGACTTTCTTTAGTGACAGCCATAAGCTGTTTGACCTCGTCAGAGACTTCCCCAACTGCATAAGCCCAACATGAATCCGCAACACCACCGGTGAAATTATCTGCCAGAGCCTTCATCGCCATACCATCATCAAAATTAGCTTTGCTCATGTCAATACCGCCACCTGTCCCAATGACCATGTCGACTTTAATCAAGTCACCAGATTTAAGGATGTGACCTTTACGTGGGAAGCTATGCGCTACTTCGTCGTTGAGGCAGCAGCAAGTAGCATAAGGGTAAGGATCGACGTTGCCTTCATCGACACCAATTTGTAAAGGGATGGCATTTTTTTCTTTACAGATGCGACGTACGTAGCTTTCGATTTCCCACATGTCAACGCCTGGTTTGATGATATCGCGAAGGCCGATATGGATACTCGCTAAAACGTCTGAAGCGTCCTGCATCATAGCAATTTCGCGCGGGGATTTAAGTGTAATCATTTATTAAAATATCCTTCTCATTTTTTAGTCTACTTCTATTTTATCAAATTTCTAGCACCTTTAGGGAATTTATTCGCTAGTAAATACATTTCTAAGGTATAAAAGATTGGTTTAGTGTCTATTTTATTTTTCTAAACAATTAAATAGACTAAAAAAGACACAAAACTTGATTTTTTAGCGTATTTTGGTATAATTTCCTTAATATAAAATGTAAATTGGAGATTATTATGGCTTTGGCTAAGATTGTATATGCTAGCATGACAGGCAACACCGAAGAGATTGCTGACATCGTTGCGGAAAAACTTGAGGCACTTGGTCTCGACGTTGATATTGACGAGTGTACGACTGTTGACGCATCTGATTTTGTAGATGCTGACATCGCAATCGTCGCTTCTTACACCTACGGCGATGGTGAGTTACCTGACGAAATCGTTGATTTCTACGATGACTTGCAAGATTTAGACCTGTCAGGTAAAATCTTTGGTGTTATTGGTTCTGGCGATACATTCTACGATGAGTTTTGTAAATCAGTTGATGATTTTGAAGCTGCCTTTGCAAAAACATCAGCTGAAAAAGGCGCTGACAGTGTCAAAGTTGACCTGGCTGCTGAAGAAGATGATATCGTCAGACTTGAAGCCTTTGCTGAAACACTTGCCGCTAAAGTGAGCTAATTTAAAATGATCAAAAGTAAAAATGTACGAGATTGTTCTCGTACATTTTTTGCATTTATTAGCCAAAATTTTAATACAAGTAAAAAAAGACACCATTAGGCATCTCTTTATTTTTAAATTATTGGTTAGCATCGGCAACAGCTTTGTCAGCTTTTGCTTTCAAGTCACTCACTTCATCTTGTGCTTTTCTAAGTCTAGCATCATAGTCAGCAATTGTTTTATTAGCATCACTTAACTTAGTCGTTTGATCATTGTAGTCAGCTTGAATTTTATTGAGTTGTTGATTAGCTGCACTTAACTCATTTTGTTTCGCATCAAACTCTCTTTGTTTCGCATCAACTTCTTTTTGTTTCTCAGCAACTTTTTGGTTACCTTCAGCGATTTTTTGGTTAATTTCGATAATTTTTTGATTTATTTCATCTTGTTTTTGTTTTGTCAATTCATTGACTTTGTTGTTCAATTCAGTTTGTTTGTTGTTTAATTCATTTTGTTTATTAGCAAGAGCTGTCTTCAAAGCTTCAACTTGATTTGTCAAGTCTTGTACATTACCTTGTAGCATACCGAGGATGCTTTGCGCTTTGCTTAAATCATTCTTCGCTTGATCTAAATTACCATTTAAATCTGTGATACTTCTCTTCTTATCTCTAATATTTTGAGACAATTTATCTATTGATTCAGAGATAGATTGCGTGTTACTTTCTCCACCCCAATGGATATCACTATTGGCCAATACCGGTGCAAGACCAGC
The DNA here is from genome assembly GCF_001591765.1 of Pseudolactococcus raffinolactis NBRC 100932. Classification (GTDB taxonomy): domain Bacteria; phylum Bacillota; class Bacilli; order Lactobacillales; family Streptococcaceae; genus Pseudolactococcus; species Pseudolactococcus raffinolactis. Next base: position 253 of record NZ_BCVN01000036.1, on the reverse strand, counting down.
TCCCCCAACAATTAAGAATGCCGTTACAACCAAAGCATAATACAGTTTTTTAGTTTTCTTTTTCAATTTAATTAATTCCACCCTTTTTTTATTTAAAGCTATTGTTTTTTAAATTTTCAATAACCTAATTATTCCACCAAAAATTAATCTATCTGTCAATCTTTTTAATTAATTTTCCTGAAAAATTTACAAAACATTCCGTTTTTCAAACAAAAAAGCCCTCATAGTAGGGCTCGTCACTTCTCAAAATTGG
>NZ_BCVN01000035.1 GCF_001591765.1 Pseudolactococcus raffinolactis NBRC 100932 | reverse complement strand
TCAGATATTGTAAGTCCATCTATGTTTCAATAGATGGACTTTTTTGTTATAATGTAATGATGAAACTAAAAAAAACGTATCAATTATATGCAAGCTTCGGCTTGGTGCTATTCGTCATGTTAGGCTATCTGGTCAAGTTTTTCCCGGCTAGTTTAAAAGGAGTAGACCGTCAAGTTCAGTTAATAGTTAGACATCATATGTCTGATGCCCTAACTTCTTTTTATAAAGTTGTGACTAATTTCGGTGGGACTGTTTATATTCCTATTCTTGTAATTGCAGTGCTTGTTTTTTTATTGCTAAAAAAATGGTATGCTGAAGCGATTTTTATAACAATTGATGTGGCACTTATGCCTATTCTGGTCTTTATTTTTAAGCATGTCTATGGTCGGACACGTCCAACTTTACCGCATTTTGTGGTAGAGAATGGATTGAGCTTCCCATCGGGACATGCCAGCGCGAGTTTAATGTTTTATACCTGTCTAATGGTGCTAATTTGTCAAAGGCTAAATAACCAGCAAATGAAGTGGCTTGTTCGTGTTTTATTCAGCATGTTCATTGTCGTGATTGGTATATCTCGGATTTATCTAGGGGTACATTATCCGACGGATATATTGGGTGGTTGGCTGATGAGTGGAAGTATTTTATTGATAACGTATCCGATTTATGATGAGGTGCGCTTTAAGTGGCGGTTTAAGGGAGTTCAAAAGTGAATAAACGATATACGACGTGGAATGATTATTTGCGTGATAATTTTGGTGAGAAAGTTTTTAAAGTGCCGATTGATGCGGGCTTTGATTGCCCGAATCGAGATGGGACGGTGGCGCATGGAGGCTGTACGTTTTGTTCAGTGTCTGGTTCAGGTGATATGATTGTGGCGCCTGAGGAGCCGATTCCGGTTCAAGTAGAAAAAGAGATTGAATTTCTGCATCAAAAATGGCCGGGCGTGAAGAAATATATTGCTTATTTCCAAAACTTTACCAATACACATGGTCCAGTAGAAGTCCTTCGTGAGCGCTTTGAGCAGGCGGTAGATCGGCCTGATATTGTTGGGATTAATATTGGGACGCGTCCGGATTGTTTGCCTGATGATGTGCTGGACTACTTGTCTGAGTTGAATGAGCGGATGACGGTTTGGGTTGAGCTAGGTTTGCAGACGACTTACCAAAAAACGAGTGATCTGATTAACCGTGCACATGATTATCAAACTTATCTGGATGCGGTCGCCAAATTGCGGGCTCGTGGCATTCTAGTTTGTGTGCATTTAATCAATGGCTTACCGGGTGAGACCCAAGACATGATGGTTGAAAATGTGCGACGTGTGGTGGCAGACTCGGATATACAAGGGATTAAGCTCCATTTGCTCCATTTGATGACGGGGACTCGTATGCAGCGTGATTTTCATCAGGGTGATCTCCAGTTGATGGCCTTTGATGACTACGTGAATGTGATTTGTGATCAGCTTGAGATTATTCCAAAAGAGATTTCAATTCATCGTTTAACGGGTGATGCACCGCGTGAGATGTTGATTGGTCCCATGTGGAGTCTGAAAAAATGGGAAGTGCTGAACGCAATTGATGTAGAGCTAGAACGTCGCAATGTTTTTCAGGGAGATAAGGCATGTTAAATCCGCTTGAGCTGGCACATCGCTTTCTTGCAGAAGTTATTGTACCTGGAGATCTTGTGGTTGATGCAACCATGGGGCAGGGCTATGATACTGTTTTTTTAGCAGGATTGAAAGCGGATGTTGTCGCTTTTGATGTACAGGCGCTTGCACTTGCTATGACGGAAAAGCGTTTGGAGCAAGCGCAGTTGACTGCAAAGTTAATACTTGATGGACATGAAAATGTTGGTCAGTATATTGATCAACAGATAAAAGCTGCGATTTTTAATCTTGGCTATTTACCTAAGTCTGATAAACAAGTGATCACTCAAGCTGAGACGACACTTGATGCTCTGACACAACTGTTAGAGATGTTGGTCAAGGGTGGTAGGATCGCTTTGATGATTTATTATGGTCATGCCGGTGGTCTTGAGGAACGGGATGCTGTGTTGGCTTTTGTTTCTGGGTTGCCGCAAAGAGAATTTCAGGTGATGCGTTATGGTGGGATTAATCAAGCGAATCAGCCGCCGTTTTTGGTGATGATTGAGAAGCGGTTGTGAGTGATTGGTTTCACGTGGCATCGCTTTTTTTGTTTTACTTAAACTCGGCTTTGCTATGTTTAAACCCACTTGCTCCTGCGATTACTCGTCGCACGAAGTGCATTGCTCCTGCGATTACTCGTCGCATAGGGTTTTGCACTCCGCTTTGCTTTGTTTGAAACCGCTTTCTCCTGCGGTTACTCGTCGCAGAGAACTTTTTGAATTCCGCTTTGCTTCATGCAAAAAGTTCTTGCTATTTTCTGAATTTTCTTGTAAAATGTAGTAAATAGAAAAATCTGTGAGAGAAAGATACCTCTGTCAATTCTAAAGAGAGCGCTTGGTGCTGGAAAAGCGTGTAAAATCAGAGGTTACACATTCTTGAGAGGACATACGAAATATTTATTTAATTGAGTATAAGTAGTGTGTCACGTTTCCCGCGTTAAGGGTGCGAGTCTTGACTTGCTGAGTAACGGATGGCGACATTTGTTAGAATAAAGGTGGTACCACGTTAAAACGTCCTTGTGAAGTTATTTCACTTGGGCGTTTTTTGCTCAATTTAAAGTATATCTCTAAGTTTACTTCGTTACTTTTGAGATAGCGTATTCGAATACGAGGCAGCATGACAAGGCGCCTAGGTAATGGTGCGGAATTAAATTTTTAGAGTTGGCTTAAGGATAAGGAGATCAAGATGAAGGGTTTACGTCAAATAAAACCGTATGTGGCAGGGGCACAGCCACAAGATAAAAAGATGATTAAAATTAATACCAATGAAAATGCTTTTCCACCAAGTCCAGGTGTCTTAAAGGCTTTAGCATCATTTGATGGACAGTCTTTACGGCAATATTCTTCTTTGGAAAATAATGCTTTACGTAATGTTTTAGCAGAACATTTGGCTGTTGATAGAGATCAAATTATTGTTGGCAATGGGTCAGATGATATTTTGGCATTGGCTTTCTTGAGTTTTTTCAACTCGGCTGATCCGATTCTTTTTCCTGATACGACCTATGGTTTTTACAAGGTGTGGGCGGATTTATTCCGAATACCTTTCGAGGAGGTGCCATTTTCAGATGAATTTGAGATTGTGACAACTGACTATGTCAATAGACTCAATGGTGGGATTGTGATTGCTAATCCGAATGCACCAACGGGTATTTTTAAAGATTTGTCTGAGGTTGAAGCGATTGTTGTGGCAAATCAAGATGTGGTGGTGATCATTGATGAGGCTTATATTGCTTTTGGTGGAGAATCTGCCTTGCCTTTGCTCGAACAATATGACAATGTTTTTATCACTCGGACTTTCTCTAAAGATGCAGCTTTGGCTGGGTTACGGGTCGGTTATGGGATTGGGTCACCGAAATTAATTTCGGTGATCAATGCGGTGAAAAATTCTTATAATCCTTATTCAGTTGATCTGATCGCTGAGGCGTTAGCAACTGCGGCGGTTGAAGATCATCTCTATTATGAGCAGATTAACGCTGAAATATCAGAGACGCGAGATTGGTTTTCAGCTGAATTAGGCGCGCTTGGTTTTAAAGTCCTTCCGTCTGCTACAAATTTTGTTTTAACGAAGCCTGCTGGCATTGCTGCGGAAAACTTGTTTGAATTCCTGCAAAGTAAGCAGATTTATGTGCGCTACTTTGGTGATACGGGGCGTTTGTCGGATTATTTGAGAATTTCAATCGGGACGCAGGATGAGATGGCTAGCGTGATACAAGTGATAGGAGATTTGTTTGTATGAAAAATAAGCAATTAGCACCTGGTATGCATGACAAGCTGTTCAAGCGCGCGCAGAGTGTGTATCAGATCGAGATGAGGGTTTCAAATTTTCTGATGGCGAGTGGGTTTAATCGAATTGATACGCCGATGATTGAGTATGCTGGGGTTTTTGAGGATGAGCTAGATAATCATAACTATCATTTGTTTGATAAGCATGGTGATTTGCTTGTGATTCGGCCTGATGTGACGCAGTCGATTGCGCGTGTGGTGGCGACGACTAAGGTGACCTTGCCCATTAAATTTTCTTATAGTGGGAAGGTCTTTAGAAACCATGATGAGCTTAAGGGCTTGCAGAATGAACGGATGCAGGCTGGTATTGAAATCATCGGGTTTGATGCGGCTGTTGCGATTACGGAAGCTTTAGACTTGGCAAAGTCAAGTTTGCATTTGGCAGGGGTCAAGGATTACAGGATTGAGCTGAGTCATGCGGGAATTTTACAGACGATTTTTGCAGCATTTGATGAGGCGCAGGTTGAGCTACTGGCAACTCGAATTAAGAACAAGTCAATCACAGGCTTGACGGAGTTTGTTAAGCAAAATCCAAGTGAATTTGACGATTTTTTAATCAATTTGCCACGTTTATTTGGGTCAGCCGAAGATGTTTTGAAATCTGCTAAGAAGTGGGTTAAAAATCCCGAAATTCTAGCTGCTTTGGCAGAGATTGAAAACTTGAGTCATGATTTTGCGCAGTCTACGGTTGATCTTGGGATGTTGGCTAAAAAAGATTACTATACTGGCGTGATGTTCCGAGTCTTTAGTGATAAGGTCCCCTATGCCTTCCTGAGTGGTGGTCGTTACGATAAATTGTTTGAACGTTTTGATGCAGGAGCTGTTAGTGCGGTTGGCTGGGCTTTAGATGTTGATGCGGTTTATGAAGAAATACGTCAGGATATTGTCTTTGGTGGAGGTGACGCATGATTACGATAGCATTGACTAAAGGTCGGATTGAAAAAGATACGGTTAAAATATTGGCTGAGGCTGGGTTTGATATGGATTTTATGGCTGACAAGGGTCGAAATTTAATTTTCATAGACGAGACTCAGGATTTACGGTTTCTATTGGTGAAGGCGCCTGATGTGGCGACTTATGTCGAGCATGGGATTGCTGATTTGGGTGTTGTGGGCTCTGATGTGCTCTACGAACATCCAGGATCTTATCTGGAAATGTTAGATTTGAATATTGGTCTGTGTAAATTTTCGGTTGCAAGTATTCCGTCCTATAATCCTTCGGACCATAAGCGAAAAAAGATTGCGACCAAGTATCCCAAGATTGCCACTGATTTTTTCAATAGCAAGGATGAGGATGTCGAGATTGTATCGATTCAGGGCTCTGTGGAAATTGCACCGGTTATTGGATTGACGGATGCCATTGTCGACATTGTCGAAACGGGGAATACGCTAGTGGCAAATGGTTTGGTTGTGTTTGAAGATATTGTTCGGGTGTCGTCACGCTTGATTGCCAATAGCGCAAGCATTAAGAAAAATCCAGAAATTATGACATTAATCGACCGACTACAAGCGGTTGTAGGAAATGAAGAGGTGGCTTTTAATGGTTAAAATGAAACGATTGACAGGTTCAGCGAGGGAAATATCGCAGATTTTAGACGCAGAATATGCAGCCTATGCTAAATCTCAAGATAACTCTGATGGTATTGTCGCAGAAATTATTGCTAATGTCCGTGCCAATGGAGATGTGGCTTTGCGTGAGTACTCGGAAAAATTTGATGGCCTAGCACTGACATCGTTTGAAGTTTCACGTGAAACAATCAAGCGGGCTTTTGATACCATAGATCCAGATGTGTTATTGGCCTTGCAAAATGCCAAGGAAAATATCGAGTCTTATCACAAACATCAGGTTGAACCAGGTTTTGTGGATGCGCAGGCGTCAGGTGTGATTCGAGGTCAGCTTGTGCTACCGATTGAGAAAGTCGGTGTCTACGTGCCGGGTGGGACGGCAGCCTATCCGTCCAGTGTGTTGATGAACGTCTTGCCAGCAAAAATCGCGGGTGTGCCTGAAATTTATATGGTGACACCGCCGCAAACTCAGTTTAATCCAGCGATTTTAGTCGCAGCCCAATTGGCTGGCGTGACGAAGATTTTCCAAGTTGGTGGGGCGCAAGCGATCGCAGCCCTAGCTTACGGTACAGAGTCTATTCCTAAAGTGGATAAGATTACGGGTCCTGGTAATGTCTTTGTGGCGACAGCCAAAAAGCAGGTTTTTGGTCAAGTTGGCATTGATATGATCGCAGGGCCATCTGAAATCGGTGTGATTGCGGATAGCTCTGCTAACGCGGCCTATGTGGCAGCTGATTTACTGTCGCAAGCTGAACATGACAAGTTAGCGCGGGCGGTGCTGGTGACTGATTCAGTCGCGTTAGCTGATGCGGTTGACCTTGAATTGGAAAAACAACTGCAAACTTTACCACGTGAAGCCATTGCACGGGCATCTATTGAAAACAATGGTCGGACGATTATTGCCAATTCGGTTGATGAGATGTTTGACCTGATGAATGAGGTAGCGCCGGAACATTTGGAAATTGCCTTGGACGATGCCATGACTTATTTACCAAAGATTAAAAATGCTGGGAGTATTTTCCTAGGACATTTTACGTCTGAACCGATCGGCGACTACTATGCGGGAACAAATCACGTGCTGCCAACGTCAGGCACAGCTCGATTTTACAGTGCCTTGGGTGTTTACGACTTTGTCAAGAGAAGTCAGTTTACCTATTATAGTCAAGATGCTGTTGCGGCAGCAACAAAAGATATTACGACTTTGGCCTATTCTGAAGGCTTGCAGGCACATGCGCGTGCGATTGAGATTCGAAGGGGAGATCGATAAATGAAAATTAAGGTGAATTAGGGAGAAAAGATGCAACTTGCTTTAAAAAATATCAATAAGTCATTTGATGATAAGCAACTTTTTAATGATGTGACTTTCAATTTTGAGACTGGTAAAATTTATGGTTTACTTGGGCGAAATGGTGCGGGGAAAACGACATTGTTTAACTGTATCGCTCAGAATTTATCAGTAGACAGTGGCAGTATTGCCATCATTGATGACGCGGGTCAGGAAAATACTGCTTATGAGAATACCGAGATTGGTTTTGTCACAACGACAACCCATTTACCTGATTTTATGACGGGGTTGGAGTTTGTTCACTTCGTCATGGATTTAAATCGGGAACGGTTGACAACGCCATATTCGGCTCGTGAGAATTTGACGAGATATGGCATTAATGACAGTGATCAGAATAAACTCCTTCGAGATTATTCTCATGGCATGCAAAATAAGGTGCAAATGCTAGTAACTGAGGTGACCAATACACCGATTTATTTATTAGATGAACCCTTGACAAGCTTCGATCCGGTTGCGGCTTATGAAGTCAAAGAGCGGATTCGTGAGCTGAAATCACAGGCGATTGTCATCTTCTCCACCCATATTTTGGAGCTGGCCAAGGAATTATGTGATGAGATTGTCTTGTTACATGATCAAAAACTAGAAGTATTAGGGAATGACAAGCTACAATCTCAAGACTTTGAAAAGGAAATTGTGACGATTTTAAGTGAGGAACATGGCAATGATACCTTATCTTAATTTCTATAAAAACTATTTGCAAATTAAAAATACAAATTTTTTGAATGGTTTATGGTTTTGGTTGCGGCGCTTACCTGTCATTGGTCAGTCTATCTCTCCCAATTTTTACGGGATGCGAGATTTAAAGACCATCATTTTATTGATTTTAAAATGGTTGAGTTTGCCGTTAACGGTACTTAGAAAAAGTATCTTGATTTTCATCGCTTGGTTAATGGCTTTTGGAGTTAAAAATCTTTCTTTACAGAAAGAAAGTATCTTATGGCATACTTTTAGAGTAGATTATCCTGAAATTTTTCACTGGACCTTAACACTATTTCTCATCTTTTGTGTTTTTGAGCAGTTGAGTTTTGTGATGGCTTCAAGTGGTAGCTTATTTAGAGGGATTGAATTTGCTAAGATGTTTCAGCTTTCCTACGGGGATACCTTGAAAAAGCTAAATCGGATCAATCTTGTGATGAGTTTACTCGCCTATATTTTCCCGTTAGGCATTTTAGGTCTTATTTATCATCAGACTTTTATTGCCCTTATCTTACCTTCTAGCTTTCGCTTGCTGCTATTAAATCTTGCCTTGATTTTAGTGTCTCAAAATTGGTGGTTAACAGTTTTGGATAAAAGTCAAAAGAAGATTTTTAAATATATGTATAGAGGTGTCGTTTTTGGTGGTGGTTTATTTAGCCTGATCTACCTGACCACAGTCCATACGGTAGTTTGGACACCTCTTTTGGCTTGGCTTATCCTACTATTAGCTATTGCTAGCTTCTTGCTAAGTTGGAAAATGACATTATCGCAAGGTTATATTCAAAGAGTTTTCCAAAATAAAGTACTTCAAGAACAGATCGTGGCAGAAATCAAGTCAAATCAGTCAAATACAGGCATGAAAGCGGCACAAAAATCAAGTCAAAAAATTGAAGTGACAGATGAGCAGGAATTATTTAATAAATATTCAGGCATTCAGCTCTTAAATCGGTTGCTTTTCAAGCGATATCGAAAAATTTTCAAAAAGAAATTGACCTATCGTTTAGGTGGTTTAGCACTTGCTTTCTTGATCATACTCGGCATTTACGGCTATTTAGCCATTCGATTTGGGAAAACGAATTATTTGACCTTTCATCAGGTCGGACAGATTCTGCCAAGTATCTTTTTTATCATGTATTTGGCAAGTCTGTCGAAAGAAATTGTGGCCATTTACTATACGAAATGTGATCAGGCCATGTTGAATTACCCTTTCTATCGGACTGAGCAAACCATCCTGCAGAGTTTTATTGGCCGATTGAAACAGTTATTTATGGCTAATACGCCCATTGTTGTCGGCCTCTTTGTTAATGTTTTCGCTGGGATCTTGTTATTCGGTAAAGACATCCCCTTGAGTTTTTATGGTTTGATTGTTTTTTATGGGATTGCGGTCAATCTCCTGTTTTCATTTCATGAATTATTTCTCTATTATATTTTGCAACCATTTGATAGAGATGGGAACACGAAAAATCCAATTTTTACCATGATTAATGGGATATTTTATTATTTCTGTATTCAAAATTATCAATTGGCCAATCGCTTTAAGCAGACAACATCCTACGTTTTGATCATTTCGATTATCATTGTGGTTTATGTCAGTCTTGGCTTGATCATCGTCAAATTAAAAGCACCAAAGAGATTTAAATTAAAATAGAAACTGGAGATGAGATGACAAAAACAAAAGGACTTCTAATCATGGATGTAGACAGCACCTTGATACAAGAAGAAGGGATAGATTTACTAGGTGAGATCGCGGGGAGCGGCGCTGAGATTGCGTACATCACCAATCGCGCCATGAACGGCGAGTTAGATTTTGCTGAGGCGCTAGCCGCGCGGGTGGCCCTGCTCAAAGGACTACCTGAAACAGTCTTTTCTGAGGTGCGCAAGCAAATTCATTTTACTGAAGGTGCGCGTGACTTAGTCGCGGCCTTACAGGCCAATGGTTGGAAAGTTGGCGTGGTATCGGGTGGTTTTCACGAAACGGTTGATGACCTAGCCCGTGAACTCGGGCTTGACTATGTCCGTGCAAATCACCTAGAAATTGTAGACGGTCAGCTCACCGGTAAAACGACGGGTGACATTGTCACAAAAGAAGTGAAGTTAGCTAGCCTAAAAAAATGGGCAGCTGAACTAGGTCTTGAGCTATCTCAAACAGTCGCTATGGGTGACGGTGCCAACGACCTCCCTATGATTTTGGCGAGTGGTATTGGGATTGCTTTCCATGCCAAGCCAGTCGTGCGCGAACAAGCACCCTACCAAATCAACACACCCAATTTAGCGTTAGCCCTTGATATCATTAAAGAAGTGAAAGGTGACTTATGAGACAAGCAGAAATCACACGCAACACAGCAGAAACCCAAATTACATTAGCGGTTAACTTAGATGCCCAAACGCCTGTTGATATTCAAACCGGCGTAGGTTTCTTCGACCACATGTTAACCCTTTTCGCTAGTCACGGTCGCATGAGCCTAGTCGTTAAGGCTAATGGCGATTTGCACGTGGACAGTCACCATACGGTTGAAGATGTCGGCATTGCCCTTGGGACAGCGCTCCGTGAGGCACTAGGTGATAAGGCGGGGATCAATCGTTACGGCACGTCTTTTGTGCCAATGGATGAGACATTGGGCATGGCGAGTCTAGATTTATCAGGGCGGTCTTACCTCGTTTTCGATGCCGAGTTTACCAATCCAACCTTAGGCAATTTCGATACTGAATTAGTCGAAGAATTTTTCCAAGCTTTGGCTTTCAATGTGCAAATGAACTTGCACCTGAAAATTTTACATGGTAAAAATAATCACCATAAATCAGAATCCCTTTTCAAGGCAACCGGCCGTGCCTTACGTGAAGCAGTGACTTTGAATCCAGAGATTCATGGAGTGAATTCGACTAAAGGAGTACTGTAAGATGACCATTGCAGTGATTGATTACGATGCAGGCAACACAGCCAATGTCTTGCGTGCCTTAAATAAAATCGGTGTGGACGCTGTATTGACAGCTGACCAAGCTGTCATCCAATCAGCGGACGGATTGATTCTACCTGGTGTCGGTGCCTTCCCAACGGCTATGGCCGAGCTTGAAAAGCGTGATTTGATTGCGACAATCAAATCAGCAGTTGCAACTGGTACACCGCTCTTAGGCATTTGTCTGGGGATGCAGTTGCTACTGGATGCATCAGAAGAACACGTCTTAACAGATGGTCTGGGCTTGATTCCAGGCATCTGTCGTGCTATTCCAGCAGGTGACAATCTGAAAGTCCCACATATGGGCTGGAACCAGCTAGATGTGGTCAAACCAACAGCGCTAACCGCGAACTTACAAGATAGCGCAGTTTACTTTGTTCATTCCTATTTCACAGATGTTGCGCCTGACTATTTAGATGTCACTGCAGACTACGGTATCAAAGTGCCAGCCATGATTTCTCATGGCCATGTCTATGGGGCACAATTTCATCCTGAAAAATCAGGAGACGTTGGACTTGGTATCTTAGAAAAATTTAAGGAGGTTGTCTATGCAGATTCTGCCAGCAATTGATATTAAGAATGGTCGTGCCGTTCGGTTGTTTAAAGGTGATTTTGCCCAGGAAACAGTGGTCAATGCCAGTCCATTGGCACAGGCTGAAATTTTTGCGGCAGCAGGTATCACTTACCTGCACGTTGTCGATTTAGATGGTGCGTTAGATGGTCGGGCAACTAGCGCCCCGATTATCGAAGAAATTGTCACCAAAACAGGATTGAAAATTGAAGTCGGTGGCGGTATTCGGACCTTAGAGCAGATTTCTGACTATCTGGCTAAAGGTGTTGATCGTGTGATTATTGGGTCGATGGCGGTTAAAAATCCTGACTTTGTGAAAGCTGCGCTTGCCCAATTCGGGGCAGATAAGATTGTCGTTGGAATTGACGCCAAAAAAGGCTTGGTCGCAACAGAAGGCTGGCTAGAAACCTCTGACGTAGATTATATTACTCTGGCACTTGAAATGGAAAAAATCGGTGTCCGCTTATTTGTTTATACAGATGTTGACCGGGATGGTACCTTGACTGGGCCAAACTTTGAACATTACGAAAAATTGCAGGCTGCTTTAACGCGTGCTGCTGTTATCGCAAGTGGTGGGATTGCTCAGCTTTCCGACTTAACAAAATTAGCTGATATCGGCGTTGCTGGGACCATTGTCGGCAAAGCCTACTATAACGGTAATGTGAGTTTAGATGAACTGAAGGAGTTTTGAGATGTTAGCAAAACGCATTATTCCGTGTTTGGATGTTAAGGATGGGCGCGTGGTCAAGGGCGTTAATTTCGTCAATTTGACGGATGTCGGCGACCCGGCTGAGACGGCGAAAATTTATTATGAGCAGGGCTGTGATGAGCTTGTTTTTCTGGATATTACGGCGACGCATGAGGCGCGTGATACCATGGTGGATGTGGTGCGGACTGTCGCAGATCAGGTTTTCATCCCCTTTACAGTCGGTGGCGGCATTCGCTCGGTCGAGGACATGCACAAGATGCTCAAAGCCGGCGCTGATAAGGTTGGCATCAACTCCAGCGCAGTCGCCAATCCCGATCTGATTCGGCAGGGTGCCGAGAAGTTTGGGAACCAATGTATCGTGGTCGCCATCGACGCTAAAAAACAAGACGATGGCAGTTTTCATGTCTATGTCAATGGTGGGCGAAAGGACACCGGACTGGATGCCATTGAATGGGCGAAAAAGGCCGTTTCTCTGGGCGCTGGCGAGATTCTTCTGACCAGTATGGATAAGGATGGCACCAAGTCTGGCTATGATTTAGAGTTGAATACAGCGATTGCGACGGCGGTTAATGTCCCAGTTATTGCAAGTGGTGGGGCGGGGACGGCTGACGATATCGTCGAAGTCTTTGAGAAAACACCAGTTACAGCGGCCTTGGCTGCCAGTGTCTTCCATTATGGTGAAATTGATATTCACGATGTGAAAGTCAAAATGAAAGAAAATCATATCGAGGTGCGTTTGTAAGATGAATAAAAGGATTTTAAAAGACGAGACGGTTAAGATCGACTTTGCCAAAAGCCCAGATGGTCTTGTCCCTGTGATCGTCACAGATGTGGCTGACGGTCAGGTCTTGATGCTGGCCTACATGAATGAGGCAAGCTATCAGTTGACCTTAGAAACGCAAGAAACGTGGTATTGGTCTCGCTCACGTCAAGAACTGTGGCACAAGGGCGAGACATCTGGTCATTATCAACACGTCAAAAAAATCACAGCAGACTGTGATTTGGATACCTTGTTGATTGCAGTTGAACAGATTGGCCCAGCCTGCCATACAGGTGCTAGAAGCTGTTTCTTTAATGACGTTTTAGAGGTAGAAGGAGATGAAGCATGATTGATGAGTTATACACCCAAGCCGTGGCACGTCAAAAAGAGCCTAAAGCAGGTTCTTATACCAATTATCTTTTTGATAAAGGTTTGGATAAAATCCTTAAAAAAGTAGGCGAAGAAGCGACAGAAGTTGTGATTGCAGCGAAAAATGCTGACAAGGCAGAAATTGCCAATGAAACAGCAGATATTTTCTATCATATCGCAGTCATGTTAGCTGAAACTGGCGTGACACCTGCTGATGTTCAGGCAGTTTTAGATGAACGAAATGGTAAACAGTCCAATGTCCATGATCGCCCTGAGATTGAGGCTTATTAGACAGCAAAAAACATCTGAACAGACCAGTCTAAAGACTGCGTTCAGATGTTTTTTTAGTGTTTAACATATAATATGTTGAGACCTAATTAAAGCAGGCCAATCTTTTTAAAAGGCCAAATACGAAGTTTTGCTTCACCGATGATATCTTTTTTAGAGAAGGTGCCGACTTGACGAGAATCTTGTGAAACCAAACGGTTATCACCCATCAGAAAGTATTGACCTTCAGGGACTTTAACTGTAAAATCTGTCTGACCTGTAGCTGACATGGTAAAGGATTTGGCATTCTTGCCTAGACTTTGGAAAAACGAATTGAATTGATAGGTTTGCTGAAGTTTATCTGTGGCGAGTTGCTTTTGATAGTTGGTTAGGTAGGGTTCTGCGATCACCTTTCCATTGACTGTGAGCACATCGTTGTTATACGAGATGGTATCACCAGGCATACCGATGACACGTTTGACGATATTTTTGGTCGATTGATCTTCCTTGTTGTACTCCTTAGCGACAACAATATCTTGACGCTTGATACGCGCCGTTTTAATGATCACTAGGCGCTCCTTATCAGCTAGCGTCGGATCCATCGAGTGCCCTTCGACAATGACTGGCTGCCAAACATAGACACGTAAAAGGAGCATGACAATGATAAAGAGGGCAAACGGACTCCATTCTTTTAATAATTTCATTTGATTAATTTCCTTGCTTTTTCTGTATTTGCGAAGTGCAGTTTGGCGACTTGACTTAGTGTCGCTTCACCGTACTGCTGGATGATTTGGGCTGCGACCACATCTGATTTGTGGCCGGCACCACTTGGGAGCGTGAGCTGAACATCTTGAGAGAGGTCTTCTAGATTGTTTAAGAACATTTCTCGCGCGATGACAGATGACACGGCAACAGCATAGAACTGGCTTTCCGCCTTTTGGCGCAATGTAATCTGGCCTTTCGTTTGGTTCTTTTCTTTTTTAAGATACTTGGTATAATTTTTCTCAGTCGTGAAGGCATCGATGATGATATGATCGGGTACAGTAGATAGAGCCTGTTCTAACAGAAAAATCGCTTGATTGTGTAGGGCGACTTTGACAGAAACGGCGTTATAACCAGAGCTGATCACTTCGTTATATTTGCTCGGAGACAGCAGAAGTGCTTGATGCTGAATTTTTTCTTTTAGAATGGGTGCAATCTGACGAATCTTGACATCGGTTAATTTTTTGGAATCGTCAACGCCTAATTTTTTGATGAGTGGGAGATCGGCTTCACTCAGATAGGTGGCGACAACGGCTAGGCCACCAAAGTAGGAGCCATTGCCAACTTCGTCAGTACCGATGATGTTGGTTTGTTGGACTGGTGTTGTGCTGGTTACTTGGTAGCCAAATTTTGTGGCATAGGTCTCGGCTTGCTCACCTTGAAACATGACCTTGCCCGAAGTATAGACGGTAATCACACAGCCTTGCGGTTTAGCTAAAAACTGGGTATATGGATTGGCTGAGGGCTGTGCCCAGGCTTGAAAGGTTTTAACAAGGCGGGCAATATCAGCTGCAGACATTTTCAAAACAATGTTCATAAGAACTATTATAGCAAAAAAACTTGACAAAACCTGTAAAAATGTGATATTATATTAAACGGTATTGTTTACCCCATTTTTAGGTCCCGGAAACTTGAAAATACCGTAGATGGATAAGGAACGATTCAGCTACACCTATGTAAACTACAGATAAAAAATTGGAGAAATCATGAACAAAACTACATATTTCGCTAAACCAGGCGAAGTTGAACGTAAATGGCACGTTGTTGATGCGACAGATATTCCTTTGGGACGTTTGTCAGCAGTTGTTGCAAGCATCCTTCGCGGTAAAAACAAACCACAATTCACACAACACACTGACACTGGGGATTTCGTAATCGTTGTCAACGCTGAAAAAGTGAAATTGACTGGTAAAAAAGCTTCTGACAAGATCTACTACAAACACTCAATGTACCCAGGCGGATTGAAATCAATCACTGCTGGTGAATTGCGTGAGAAAAATGCAGTTCGTCTTATCGAAACTTCTGTAAAAGGTATGTTGCCACATAACACGCTTGGTCGTGCACAAGGCATGAAACTTAAAGTATTTGTTGGCGCTGAGCACACACACCAAGCTCAAAACCCAGAAGTGCTTGACATTACAGGATTAATCTAAGGAGGACTAGACATTGGCACAAGTACAATACCTCGGCACTGGACGCCGTAAAAATTCAGTAGCTCGTGTACGTTTGGTACCCGGCACTGGTAAAATCACAGTAAACAACAAAGATGTTGAAGAATACATCCCACACGCAGACTTGCGTTTGGTCATCAACCAACCATTTGGCGCAACTGAAACAGTTGGTGCTTACGACGTTCTTGTTAACGTTAATGGTGGTGGTTACGCTGGTCAAGCTGGCGCAATCCGTCACGGTATCTCACGTGCGCTTTTGAACGTAGATCCTGACTTCCGTGCGTCATTGAAACGCGCTGGCTTGTTGACACGTGATGCTCGTATGGTTGAACGTAAAAAAGCAGGTCTCAAAAAAGCCCGTAAAGCAAGTCAATTTTCAAAACGTTAATATCTCTTTCATATCAACGTTTCAAGACACCTTTTGGTTCACACCATTGGGTGTTTTTTTGTTCGTTTTTTGAAAAGTTCACACCAAAATTCACACCATATTCACACCATTGATTTTTAAAGATGACGATAAGCAATTTCTCCGACAGCCATAGGAACAACATTTGAGGTATTGACATAAGTTTGAGTTATATCTATTCCACTATGTGTCAAGGCTTCTGAGATTGCTTCTAAAGAAGTACCAGCTTGTTTGGCTAGAGTTGCTCCAGTATGTCTTAATTTGTGAGGTGTAGCGGGTGCGAGGTTAGCATGTCTCTTTCTAATAGCATTCATTCGATAATTGAGATAATCAGGATGTAATGGTTTGTTTACGTTCCCTTTAGTATCAATGTACGTAAATACAAATTGTTTATTTGTTTGAATGATATTAAATTTTGCAAGCTCATTCTTTTGTTGAACTTTCCAATCTTGAAGCATAATAATTAATTCTTTAGGAATTGAAAAAATAGTCTTTTTATTACTTTTTGTTGACTTGATATTACCGTATTTATCTAATGCTTGAATTAGATGAATTTCAGATTTTTTGAAATCAATGTGTTGCCATTCAAGAGCATAAGTTTCCGATTTTCGATCAGAAAGAAAAAATGTTGTAAAGAATAGAACATAATCTTTTAATTTTAAATCTCCATTTTCTAAATCATCAGCAATTGCTTTCAACCAATCCCTGAGTTCATTCTGAGAGAGATACAAGTCTTCATCACGTCTGGCTTCACGTAACCTGATTTTCTTCGTTGATTTAATGCGTTTTAAAGTTTTAGAAATCTTATTAGATTCAATGTATTCCAATTCTTCCGCCCAATCAAAGATAGAATTAACATAACTTCTTATAACTTTGAAGTTGGCATACTCATCAGCTTTAGCAGTCATTAGATTTAAAATGACTTGCTTATTTTGATTGAGAAAGTTAATCGAGTAATTGCCAAGCATAGGTAAAATATGTTTCTTGAATACTAAAGTAGTATTTTCTACTGTAACTTTTGTAGGCGGTTTAATTGTACTGGTTGTCTGCCCTGCTTTGTAAGATTTCCACCAAACGTGATAGAAAAAATCTGAAAAGAGAATATCGCCATTTGTTTCAAATTCCGAAAGTCTTTCTCCACTCAAAATTTTATCAATTTTGTTTAGCATATCTAGTTCATATTTTTTGGCTTCACTCCTTAATTTAAAACGCTTTTCGATTACTTTTTTACCCGTTCCAAGTGATGATCTGGCTTCCTCTGGAATATAAATTCGTAAACGATACGTTCCGTTTTTTGTTTTTGTTATTGTCATATTGTATTCCTCTTATTTTGAATTGAGCTAGAAAAATACTATGCTTCAATTATAATCAAACTATGGTAAAATTGCTACTGACTTTCAAGCCAACGATTGACTTCGAATTTATTAAATCGAATTGTCTTACCGATTTTTATCTTTGGCAATCCTTTATCAATCCAATTATCAAGCGTGTTATTAGCAATTCCAAGGTATTGACATGCTTGTTTTTTGTTAAGAAAAGGACTTTCTATATTACTATTATTTAGTATCTGTTCAATTTCTTGTTTAATCAAATTTGATAATAAAAGCTGAATTTCGTGTACCTGTTCATCTGGGAGAATAACTTGCATAATTGATAATCCTTTCATTCATATTTTATATACCCTGCATATAACGAATATGCACCGCCCACATCGGAGTGTTCTACAATTAAACTAAAGGTACGCCTGTTAGAAATTAGTAAACCCACATTCCGTCAACTTGCCATTCTTCCGCATTATAATTATGTTCAATAATTCTGCCATAGTTATCTTCAAGAAAAATAGTGTCATTGTCAAATTCTACAATTTCAAGTTCTTCTCTAACACGTGTTTCATAATCTTCTTTTTCAACATCAATTTTCAAATATCTGATTAAAAAAATTTTTGCTTCACGTAATACAACTTTCCAAGCTAAATCATAAGTCATCTTTCATCTCCTTAAATCCTAAAGTCTTTTAAGACTTGTTAAATACAGCCCAATAGTTGAGCTTTTGACTGCTTGTTCAACCAG
>NZ_BCVN01000034.1 GCF_001591765.1 Pseudolactococcus raffinolactis NBRC 100932 | reverse complement strand
AATTCAGATGTTTTTTGCTTGACTCAAGGTGGCTAACTTCATTTTACAATTTGCGTTGTGCCCAGTTTGTAGGACCAGTGCATTAAGTACCAGCGGATGGCAAATTGTGCGATATTGAAGACGAGTAGGAAGATGAATGGCCCGGCAATATTACCGTCAATCGCCATGTTTGAAGTGATACCAGCTGTAATCGGTACGAGTGTGAACCAGAAGAGGGCATCTCCGATACCGCCAAGTGGTCCCATAGCTGCCACACGGACCGCACGAATTGTTGGGATATCTGTTTTATTTTGTTCTAGTGATAGGATAATCCCCATAACAAAGGTTACTAAGAATGGGTGCGTATTAAAGAACTCCAAGTTATGACTCATAGATGCTGCTAAGTCATCTTTATTATCTTTGTGAATTTTTTTCAGCCCTGGCAAAATACCATATAACCAGCCAGCTGCCTGCATTCTTTCATAGTTGAAAGAAGCTTGCAAGAACAAGGAACGCCAAACCATTTTGTTTAATGTTTTTTTATCCAATGGTTCAGATGGTGTTAAATTTTGATAATTATCTGGAATGTTATATGCCATCTTCTTCACCTCCAAAATCACTTTGACTACCTGTTGTTAATTTGAATTTTGCTTGAATTTGATAATCCCAGAAAGCGACTGCAAAGCCGATAAATGCTAGGATAATGAGTGCTGGACCTGATAAGCTTGGTGCAGCCATAACGATGGTTGCCAAACCAAAGCCCATGAAGTAGAAGCCCCACATCTCTTTTGAAACCATTACTTTTAAAAGAATCGCAAAGCCGACATAGCGCATCATACCACCAGCAGCACCGAGGCCACCCATCAACCATTTAGGAATCGTATCTACGACTTGTTGACCAAATGTTGCACCACCGATAAAGAATAATGTCACAACGAGACCAAACAATGCACCAATAGCAGCCATAGCAAGATAGTTAATCTTATCAATTCCTTTTGTGTCAGCCTCATGTGCATAACGGTCTGCGACTGCCATCACTGGTGACATCAAAGAGAAGAGCAAAGTTACGGCATATTGACCCAATAATGAGAATGGAATGGCTGTTGCAACCGCCACAGTTGGTTCCAATTTCAAGGTAATGGCAAGTACTGCTGCCATGATCCCACCAATAACGGCATTAGGTGGTTGAGCTCCCCCAACCGGCATGTTACCGATGGTCATTAATTGATATGTCCCACCGACAATCAGGCCTGTCTGTAAGTCACCCAGAATCAAACCGACAACCATACCAGTAACGATCGGTTGATACAAAGATTCCAAGAAGCTAAACTGATCGATCGCTGCAATGAATGTGATGAGAAAAATGAGTAAAATTTGTAAAATGTTATAATCCATTTTCGTTCCCTCCTATACAATACGTTTAGAGCGTGTTATCACCCTCTAGTATATTCAACATAGCTAAAAGTTAAAGCGAAGATTTAACAACAAAATTTGACGATTTAGCCGTAGGCTGTCGCAATCACTGTTGTCAGAAGGCACCTTAGCTAAACAACTTTTCAGAATCCTCAGCCGCCGTTGTTGGTACTCGGCGAATTTCAAGTTCAACCCCTTTCTCCTTGAGTTCTCTGAATGCTGCAATATCGGTGTCATCAACTGCAACCGTTGTTGCAACTTGTCGTTTTCCTTCAGCCATATGCATATTACCAATATTTAGTTTTTTGATGGGCACGCCACCTCTTACCAGCGTCAAAACGTCTTCTGGATTTTCGCAAATAATGAAAATCTTTTGACGCGGTGCTGCTTTGTGAATGATCTCAATCGTTTTTTCTAAAGTGAAATAACGCGTTTGAACACCTGCTGGTGCTGCCATATCCATCAAGCCTTGACGCGTTTTATCTCCAGCCACCTTGTTATTCGCGACTAAAATCAAGTTAGCACCTAATGTGCCGTTCCATTGTGTTGCAACTTGTCCATGAATTAAGCGATTGTCAATTCTTGTCAATAAAATATTAGGTTCACTCATCTTTTTATCCTCCTAGAGATAGCTTCTATTGCTTAAGCAACAATTTGTGAGATAGCGTAACGTGAGACTTCCATAATGGCACCCGATTTAATTTCAATGTCGAGCGTTTCTTTTCCAACCGTTTTAATCGTGCCAATGATGCCATTAGATAATTGAACTTTTTGACCTACTGCAAGTCCAGTATGTAAGTCTGCAAAATATTTCTTTTGCTTCTTCATTTTTGTAAAACTGAAGAGGTAGTAAATGATGATAAATGCGACAATAAAGCCAATTAAGGTGATTGATGATGCTAAGATTGATTCCCACATAATTAAATCCCCTCTTCCTCGTCAAACGTTTGTGTTTCAGATTCTTGCGGTAATTGTGCATGGACTAAACCAGTTTTCCCTGCTTCTAATGCTGACGCAATAAAATCAATTAAACTCTCCGATCCATAGCGTAGCACCATTGACTCTAACAATATTGGTAAGTTAACACCCGCGATGACTTCAACATCTTCAAATGCTTGCGCTTCAATCATTGCTGTCCGAAACGGTGTCCCGCCCAATAAATCTGAGAAGACAATCACGCCTGAGCACTTTTGACGTAGCGACGACATCGCATCTCGTATATCTTCAGAAAACGTTTCCAAAGGTTTTTCTTCTAAAAAGCACACAGTTTCAAAATTTTCTTGTTGTCCTGCAATCATTTCAAGTGCGCCACCAAGTCCTGTTGCAAAAGAGCCATGCCCCGTCAAGATACATCCAATCATTTCACATTCCTCCTTCGTCATTCTTTCTTTGTTACTGATTACCATGTCAATCAATCACATGATGTTGTTCTTGAGATAATGTTAATGTATCCAATCTTATTCATCATATTTGATTTTCTTTTAACTGGTAACTACCACCATACATCTCATTTATATGTTAACATGTCTTAATGTTAATGTCAATAGTTTTTTAAAAATAAATAAAACGTTTACATTTTTTAGCAAAGTGTCTTAAATTAGGGGCTTTTTTAGCCATTTATTTATCCTTTCTCCCAATAATCTATACTTTAACCGAATATTTGATCAAGAAAAAAACAGCCTCTCGACTGTTTCTCATTATTTAAAATAGATACTACTTACAAATTAGCACCAACATTTTCAAGTAATTCAGCAATACCAGCTGGTTTAGTTCCACCAGCCATGGCCATATCTGGTTTACCACCACCGCGGCCATCAATAAATGGTGCTAGTGCTTTAACTAGATTACCTGCTTTAATGTCGCTTGTTTGGCTTGCAACTAACAGATTTGCTTTCTCACCGATTTGCGCAACAAGCACCAAAACGTCTGAGCTATTTTTTTGTTTCCAAATATCTGCAAGATTACGCAAAGCACCTGCGTCTGTAGCTGTGACCTTGGCTGCAATAAAGCTTGTGCCATTAGCCGTTTGTACATTTTGGAAGATTTCGTCAGACTGGGCTGATGCGATTTTAGCTGACAGGCTTTCGACTTCTTTTTGAGCTGACTTGAGTTCAGCTTGCAAGTTTTCAACTTTAGCAACTGTTTGGCTAGCTTGTGGTGATTTCACCAAGGCTTGCACGTCTTTCAAAATTGCTTCTTGTGCTTTGAAAGCTTCAAAGGCTTGTTGACCAGTAACTGCCATGATACGACGCGTACCAGAACCGATGCCTTCTTCTTTGACAATCTTAAATAATCCGATTTCGCTCGTATTGGCAACGTGCGTACCACCACAAAGCTCAACTGAGTAATCACCGATCGTCACAACACGAACAACCTTACCATATTTTTCGCCAAAGAGCGCCATAGCACCCATTTCTTTAGCGGTTGCAACATCCGTCTCAACGGTCAAGACATCAATGGCGTTCCAGATTTCTTCATTGACTTGACGTTCAATTTCAGCCAATTCGTCAGCTGTCACAGCTGCGAAATGCGTAAAGTCAAAACGTAAAAAGTCGACTTCATTGAGCGAGCCAGCTTGTGTCGCATGCTCTCCCAAGATATTGTGCAAGGCAGCATGGAGCAAGTGAGTTGCCGTATGGTTTTTGATGACACCATTGCGACGTTTTTGGTCGATAGCAAGCGTGTAAACTTCCCCTTCAAAAAGTTCAGTCAAAATCTCAACCGTATGCAAAGGCTGACCGTTCGGCGCTTTCTGCACATCCGTCACGTTCGCGACAACCTCACCTGCAGCATCCTGAATGACACCGTGGTCAGCAACCTGACCACCCATTTCAGCGTAAAACGGTGTTTCAGCAAAGATCACTTGGGCTGTTCCTTTAGCCGTTTTCACGCGCTGATCATCTTGGACAATGGCAGTCAGTCTTGACGCAAGCGTTTTTTCTGTATAAGAGAAAGTTGACGCATCCTCTAGGGCAGTCAAAACTTCTGACTGTTTATTCATCGAGCCACCTTTAACGACTGCTGCACGCGCACGGTCTTGTTGGGCTTTCATGGCAGCTTCGAAGCCAGCATGGTCGATGGTGAAGCCAGCATCTTCTGCCAACTCCTCTGTCAGTTCAACTGGGAAACCGTAAGTATCGTAGAGTTTGAAGATATCAGCACCGTCAAGTGTTGTTTTGTTTGCCGTTTTTAGTTTACCGATAACTTCGTCAAAGAGTTTGCTCCCCGCATCAATCGTCCGCGCAAAAGTTTCCTCTTCACGTTTGACAATTTTTTCGATGAACTCACGCTTTTCCAAAACTTCTGGATAGTAAGATTGCATGATTTCGCCAACGATTTTAACGAGTTTATACAAGAAAGTATCTGTGATGCCAAGTTTACGACCATGCATGACAGCACGACGCAAGAGACGACGCAAGACATAGCCACGACCTTCATTACCTGGTAAGGCCCCATCGCCGATAGCAAATGAAAGTGAGCGAATGTGGTCAGCGATGACCTTAAAGCTCATGTTATCCCCGTAAGGATCGTAAGTTTTACCAGACAATTGCTCAATTTGACGGATGATTGGCATGAACAAGTCTGTCTCAAAGTTAGTGTGAGCTCCTTGAATGACCGCAACCATCCGTTCAAGTCCCATACCCGTATCAATATTTTTATGCGGTAGTTCTTTATATTCACTACGAGGCACGCTTGGATCTGCGTTAAATTGACTCAGGACAATGTTCCAGATTTCAATATAACGGTCATTTTCGATGTCTTCAGCCAGTAATTTAAGCCCAACATTTTCAGGGTCGAAAGCTTCGCCACGGTCGAAGAAAATTTCAGTATCCGGACCACTTGGACCAGCACCAATTTCCCAGAAGTTATCTTCGATTGGAATCAAGTGATCAGGTGACACCCCAACTTCAATCCAACGGTTGTATGAGTCTTGATCAGCTGGATAGTACGTCATGTAGAGTTTTTCTACTGGAAAGCCATACCACTCAGGACTTGTTAGGAGTTCAAAGCCCCATTCGATGGCCTCTTTACGGAAATAGTCACCGATTGAGAAGTTACCCAACATTTCAAACATAGTATGGTGACGCGCCGTTTTTCCGACATTTTCAATATCGTTAGTCCGGATAGCTTTTTGGGCATTAGTAATCCGTGGATTTTCAGGAATTACTGATCCGTCAAAATATTTTTTAAGTGTCGCAACACCTGAGTTGATCCAAAGTAGTGTTGGATCATTGACAGGAACCAAGCTAACAGATGGTTCGATCGTATGTCCTTTTGATTTGAAGAAATCAAGGAACATTTGGCGTACTTCTTGTGAGGTCATTTTTTTCATGTGAGGTTATATTTTCTTTCTATTTCTATTAACTTGCTGAAGATGAAGCATTAGATCTTGCCTGTTGTGCTTTAACATAGTCGATGGCGATGACTAAAGAAATCACAGCATCTGCATATTGATCATCGAAAACATCAATATCATAAGTAGAGTTAATTTTTAGCCATCTCTGAGAAATTTGTGCCACCGGCACACTATTATGGCGGAGTTCAAACTCCATGTCCCAGAAATTTCCTTGCACTTCTAACCCGAAATGTTCAATCTGATAACGGGGTCTAATGAAGGAGAATTTTTTGGCAATTCGGAAAGCTGAACCATCTGCCATGGTCACATCGAACTTAGGAAAAATTTGAAACAGAACTTTCTTGATGCGAGAGACTTGTGCGCCATCAGGTTTTGTAATGGTAAACTGTTTAGGAATTTTCATAAAGCTACCTTGGACATAGTAAGCCAAGTTCCCAGCATTATCCATAATTTTAAATTTGCCACCGAGTGACCAGAATTTTTGTTTGATTTGATATTGTACCATGTCAACACCTCCTAAAGTATGTGATGCTTTTAACAATAATTCAATAAAATACTCCACCGTAAGCAAGGGGCGCTTCAACGCGGTACCACCCTCATTCACGATAAAGTATCGTCTCAAGTTGTTTGATAGAGCAGGCGTCTCTGCTATCCTCAATTTTGTAGAAAAAGAGGAAATACTATGCACTTACCAAGTTTGACCGCTTTCACCACCGCTGTCTCTCTGTATCACTTGATTAATTATTTTTATTTAGACTTAGATGAAGAAGAACTTGTCACGGCTGCTTCATAAGAAGAAAAAATGTTTGAAAACTCTTTTGGTTTCACTTTGACATTATAGTCTTTCAAGTAGCTCGCAATAATGCCATTCACAAAAGTGGCATCATTTTGTTTATTCGTTGTGATGATGGTTTTAAGTTCTTTTTTATATTTTTTCCAATCAGTGCCTTTATCAGCGTTCTTAATCATTTTCACAACATAGAAAGAAGCGGCACCAGTTTGAGCATTGCTGACCTTAATCGGCTCAGTAGATGCTTCGCCATCTTTCAATTTGAAGGCTGCCGTTTTAACTTCGTCTGGAATTTGCGTGTTAGATGAATCAAATTTCATCTCGCTCTTCTTATCTTGTGCAGTTTTATCAAATGCAGCCGCATCATTTTTAGCATCTTCTACTAATTTTTTAGCTGCATCTTCCGATGTTTCTGATAAAACATAAGCTTCAACTGTTGGATGATAAGCTTCAAAGGCTGCTTTATACTCAGCATCTGTAAACTTGATTTTGCTCGTTACGACTTCTTTTAACAAAAGTTGTGAGCGGATAGACGTTTTATAAGAGCTTTCCGTGTAACCAGCTTGCTGTAAAGCAGCTGCAAAATTCGAACCAAGTGATGTTTTTTGGGCATCAAACTCTGCATTTACTGCTTTATCCGATACTTTTTTACCAAATTCTTTTTCAAAAATTTTGTTGAACGTCATGTTTTGCAACAAAGTCGCTGTCCCTGTTGATGGGTATTCTTTTGCTTCTTTATACAAATCAGAAACACGAATTGTGTCACCTTTCATCGTCACGATGTCAGAGTTGGCACCATCTTTACCACATGCTGCAAGTGTAACAGCTGCAAATCCTGTTACTGCGACTAAACCAATTTTTTTTAAATTCAAAATATTAATACCTTCCATATCTTTATAATACTGATTCATATTTGTTAAAGTCAAGCCTCAACAACCTTCACCATTATACCATAATTTCTGATAGAAACCTTAAATTAAACTAAATCAATCTGATTGGCTTTTTTTCGAATCATCAACAGGCCATCTCCTAGTGGTACAAGTGTCGCTGTCAAGTCTGGATGTGTCAAGGTCGCATCAAACAGCTTGTGCAAACCACGATAGATGCCACGCTGATTTCGCTTAACTTCTTCGATTGGCTTAGCAACATCGCCACCTTGAAAGACATCATCAATCACGACAACGCCTCCAACCGACAGACGCTTCAAAATTTCCGGTAAGAAAACGATATATTTTGACTTGGCCGAATCCATAAAAGCAAAGTCATACCCATCAGGCAAGGCAGAAAGGACATCAATTGCATCACCCTCAATCACTTCGATTTGCTGGGCTGTATCATATTTAGCCAAGTTTTCACGCGCCAGAGCTGCCATTTCTGGATTCCGTTCAATGGTTGTGATCTTAGCATCTGGTGAGGCTTGCGCCATTAAAAGAGCAGAAAAGCCAATCGCTGTCCCAACTTCAAGAATTTTCTTGGGTTGGAGTGCCTGTAATAAAAATTGGAAGTAAACCACCGTTTCATGCG
The DNA here is from genome assembly GCF_001591765.1 of Pseudolactococcus raffinolactis NBRC 100932. Lineage (GTDB taxonomy): Bacteria > Bacillota > Bacilli > Lactobacillales > Streptococcaceae > Pseudolactococcus > Pseudolactococcus raffinolactis. The sequence continues at coordinate 11,029 of NZ_BCVN01000034.1, read as the reverse complement.
GGATAACCGGAATGTTTTCTGCATGGGCAAAGGTTTCAACCTCAGCTAAAAAGCCTGTCAAAGCTTTTTGCTCTCCCCGCATCAAGCCGACGATTTCTGGCTTGACGATTGGTCTACGCATATTATGATTGGAATATTCGTTGTAACTCTTAACCATGTTTCGCCACCAATGCTTCTAATTCTGTCAAGCGTTTTTCAAAAACTGCAAAAGCAGCAGTAAGATAATCAGCTGACGTCATATCAACACCTGCTTTGGCAATGACATTTAGCGGATAGTCTGACGAACCAGCTCGCAAGTAATTCAGATAGTCTGCCTTATCTTGCTCAGTTCCATTCACGATTTTATCTGCCAAGGCAGATGCTGCTGCAAAACCTGTCGCATATTGGAAAACATAGTAATTGTAGTAGAAATGTGGGATTCTAGCCCATTCGTACTGGATTTCTGGGTTATCACTTGCAGCTAGGCCGTAATATTTTTCATTTAACTCGGCGTATTGTTGGTTTAAGAACTCGCTGGTTAAGACGGTTCCTGCAGCATCTGCCTCATGAATGGCATGCTCGAACTCAGCAAACTGCGTTTGTCTAAAGACAGTGCCTCTAAAGCCATCCAAGAAGTGGTTGAGCACCGCGAATCTCGTCTCATCATCCTCAACATCATGGAGCAAGGTTTCTGTGAGGATATTTTCATTAGTTGTCGAAGCTATTTCAGCGAGGAAGATGCTGTAGTCACCGTAGACATAAGGCTGGCTTTCGCGGGTAAAGCTACTATGCATGCTATGGCCCATCTCGTGCACCAAAGTAAAGAGATTATCTAGCGTATCCTGCCAGTTGAGAAGCATGAAGGCGTTGGTATCATACGAACCGCCTGAATAGGCACCTGAGCGCTTGCCTTTATTTTCCTGAACATCAATCCAATTTTCTTCAAAGCTACGTTTAACCTTTTCCAGATAATCTGGACCGAAAATCGCAAGTGTACCTTGCGTTTTAGCAACTGCCTCTTCATAGGTAAAGTTATAATCTGTCGTTGACAAAGGGGCATAGACATCATACATTTTCAGGTCATCAATTTTCAGGATATCAGAGCGCAGTTGGATGTAACGGTGAAGCAAAGGCAGGTGGTCATTAACCGCTTGAACTAAAGTGTCATAGACCGCTTCTGGGATGTGGTTACTAGACAAAGCCGCTTCACGTGCTGAGTGATAATGGCGTGTTTTAGCTGTGAAGTTATGGACTTTGACGTTAGTTTGTAGCGTCTTGGCATAGGTATGCTGATATTGTTCATAGATGCTATAGAGTGCTTGATAGGCCGCTTTTCTGACCTCACGATTCGATGACTCCATGAATGAAATATAGTTACCATGTGACAGCTGTACGTCTTGACCTTGCGCATCCCTAATCGTTGGAAAGACGATATCTGCATTATCTAAAATTTCAAAGGTTTCAGCACCTGCACCAAAAATCTCTGATGCACCAGCTAGTAAGGCTTCTTCTGCGCTTGACAAAACGTGGGCTTTTCTATCAAACAACTGCTCAAAGAAGTGTCCATAAGTTTGTAATTTAGGGTGATCAATGACAAACTGTGCAAACCTTTCTTGCGACAAAGTCATAAACTCAGGTTCATAGAAGGCAAAAACTTCACTAAATTTAGCATAGAGCGCTGTTACTTTTGCTTGATATTCTTGATAAAGACTAACCGTTGTATCCTGGTCATTTTTCATTGACGCATAGACATAGAGCTTTTCTACCCGTTGCATGAGCGCCAACTCCGTATCAGTCACTGCTAATAAATTTTCTGCAGAATCTGTCAGGGTACCAGCTAAGTTTCTAGCATCCTCTAGTGCAGTTAAAACCTCTGCGAGTTCCGCTTCAAAAGCCTCATCTGTTGCAAAAATTGTCGTCAGATCCCATTTATATTTTTCATCAATTGCTTCACGTTTTTTTACCATCGTAACTCCTATCCAGTTTATCTAGCGACCTCATATCAGACGCATATTCCCTACTATTTTATCATAAAATCACATGAGATTCACCGTCACAGCCTTTTTTAGTACGATAATAAAAAACAGCTCCCAATTCGGACACTGTGCGTTCATACTATTTGACTTGGCAAAATGTTCTAGCTAATCTTGCAATGTCCTCTGCTGTCGAACAACAGCAACCTCCAATTAACTTAGCACCCTTTTGGTGCCAGCACTTAGCATCTGTGGAGAAAACCTGTTCGACACTGATTTCCTCTGACCAAGTTTTAGAGACAGCATCAAAGATAGCTCCTGAATTTGGGTAGGCGACTAGCGGTTTAGTCGCTGCCACAGACAAAGTTTCAATGACTGGCACCACTAGCTGAGGGCTGACACAATTAATCCCATAGGCAATGACGTTCTGATCCTGCTCAACAAGCTGCTGAAAGTCCGCCAAGTTGTCACCATTTGCCAAATGCGCGGTGTCTTTTAAGGAGACGCTGACCCAGACTGGAAAGTTTATGGCCGAGACGATGTCTAAAATCACGCGCAGCTCATCCAATCTCGGGATGGTCTCAATAGCTAGGACATCTACGCCCGAGGCAATCAAGGTCTTGATGCGACTTTCGTGAAAGGTCTTCATATCAGGAGACGAGAGTTGATAAGCACCGGTATATTCAGAACCATCTGATAAGTAAGCACCGTAAGGACCGATAGAGCCTGCAAGCCATTTGGCTTGGTCGCCTTTGCTGTCTTGCTTGGCCTTTTGAGCCAAGGTGACACTGTGCTTGATAAAGTCAATGGCCTGTTCTTCTGAATATCCGACATCCGCAAAACTCTTGACGGTTGCTTGATAGCTAGCGGTAATGGCGACGTTAGCACCTGCGTCAAAATACTGTTTGTGAACCTGATAAACGGCCTCTGGCTGATCAATCAAGGCCAAAGCCGTCCACAGACGATGGTTAATCTCAAGGCCCTGTTCTTCGAGCAATCGAGACATGGAGCCGTCAAGGATCACCACGTCCTGATCCTTAATCCACTGTTGAAATCTCATAGTTACTCCTTTTTTGTTTCCGATAAAATAGTTGATAAACGAGCGTTGTTAAAATTGTAAAGGGAATTCCAAAATACAAGGCAATCCGTTGATTGGGATCAAAATAGATACCGATCAATGAAATGGCGCATAAGATAATGACGAGCCAAGGCACAAGAGGATAACCCGGCGTCTGATACTTGAGTTCAGACAGTTGATGCTGCTTGATGAATGCTTTTCTAAATTGCAGTTGGCTAATGCCGATAGACAACCAGACAGCCACCACAGCAAAACCAGAAATGGAGACGAGTGCTAAATATACCGTATCCTCAGCATAGATACTTGAAAACAGAGATAGCAAGCCACCCGCAAGTGTCAAGATGAGCCCATTGACTGGTAAACCATTCTTGGATAAACGTGAAAAAGTTTTAGGCAGAGTCCCATCTTCAGCCAGCGACCAAAGCATGCGACTAGCTGCGTAGAGTCCTGAATTAGCCCCAGATAGAATAGCGATAAAAATAATGAAGTTCATGATATCACTAGCAAAGGGAATCCCTAAGTTTTGTAAAATAAGGACAAATGGACTTTCAATCAGGGCTTTGGAATTAGCCGGAATGAGTGCACCAATAACAACAATCGTCCCAATGAATAAGGTCACTAATAAAAATAAGGTTCGCTTGATGGCTTTGGGTATATTTTTCTCTGGCTCACTAGTTTCCCCAGCCGCAACCCCAATCAGCTCTGTCCCACTAAAGGCAAAGTTGGCTGACAGTAAAACGATAAAGACAGCCCCGAAGCCATGCGGAAAGATCCCATTAGCTGTCAAATTGTGAAATAAAGGTGCACGCGTCGCATGAACGGGCAAGACACCCGTAATGGCAGTAATCCCTAGAATCACAAAAATACCGAGGGCCACCACCTTAATCAAGGACAGCCAAAATTCACTCACTGAGAAAATTTTAACGTCCAAAACATTCAAGAGTAAGATAATCCCAGAAAAAATGGCACACCAAATCCAAATCGGAATTTGCGGAAACCATTTTTGTAGCGTGATCCCCATGGTGATAAATTGTGAACCTAAAGCGACCGTCCAAGTCAGCCAATAGAGCCAAGCAACCGTAAAGCCAACACTAGGATGGATATACTTTGACGCATACATATGCAAGGAAGACGTGTTAGGATGTTGGACAGATAGTTCCCCTAGACACATCATCACAAGCGTGGCAAGCGCAGCTCCAATCAGATAAGCGATGATCGTGCCAATCGCCCCCGCCTCCTGAATCAAGTAGCCAGAACTCAGAAAAATCCCAGTCCCGATCACCCCACCCAAAGAAAGTGTCACCAAATGTTTGCTACTCATTTTTCTCATAAAATGGTTGTCAGTTTTCAATAATGAGTTCTCCCTTTGTTGTTTAATAGAAATCTAAAACCTGATTTTTAAAGACTTACTCACAAAATCAACCAAAAATAATTTTGTCAGTCTATTCCCAAAATACATTGCATTTTCTTAGTATAACATCAAACTACAGGTCCTCGTCTTACCGAAAAACTATGACGGTCTTCAGCTTTTACAATCTCCATCACCTGTCTCAGCCCTAGCATAAAATCCCGGCGGATAAACCCCATCATCCTGCGGATAAGCCAGAAAATGGTGATAATAGCGACTGATATCGCTTGTAATTTGACAAAAGTCAGGCTCGACAACGCCTTCGAACTGATGCGTTAAGAGATTCAAGCCAATCGGATATAACTTAATAGGGAAGTTTTTGAACGTCATCAAATTTTGCCCATTCTGATAATACTTTTCTTGAATTTTCAACCATTTGGGATTCTGATAATAAAGCTGAGACCTGATAAATGCTGGAATATCTTGCGATAACTGGTCAGTCAATTTGGCTGAGCTTGCCGCAAATGGCGTTCGAAGCACCTCAAGTAAATTCCCTACATCGAAGGAAAATTCACGCTGTAAATAATGCAAACGCCCTATTAAATCTTCATGGCACAGATAGTTGAGGCGGATTTTTTCACGCTGCAAATCCAACTCCCAATAGTAAAAACCAGCATTCTGGGTTAAATAGAGTAACTGTTGCTTGAGTTGCGTCAAATGCTGACCCAACCATAAATCCTTTCCCATGAGCCAGAGGACGGTGTAGCCATGAGCTCGATAGGTTTCTGTCCGCTCACGCAGTCTCTGAATAGACAGGTGACTGCATTGAATTTCAATCGCAATCGTTTCATTAACCAGTAAGTCAGGCGTCTGCTGTAACTCAGGTAAAAAATGCTCGATTTTGACCTGCTCTGTTTGCTTGAACCAGTGATATAAACGTTTTTTTAAGGTTAAGTGCTGCAGGCTTTCGTTCTCCGAATAATATTGACAGGCTGCTAAATTTACGTGAGCAAAATGGGGCATTTTTACATGACCATTTTTCAAGCGTACCTGACTTTTGCAAGCAGGACAACGCAAAAATTGACCTACCAATTCAGTAAGGTCCGACTTGCTAAATTCTAGTAAATTGATGATTTGTTCTGCTTCATTCACTGCAACTAGCATTATCACCTCCTACTTTCTTATACGAAAAAAATCCGTGATTGCTCACAGATTTTTTTATCCATTACTTGATATGTTATTAGCTTACTTGCCAAGATTGATATAAACCATCCATAATCTTAACACCCGACAGTGTCATCTCTTTTGTCATCTTCGGACTGAGACGTTCTCCTGAAAGGATAAGCTCATTAACGTGTTGAACTTCGTAGACAAAATCACTCTCAAAATCAGCGTTGAGTTGGCGTTTGATGCCGCCATCTGCAAATCGGACGATTGCAGTTTTAGCACGCCAAAATTCTGGAATAATGAGTTTTCCTTTTGTCCCTTGGATCGTCATGACTTTATCCAATCCTACTTTAGTCGTCAAAAAGATGTTAATCAAGACACCGTTATCAAGTTTTAACAGCACTTTGGCCTGTGTATCTGATTCACCACTTTGCATATCGGCAATACCTGAAAAATCTATGATCTTAGCATCGAAAATATACTGTAGGTAGCTGATCGCATATGGCAACATGAAGTGTACAGTGCCACCCCCAGATTCAAGGTCGTTAAACCAGCTGATGTGGTCAATACTGGCATATGCTGTCACACTGTCAACAGCTAAGATATCACCGATTTCATCAGACTGCACAACTTCTTTGACCATTTGTGTTACTGGTAAGAAGACTGATTTTTGTGCTTCCATCAAAAATAGATTTTTCTCACGCGCCAGCTCAAAAAGTTCCTCTGCTTCAGCTAAAGTCAGCGTAAACGGCTTTTCTAGTAAAACATTTTTCCCTGCCAATAGGGCTTGCTTGGCTTCTGGAAAATGTCCTTTATTATAGGTCGCAATATAAATAACATCCAGCTCTGGGTCTGCATAAAGTTCAGCATGGCTACCATAGGCTTTAGGAATATTATGTTTCATTGCAAATGCTTGTGCCGCTTCCAAGGTACGGCTCGATACCGCAGCTACTTCACCATTATCCGTTAAGCGAACACCATCTATGAATCTAGGCACAACTTGTGCAGTAGATACAATACCATATTTTACTTTTTTCATGCTTATATTGTATCATAAAAAAACGTAAACATTATTAAAAAAACTTTCAATTTGTGATGTTTTTTTATTTTATATAACAAAAAGCATCTGCTGTCGCAAATGCTAGATACAATTGATATATTTGAAAGATATCAGAGACGTAAGGCGAAATCTGCGGGCATGGTTGCAAGTGATGAAACGCTCACCACATCACCTGGTTGTGGGGCATGGATAAATTGACCGTTGCCAAGATAAATGCCGACATGGTTGCCACCGAAGAAAACGAGGACATCGTCAACTTGTGCATCAGTAGCTGAAATTTGCTGACCAGTTGCCATTTGCGCCCAAGTTGTGCGACCTATTTCTTGACCCAATGCTTCACGGTAAACGTAAGAGGTAAAACCAGAACAGTCAAAGCCATCAGGTGTTGTACCACCATAAACATATGGTACACCTTGATAGCGATTTGCCGTTTCGATAATTTTTTCTTCCCGTGTTTTAACTGGCGCAGGTGGTGGCACTGCTGCTTTTTCTGCTTCAGGCGATTGTTTTTGAACAGTTGCTTGCACTTTTTCAACCGCTTGGGGAACATGATGCGCAAGTCCCATAAAGTAATCTAGATTAAGGTTTGTTTGTTGACCCGTCACGATATTTTGGAGGTTTAATTGAGGTTTTGTTATCTCATCAGCTTTAGCAGATAAGCTAAATCCAGCTGATATCAGCATAAAAGTCGTTATGATTAATTTAATTTTGTTATTTCTTTTTTTCAACATAAGTAGCATTGTACCACAAAAAAACGCCCTAAAAGGCGTTTTCACCATCTCTTAACCGACTTGTCAAATTGTCATGATCCTGACAAAGCTGTCATCAAATCGTTATTTTTAAATCAGAATAATCCAGAAATATGACCAGCACTGTCCACATCCATATTAAGGGCTGCCGGTTTCTTCGGCAAACCAGGCATGGTCATGATATCCCCTGTCAATGCAACAATAAAGCCAGCACCGAGTTTGGGAACAAGTTCCCGAATGGTGATATCAAAGCCTTCTGGTGCCCCTAATAAATTTTGGTCGTCAGAAAAACTATACTGCGTTTTGGCCATACAAATCGGCAGCTTATCCCACCCATTGCTTTCAAACGTCGCGATTTGAGTTTGTGCTTTTTTGGTCATGGTAACAGAAGCACCACCGTATATTTTGGTCACGATCGTTTCAATCTTTTCAGGAATTGATGCTTCTAAGTCATATAAATAACGAAAATCAGACGTTTTTTCAGTTGCTTTGACAACTTTTCCAGCCAAATCTAAACCGCCAGCACCACCTTTAGACCAAACTTGGGTGAGTGAAAAGTCGACATTTTTAGCAGTTAATAATGCTGAAAGGGCAGCGATTTCTTCTGCCGTATCAGTTACAAACTCATTAATCGCGACAACTACCGGCAAACCATAGCCTTGGATATTATCAATATGTCGATTCAGATTTGCAAAGCCTTCTCGTAGCGCAGACGTATTTTCCGCAGCCAAGTCAGCTTTTGCCACACCACCGTTCATTTTGAGGGCACGGACGGTAGCGACGATGACAACTGCATCGGGATTTTTGGGGAGTTCACGTGTTTTAATGTCGAGGAACTTCTCGCCGCCAAGGTCAGCGCCAAAACCTGCTTCAGTAACGGTGAAATCCGCTGCTTTCAGGGCCGCTGTCGTCGCAAGGACACTGTTACAGCCGTGAGCGATATTGGCAAATGGTCCACCGTGAACAAAGGCTGGTGTGCCTTCAATCGTTTGTACGAGGTTGGGTTTGAGGGCGTCTTTAAGCAAAACTGTAATCGCGCCTTGAATTTCAAGGTCACCGACTGTCACTGGTTTACGGTCGTAAGTGTAGGCCACAACGATTCTAGCTAGACGTGCTTTAAGGTTGTCGATTGAGGTCGCCAAGCAGAAAACAGCCATGATTTCACTGGCAACGGTAATGTCAAATCCATCTTCACGTGGGACACCGTTCATCGGTGAGCCAAGGCCAGCGATAATCTGACGCAGTTCCCGGTCATTAAGATCGACCACGCGTTTCCAGATAACACGACGTGGATCAATATTGAGCGCGTTGCCTTGATGAATGTGGTTGTCTAGTAGCGCTGCGATGGCATTATTAGCCGTCGTAATGGCATGTAAGTCCCCTGTAAAATGGAGGTTAATGTCTTCCATCGGTAAAACTTGAGCATAGCCACCACCTGCAGCCCCACCTTTGATGCCCATAACTGGGCCAAGAGACGGTTCTCTCAAGGCAACCATGGCTTGATGGCCGAGTTGATTGAGCGCATCTCCTAAGCCAATCGTGACGGTTGATTTACCTTCACCTGCAGGTGTTGGATTGATGGCAGTGACTAGTATCAATTTACCATTATCATTTTTTTGCAACTTATCGAGTGCTTCAAAGGTAATTTTAGCCTTATATTTGCCGTATTGCTCAATATCATCACTTGAAATACCAGCTTTGGCAGCAATGTCCGTAATGGCTTTCATAGGTGATGCTTGAGCGATTTCAATATCAGATTTTACCACGATGCGTCTCCAATTTCTTCATTAGTACCTTATATTATATCAAAAAACGCTCAGATTTCCTTCGTTTGCTTCTATTTACTTCTGATAACAGATCCAACGTTCGGCTTTTGTTATGTTTTTTTATTTCTTTATCGCTTTTTCAAACTTTTATTATCAAAAACTGTCTTATCAAATTACAAATCAAGAAAAATACAAGTTTTTTAAGATATGACCGTCAACTTCATAACTCAGGTCAATAAAATAAGGAACTTGCCAATTCTGTGTTTTTTGAGCTGAGGAGTTTAAGTCCTTGACCCAACTTGGATAAACTCTACATGCCATTTTACCTGTCACATGTGGACCGCTAAGGATACCTTTTTCAAGAAGGACTGATTTTGGAAAAATAAATTGGCCTTTTTGGTGACCGTCGATCACAGAAATAATGAGTTTATCTGGACTAGACGCAAAATCGTAGGGCTGATTTTGATCATTTGCGTCTTTCACCCAAAAAACGACAAAATAACCTTTTTTCTTAGGTGTTAACTTGGCGAGTCTGCTCCTATAGTGATGACCATTTATCTTAAAACGGGCACCTTCGTAAGTTGCATTTTGGTGTTCTCGTGTCATTTTTTGGATACTTAGATCATCAAAATAGGCGAGTAGGCCATTGATTAAATTGATAGATTTCATTAGTTACCTCGGACTCATCTTACCAAAAAAAGATTAGCTTGTCGAAAACAAAAAAGATCCTGTCGTTTTTAACGTCATGATCTTAGTTTAGAATCTGTAGATTTAGTGAACCTTTATGACACTTTATTTTGCATGTCGAAGGTACCAATTTCTGTTGCTTGCTGTCCTATTTCATCTACAATGTTGACTTGTATCTTATAAACGGATGTCTTATCTAAGACACTCATGTCAAAGGACAGTTTGAATTGGGTTTTATCACCTTCCGGCTTAGTCGTGAAACTTGGTGTTTTAATCTTAACACCATCTTTATAAATCTCCAGATCAGGCATGGCTTCTGCTTTAACTGGAATCGTAAACGCAACGGTTGTTTGGAGTGCATCACTATCAGCTTTAATATCCTCAATGTTGTTCACTTGTGTTATCTGTGGCTTACCTGTTTGCCTTAATGGCTGGTAGGTAATATCAAAGCGCCATTCCCCGTCATATTGTAATGCTGTCGGCACTGTAAATGAACTGCCCGCTTCTGATACATTAGCTTCTGCCTCTGCTGTGCGACGTTCATCCCAATCTTCCCATGATAACTGCGAAATTTGCAACGTCAAGTTAGTATCATCTGGCAGTTTTTTTGAATCATAGGTAAAGTTAACCGTACCGTAAAATGTATCCCCTTCAATCCGGAAAGTTGAAAATGAGAAACCGCCACCAACAAGATCATTTGACTTATCGCTGTCAGCAAAAAGTGAAAAGCGAATACTTTGATAGTTTGATCCTGCAGCAAGCTGTTTATTTAACAATTCTTTCAATCTCTCATCGTCGAGCTTAAATTGATAATCAAAAATAAATTTCTTTTTCGTAGCCATAAATTTTGTCAATCTAATCTCACGACCATTTTGCATGCTCATCAAATCGAGTTTGGCTGGTGTTAAATTTTCTTCAACCTTTGCCATATTATCAGATTTACAATCTTTAGTTTCCTTTTTAAGGTTAGTTTCATACACTGCAATCAGAACGATCGCAACAATAATCGCTAAAGCAGTTAGCACTTTATATATATTATGTTTCTTGTTATCTTGTTTGATTTTTTGACTCATAACTTTACCTTCCGTTATTAAAATGTTTTCAGACCAAGCTAAGCTCATCTTAACACGATTGATTATTAGTGTCAATTATATGAGATGTTATGTGTTTTTTAATAATTCGTTTAAATTTATCATTATTTCCCTTTTCTTACAACACTTTA
>NZ_BCVN01000033.1 GCF_001591765.1 Pseudolactococcus raffinolactis NBRC 100932 | reverse complement strand
ACCATCAAAAAACCTAAGCTGTTAGGCTCAGGCTTCTCTCATGTTTTTTATTTTAAGTCGTTACGGTTCATGATTTCATCAATGAAGCCATATTCTAAAGTTTCTTCTGCTGACATCCAGCGATCACGTTCCGCATCTTTATGGACTTTATTGACCGTTTGACCAGAGTTATCTGCCAAGATTTTTTCCAATGTTTTACGCGTTCTTGACAAGTGATCTGCGACGATTTGCATATCTGTTTGTTGCGTACCGCCACCTGTACCGCCCATTGGTTGGTGAATCAAATATTCAGCATTTGGCAACATGAAACGTTTACCTTTGGCCCCTGAAGACGCGATAATCGTGCCCATAGACGCCGCAACGCCCATGACAATGGTTTGAACATCAGATTTGATGAAGTTCATGGTATCGACAATCGCAAGACCAGCAGAGACTGAGCCACCTGGTGAATTGATATAGAGATAAATATCTTTCGTTGAATCTTGCGCATCAAGGAATAAAAGCTGCGCAATGACTGCATTAGCCATGTTGTCTTCAACTTCTCCTGTCAACATAATGATTCTGTCTTTCAAAAGACGTGAATAAATATCATACGCGCGTTCACCGCGGCTTGATTGTTCAATGACTGTAGGAATGAGTGCCATGTGATTAACTCCTTTAATTTCTTTTTTATAAATACTATTATAGCGCATTGGTCAAAAATGGTCAAAGATTTAGACCACAAGACTTAACCTTCGCTTTGCCTTCTTTATTATAGCAAAAGTCACTGCTTTTTTCTGGGAAAAAGTCCGCTACGCCCTACAAAAAAACGCTGAGTTCAGCGTTTTCTATTCCAAAATAGGCTTAAACATTAATAATCAATAATTTCTCACGCGTCATAGACTCTATCGTCCGAGAAATACCGTGCACACCCATGCCTGAATTTTTCACACCAAGGAATGGAAAATGGTCTGGACCGCGTTCTGTACGCCCATTGATTTGGACAGAACCTGCTTCAATTTTTTCAGCAATGGCAACAGCACGCGAAAAGTTTTGTGAAAAGACGGAAGCTTGCAAACCGTACTCAGAAGCGTTAGCAATCTCAATAGCCTCATCATCTGATGTCACACGAATAATCGGCAAAACTGGCCCAAATGGTTCTTCCCAAGCCAAACGCATATCCATCGTGACGTGATCAAAGAGCGTCGGATAAATTAAGTTACCTTCACGTTTATTTCCGACAAGTAGCTCACCACCTGCGGTGATTGTGTCTGTTATGAGGCCTTGGACGTAGTCTGCCGCCCCTTCGTTGATCAGTGGAACGATCACAGGATTATCTATCGGCATGCCGACTGTGAGCTTTTCTACTTCCGTTTTCAATTTTCCAACGAGTGCATCCGCCACAGTCGCATGAACTAAAACGCGCTTAATGGCTGTACAGCGCTGACCTGAGTAGCTAAAAGCGCCACTCATGATTTCAGCGACGGTCTTGTCAATGTCTGCGTCCTCACAGACGATCGCCGGATCTTTTCCGCCCAGCTCAAGCACCATCGGTTTCATAGTCGAAAAGCTCGACAGATGGCGACCAGTCGTCGCGCCACCTGTGAAGGAAATCATGTCAATCCCTTCGTGCTCGCTGACATAGTCGCCGATGTCTGAGCCCTTGCCTGTGATCAACTGCAAAATATCCGCTGGAAAGCCGACTTTGTCGAAGGATTCGATGAGCTTCACGGCAGAAATCGCACCCTGTGTTGCAGGTTTGAAAACCACGGCATTGCCGGCGATCAATGCGGGAGCAAGTTTTGCAACGGATAAATTAACCGGATAGTTGAAAGGAGAAATCGCAAGCACCGTACCGAGTGGGATACGCTTGATGATGGCGAATTTATTTTTAGAGCCGCCTGGGTAGTTGGCACCTGACATGGCGGTGTCGTTGGTATGGATGAATTCTTGCACGGTATAGCGGATGAACTCAGCCGTTCTCGTTACTTCTTTCACCGCATCATTCCAAGTTTTACCCACTTCTTGCATGATGATTTGCGCGATGGCATCAACATCAGTTTCCAACTGGTCAGCCCATTTATTTAATAGATCTGCTCGCTTGAACAAATCAGTATCAGCCCATCCTTTTTGCGCTGCTTTTGTGGCAGCAATGGCTGCATCAGCTTCTTCTTTTGAAATGGCTTGGACACGACCGATGATGCTTTGATCGTAAGGACAGATAATCTCAATCAGATGACCTGAAGTGGATGTGACAAATTTGCCACCGACATAATATGGATAGGTTGTCATTTCGGACATTATTTTTCCCCCTTGTAAAACCTTGATTCAATACCAACGTTCTTTTAGTAACAGATGGTTTTTAGTATTAAAAGCTATTGTAAAATAATTCACAGGATTTGTCAACAGAATTTTCAGAAAATAATAAACTTTTAATTTTTCAACTTCTTTCCCAACAGTTTTTTAAATGATGCTCTCTCTAACGTTAGGGGCAGATGTTCATACGTTCGTTCTAGTTTCCCTATAATGTTTCCTCAATCATGTTATGCTATCTTTGACACCTCTTAGTCTAGGAAGGAGGTGTTTAACATGTTTATTTTCTTAAGTCATATAATAGAAAATGTCCTATCGGACATCATCTTTAGCATTATTCATAAAATGATGCAAAGGGACGATTAGCCTAGACGGGATGTCCACACACGCTTAAAAGAAGTGCAAAAAAAGAGCTATGTAATGCCATACATAGCTCTTTTTGTTTAATTTCTTAAGTCGTATATGAATTAATTATACCAAATCTCTTATTGTTGTCAACCAAAAACTAATATCATCTTAAAAACGTTATCTTATGCAACAACCAGAAAAACGACTAGATTACTCCGATCGATTAATTCAATTGGCTGATTCAATCTTCTTTTTCGGAAAAAAATTATCAACTTCTACCTTAGTTTACCCTATTTCACCAGTCACAACAAGAACGTTCAGTCAATAATTTACAGAGTTAAACTACGATTAGACTTCCCCCTCAAAGGCCTGTTCACGAAGTTTTGCCAACCGATTCTCCCGTTTCTTGGTCAGATCACGAACAGCGCCACGTGGGATGATGTCCTCATAGGTGACTTTACTTTGCGCTGTTTGACCATCAAACTGTTTCAGATAGTCCATGACTTCACGAACAATCGCAGTTGGTGTCGAGGCACCTGCTGTCACGGCTACTGTTGCATCTTCTGGTAATTCGGTCAACCATTCTGGCTTGATTTCAGAAACATCCGCCACCCGATGAGCTGGCACTCCCGCTTGATTGCGAGAAACTTCTGCTAGACGGTTGGTGTTGTTAGAGCGGGGATCACCGACGACGATTGTCAATGCACAGCCTACTGCTTGCTCAGCAACGGCCTCCTGACGTTCAGAGGTGGCTTGACAAATATCACTATGCTCCACGACCTGTGGAAACTTATCATGCACCGCTGCCATGATATCTGACACATCCCACATACTCATGGTCGTCTGATTGGTCATGAAAACTTTGCCCGTTAACTCAAGCGCCTCTAAATCTTGTAAGTTAGACAAGAGATGAATACGTTCAGGGTCAATCCCTAACACGCCTTCTGGTTCTGGATGGCCTTTCTTGCCGATATAAATGATTTCATAACCATCTGCCAAGCGTTTTTTGACGATTTCATGCGTGATCAGAACGTCAGGACAGCTCGCATCCACTACCGTTAAACCTTTTTCAGCGGCTCGCTGTCTCACGGCGTCAGAAATACCATGCGCTGTAAAAATTACTGTACCATGGTCTATATTTTCTAAAATGGCCAGACGATTTTCGCCGTCTATCGTTTGCACGCCGATCTTTTCGAAACTCTCTGTGACATGATGGTTGTGAACGATCATCCCCAGAATATAGATGGGGCGTGGGAGATCCGGACTCTTAGCCACGTTTTTGGCGATGACCATGGCGTCAATAACGCCGTAGCAATAACCCATAGGCGTGATATGTTTTATCTTCATAAATTTTTTTAATACCCGATTTCGTTTTTTGATAAGCCGAAAATTTTTTTAAGCTGTATAATAGTATTATAAACTATTTACTAACAATTTGGAGGACACTGACATGTCAAAAATTTACGACAATATTACAGATTTGATTGGCGCGACACCTATCGTCAAATTACGTCAGGTTGACGAAGACTCAGCTGACGTCTATGTCAAGCTTGAAGCCTTTAACCCTGGTGGTTCTGTTAAAGACCGTATCGCCTTGAACATGATTCGTGCCGCTGAAGCTGATGGCTCACTTAAACCTGGCGGCACTATCGTTGAGCCGACTTCAGGCAACACTGGGATTGGACTTGCCTTCGTTGGTGCTGCGCTTGGCTACAAAGTCATCATCGTTCTCCCTGAAACCTTCTCAATCGAACGTCGTCGCCTCATCCAAGCTTACGGTGCTGAGCTCGTCTTGACTCCTGCTGCTGGTGGCATGGGCGCTGCCATCGCCAAAGCCAAAGAGTTGGCTGAAGACAATGGCTACTTTCTACCCTTACAGTTTGAAAATCCAGCTAATCCACGCATCCACGAAGAAACAACAGGTCCTGAAATTATCGCAGCCTTTGGCGAAAATGGTTTAGATGCCTTTGTTGCAGGTGCTGGTACTGGCGGTACGGTTTCTGGTGTGTCACATGTCCTCAAAAAAGCGAATCCTAATATCGGCATTTATGTCGTGGAAGCCGATGAATCAGCGGTATTCTCTGGCGAGAAACCAGGACCGCATAAAATTCAAGGGATTTCACCAGGCTTCATCCCAGGTACGCTTGATACCAAATCTTACGATGAAATTATCCGTGTAACCTCTGATGATGCTATTGCAACTGGTCGTGTCATTGGCGGCCAAGAAGGCTTCCTTCTCGGTATTTCTGGTGGTGCAGCAGTTTACGCAGCTAAACAAGTCGCCAAAAAACTCGGTAAAGGTAAAAAAGTTCTTGCCGTTGCGCCTGATAATGGGGAACGTTATCTCTCAACTTTCCTTTATGATTTTGGGGAGTAATTTGTCAATCAAACCTATTGAAACCGTCTCATCTGACGGTTTTTTGTTTGTCTACTCAATTTAAAACTGACCGCAAGCAAGCATCAAAAAAAGAATATCGACTGTGATATTCTTTTAGACTGCTTTGATTGATTTATTTCGCTGCTGCGTAAAGTTCGTTAACTTTATCCCAGTTGACAAGTTCAAAGAATGCTGCGATGTAGTCAGGGCGAACATTGTGGTATTTGAGGTAGTAAGCATGTTCCCAAACATCCAAACCAAGTACTGGTGTTTCACCATCTGTAATTGGATTGTCTTGGTTTGCTGTTGATGTCACTTTAAGCTCACCAGAAGCATCTACTACCAACCATGCCCAGCCGCTACCAAAACGACCAGTTGCTGCTGTTTTGAATGTTTCTTTGAAAGCATCAAAGTCCCCAAATTTAGCAACGATTGCTTCGCCGATTGCACCAGTTGGCGCACCACCAGCATTTGGTGCCAAGATTTCCCAGAAGAAGCTATGGTTGACATGACCACCACCGTTGTTTTGAACAGCAGTACGAATATCATCAGGAACTGAAGCCAAATCTTTAACGAGTTCAAGCGCTGATTTGTCAGCCAATTCTGGATGTTTATCAATCGCTGCGTTCAAGTTTGCAACGTAAGTTGCGTGATGTTTGTCATGGTGCAATTTCATCGTTGCTTCATCGAAAAATGGTTCGAGTGCATCATATGCGTAAGGTAGTTCTGGAAGTGTGTGTGCCATGTTGGTACCTCTTTCTTTGATCTCTAATTGATGAATTATGTTATACACTTATTCTACCTCAAAACATGGTAGATTGCTAATTTTTTGATTACTATTTTTATTTTAAAAACAGGTGATACTTGCTCTGATGATACCTCTCAGTGACCCAAAAACTTATCACATCAGATGATAAGTTTTGATTTTTAACTAGACTACTTATTTCAATGCATCAGCTGATGGCGTATAGTCTCCACCGTAAAATTTCTCAGATAGTTTTTTTAGTGTTCCATCTTCAGACAAGACTTTAAGTGCCTTATCCATCTCATCTTTAAGTTTAGTTTGTGTATCTTCTAAGATAAAGTATTCATAGGTTTTAAATGTTGGATAATCCTTCAAATCAGGAATGTTGCTAGCAACTGTGACACCGTGTGTCTTGGCCAAGTTTTCAGCCGCTGATTTTGACGCAAACAAGAAATCAATCTGACCCGACTCAACTGCTGCTAAACGATCAGCTAGTGACCGCTCTGAATAAGTCACTTCGATTTTTTTGTCTGGGTATTTTTTATTCCAAGCTTCAAAAATCGCCCCATAGTTCGTTCCCGCAGGAATCTCTGTTTTCTTACCAATCAAATCTTTGATTGACGTGTAGTTGTTTGACGTACTTGAAAAAATGGCATTAACATTTTCAGAAATCGGATAAGTGAAGGCATATTTTTTCTCACGTTCTGGTGTCTTGCCAAAATTATTAGCACCGATTTGGCTACGGCCGGCATCTAAATCCGTTAAGATGGCTTCATCAGAAACGATTTTATAGTCAAATTTGTAGTCCGGCAATTTTTTATCAATCGCTTTCAACACTTCGATATCATAGCCAGTCAGCGTATCTCCCTCTTTATAAGCATAAGGCTTAGAGTCAGCCGTTTGTGCGACAGTGATCGTTGTCACTTTTTTAGCTGTATCAGTTGCCCCTTTATCTGACTTGCCACATGCCGCTAAAAACGCCACGCTTAGGAGTCCTACAGCAGCAAGTGCTGCAACTTTTTTAAATGTCATGATCGAAAATCCCCTTTTCAAATTGTTAAATCTAATTTTAACATAAAAAGCGTGAGTGACCACTTTTAAAAACTGTATGTCGAGTTTTAAAAAAGAAATGACCAATTTGATGATCATTTCTCTTTATAACTCATGATAACTTTGATAGAGTTCCTGACGCACTAAACCTCGTATTTTAGCGACTTTTTTGATGGCAGCATTAGGTTTTTCACCCGCCTGAATCAAGGCCGCAACAGCCTCTAAATCCGTCAAATCTGCCGCTTCATCTTGTGCGACCTCATCAGACCCGCTGACAATAATCAAACACTCTCCCTTAATCGGGTGCGTTTCAAGTGATTCCAAAACCTCAGAGATCCGTCCACGTCTATATTCTTCAAAGAGTTTCGTCAACTCTCGAACAAAAGCGACTTCACGATCACCGTAAACAGCTAACATATTGGTCAAGGTCGCAGCCACGCGATGCGGTGACTCGTAAAAAATCTGACTTTCTGGATAAGCCATTTTTTCAGTTAAAAAAGCGACTTGTTCTGACTTCTTACGTGGTAAAAAACCATAAAAAATATGCGGTTGTGGCGCAATACCTGAAGCAATCAAGGCCGTAATGCCAGCACTAGCACCCGGTAAGGCCACAACATCGATCCCTTCTGATATACAGGCCAAGACCAAGTCATGACCCGGATCAGAAATCGATGGCAACCCCGCATCAGAAACCTGAGCAAGAGATTTACCCGATGCTAAAAATTGCAACATTTTCGAAAGTTTCAGTCCACTATTATGCTCATGAAAACTCTCTTGTGGCGTCTCAATCTCAAAGTGATTGAGTAATTTTTGTGTGTTTCTCGTATCTTCCGAAGCAATCAAATCTACCGTTTGTAACGTTTTGACCGCCCGAAAAGTCATGTCATCCAGATTACCGATTGGTGTTGGTACTAAATATAAAGTCCCTGTTGACTTCGCGCCTTTAAAGCTTTGCTGAAAATTCATCATCTGTATAAAATCTCCGCGCAATACAAGCAAGTCTCACCTGGATCCAAACGCTGACCATAGAAATCCCGACAAACATGAAACCCATCTTCATAGATTTCTTGCAAATTTGACATGGGCACTTTTTTAGCTGATTTTTCGTTCTTATTTTCTAGGCTATGTGGCTCTGAAAATTCAGCCAAGCGGTCGCGCAAGCGCGCATTTTCCAAGCGCAGGCTTGTATTCTCTGTTAATAATTTCTGATAGTTAGTTTTAATATCACTGACTTGCGTGAGTGTTGCCACCAAACCTTCTTCAAGCTCTGATAAGTGCTCAAAGAAAGACATTTTATCTATCATCAAACCACCTCAATTTCTGAAATATCATAATCCTGAATGTGATTATCCAGTCGCACCTTGACCGTATTGGACAAGATATTTAAACCAATCACTCGAGCTTGACCGTCAGTCGTTTTGATTGTATCTCCAAAATCTGGAAAATTTTTACGCGCCTGACGATAAAAGTCATCCTCATAACTCAAGCAACACATTAAACGGCCACATAGACCATTTAACTTGCTTTGATTAAGAGATAAAGCCTGATTTTTAGCCATCTTAATGCTAACATTTGGGAATTCTCCCATAAATTCTGAACAACAAAGTGGACGCCCACAAGGTCCAATCCCGCCAAAGGTTTTGGCAACATCTCGTGAACCGATTTGACGCAATTCAATCCGTGTCTTAAAATGACTCGCCAAATCCTTTAAGAGCGTTCTAAAATCCACGCGGTGTTCTGCTGTAAAGCTAATATATAAACGTTTGTAATCAAGTGTATATTTAACTTCAATCACTTTCATGTCGAGTTTGTGGTCTTGTACCAAACGTTTGACCAGTACTTTAGCTGCATCAGATTCCTGAGCAACCTTGTCTGCCGCTTCAAAATCTAGAACATTGGCTTGAGAAACAATATATCCCTCACTTGCTAGGTCTGTTGAGACCTCGCGCACAACCCGTCCCATCATCTTATATTTTTCAGTTTTAATCACCACAATATCAGCAATCGCATAATGGCTATTACTTGAAACAAAGAGATTGTCCTCACCGTGGGTAAATTTGATTTCGTAATTCATAATTTTCTTTCTTAATGCCTTAATGCATTACTAACTATTGCGCTAACCTAAAATAATTTTTTCTAGACTGGCTTGGAAATTCACATTAGCACGCCAATATTTTTGAGCTGTAAACACATTTTGCGCCCAATTGGCTTGACGTCTTTTGACAAAAAAGATAGCGAGGATATTGAAGGCTAAGCCCTGCATTTTTTTATCTTTGAACAAGGGTGCTAACTGCATAATTTGTAGCAAAGCCTCATCAGCGCTGTTAGCCAGTGTTTGGGTAAATTTATCTAATTGTTTGACACTCTCCAAAAACGCCTTATCCCCTGCCAAATCCTCAGCCTCAGTCAAGGAAGTCACAACTTCTGAAATAATACTAGCATCCGTCTTGAGTGTCCCTTGTTGCTCTAAATAATTTTGAATCATCTGAGACTGACTTGGAAAGGTAATGACTTGTGCACGAGATTTAATAGTTTCTAAGACCATATTCTCAGATGCTGTCAAGAGGAAGATATAAATCTCAGACTCAGGTTCCTCGATAGACTTGAGTAAGGCATTGGCAGCATTGATATGAAGCTTTTCAGCACCATCTATAATCACCACTTGCCGATTTGTCTCAAAACCAGACTGTGAAAAAGTGAGTAACAAGTCTCGAATCTGCTGTGTTTTTATCGTCTGACCATCAGGACCAACAATGTGTAAGTCCGTAAAGTCATTAGCCGCAACGAGACGACATTCCCGACACTGACCACAAGGCAAGCCGTCTTTTCGGTCCAAGCAAAAGCGAGACTGGGCTAACCAGATCGCCATCTCCATAGCACCAAAGCCACCTGAAAATAAGAAAGCATGATGTAATTTGTCATGCTTCAACACTTGAGAAAATCGGTTAAAAAGTTCAGGTTGTAAATCAGAAATGACCATCAAAAATCTCCGGGAACCTTGATTGTAAAGTAGATAAAGTCGTTGACACGACTTGGTCAATCGTTTGAGACGCATCAATCGTCACAATTCGCTCAGGATTGGCTTTCGCGATGGCTTGATAACCTGCACGAACTTTTTGGTGCATCTCTTTTGCTTCTAAATCCAAGCGGTTAACTTCGCGATTGCCTGACATAACTCGTGACAAGCCAATCTCTGTGTCAACATCAAAATAAAGTGTCAAATCTGGTAAGAGACCATCCGTCGCAAAGTTATTTATCATTTCAACATCGGCGACATCAATCCCACGCGCATAGCCTTGATAGGCAACCGAAGAATCAATGAAGCGATCAATGATAACGATTTTCCCTTCAGCTAAGGCAGGGCGTACTTTTTCATTGAGATGTTGTCTGCGTGCTGCAGCAAACAAAAGCAACTCTGTCTTACCATCAATTGCTGTATTTTCAGGCGCCAAAATAATCTCACGGATACTCTCCGCAATCCGAATCCCACCTGGTTCGCGTGTTGTTAAGATCGCAACACCTACTTGTGTTAATATCGGTAAAATCTGTTGTAATATCGTTGTTTTACCAGCGCCCTCAGGCCCTTCCAACGTGATCAAAATTCCTTTAGTCATAGTTTAAATTATATCATTTTTTTGCTAATATTTGGGGCAAATCCGCGATATTGATCAGACCAATCACATCGACTGGACGCACTTTTTTATAGTCGGTCACTTTGGTAATGAGTAAAACGACAGACTTCTGACCAAGTTTCATCTCGTCAAGCAGTATTTTTTCCGCCTCAAAAATCGAGGCAGAAGCTGGAATAAACCTCACTATCGCTTGCGAGTGAACCAATATGCGTGATACTGACGGTTTCTCAGATTCTGTTAAAGCGTGAACTAAAGCATTGGCCGTGATGATTTTACGCATGACAAATTTGCCGTTGCGGATGACCGGAAACTGAGTGTGGTGATGTCGCTTAATCAGATTAATCACCGTCTCAAAATCAGCAAATTCAGGCACAAAGATAACTTTTGATACAAATAACTGACCTACGGTCAAGGGTTTGGTCAGCACTTCATAGACGTGTTGAATTTGTGCCACGACTTCTGGTTGAATCACGAAATACTTATCTGACATCTTATGTTGCATCATATTGCGTAAATTATTAAACAACTCAAAGTCTGTTGAGTACTCGCGCGCACCTGCTATATCAGCCATAATAGCATCTGTCAGTTGTGACATCGGCATATACTTGCCTGTTTTATTGAATTTTCTATTAGCAAAAGCCTCTATTTTTTTGTAAACCGTAATAAATTGTTCATTTAAAGTGTTGGGTGTTGGATCGAGCTGCGGATACATTTGATTTTCAGTCATATAAAAAAGAACCTCTCGGTTCCATTTTAACATTATTCAAGTGAATTCGCCCATGATTTTTGGAGCTTGCGTGAAAATTGTGAAATCGCAAAGTTGATGACGAAATAAATCAAGGCAACAAAGCCATATAGCATAAAAACTTGTCCAGCTTGAAAATATTGTCCCATCAAAATTTGTGAATTACCAAATAGTTCTTGTAATGCAATAACTGAGTATAAAAAAGATGTGTCTTTAATGACCGTTACAAACTGCGAAATAATGGCAGGTAACATTTTACGGATGGCTTGAGGCAAGACGATGTACGTCAGAATCTGAGCGTCTGAGAAACCTTGCGATTTACCAGCCTCAGTTTGACCTTCTGGCACACCATTCAGCCCACCACGGATAATCTCCGCAAGTGCAGCTGTCGTAAAGACTGTAAAAGAAATAATTCCTGCTGGTACTGACTTAACTTGAAAAATCAAGAAGACCACAAAGATCCATAAAAGATTGGGCACATTTCTGACCACTTCAATATAGACACTCGCAATCAACTTCAAAAATGGATTTTTGCCATTACGCATAACTGCTAACAAAGTTCCAAAAATCGTTGAAAGAAAGATCGAAATAAAGGCAATAAAAAGCGTCAACCCTAATCCTTGAAAGAGAAATCGAATATTGGTCGTCGTGAAAACTTGCGCTGCTTCTTGTGCTAAACTCATGCGTCATTCCCTCTCTTTCTAGCCAACACTGTAGGCATTTTTATTTTTTTCTTCCATGCGACGCGCCAGAGTTGCAAGCGGGAAACATAGAACAAAATAAAGTACACCAACTCCAACAAAGGCTGGAATATAGTTAACATTCATTGATGACCATGATTTGGCCGTAAACATCAAATCTGCACCCGAAATAATCGCTACAGTTGACGTATTTTTAATCAAATTGACTACTTGGTTTGTCAGTGGTGGATAAATCATGCGGATAGCTTGAGGCAAAATAATCAGGCGCATGGTATCACCATATGTAAAACCTTGTGATTCTGCAGCCTCGGTCTGACCTTTGGGAACACCTTCGATACCAGAGCGAATAACCTCAGCAATATAGGCACCATGATATAAACCGACACAAATAATCGCTGTCCAAAATGCAGAAATGACCAACTCTTTATTTAGAAGCGGAAATCCATAATAGACCACAACAAACTGAATCAATAAGGGCGTATTTTGATACACCTCAACATAAACACGGCTAATCCCTCGTAAAACCCTATTTCTTGTGGCAGAGAGCGAGCCAAACACCACACCTAATAGCATGGCGAGTAGCAAAGCACCAATGGAAATCTCTAATGTATAGAGAAATCCCTTAGCAAATTGTCCGAAATCAGCAAAGAATGCCTGCCAACGTTCTAAAGCAAAAGGACTCATATAACACCTTTCTTTAATAAAAAAGCATTAACCATGCTTTTTTATTGTTCTAACCTGTGATACCAATAACTTATTTAGCGGTAGCATCTTTCAAATTATATTTATCTGTCATCTTTTTAAGTTCACCGTTTGATTTCAGTGTCTTAACTTGTTTGTCAAGATAATCTGCCAATTCAGTATTTGATTTTTTAGTTGCAATCCCGTATTCTTGACTGGCAAAGCCTTCGCCCATAATCTCAGTTTTTGCATCAACATAGCCTGACAAAATTGATTTATCAACTGAGAAAGCATCGATACGACCTGATGTTAAAGCAGTTTTCAAGGTTGGGTAATCAGCCAACTCAGAATATTTAAAAGAAAATCCTTTTTCTTTACCTAGTGCTTCAAGTGCATTTTTGGTAGAAGCAGATTGAGCGACACCAATCGTCTTACCATCTAAGTCATCAACTGATTTAAAGTCGGATGCTTTGTTCACCAAGAATCCAACTTCATCTGTAAAGTAGGGCGTCGTAAAGTTATATGTTTTTTGACGTTCAGGTGTAATTGTAAACGTACCAATAACAGCATCGACTTGTTTATTATCAAGCAATGGTCCACGAGTTTGTGCAGTGATTGGCACAAATTCGGCTTTTACGCCAAGGTCTTTGGCAATTTTGTTAGCCAAGTCAATTTCAACACCTGTAAATTTATTGGTCTTAGGATCTTTATAACCAAAATTTGGCACGTCTTGTTTGACACCAATCACAATCTTGCCCTTGGCTTTGATGTTATCCGTTGCAGATTTAGAGCTATCTTCTTTTGATGCCCCACAGGCTGCCAATGTAACAACAGCAAAAACGGTTGCGAGTGTTGCCAACAGTTTAATAGATTTTTTCATTCTATACTCCCTTTTTAGTTCATATTCCTTTTGATACGACTTGCGCCGTTCATCAGATTTGAGTATCATGTGATACTCACTTAATGGTTGATAATCTTGCTCAGGAATTGTTTAGCACGTGGCTCTTGTGGATTGTCAAAGAACCCTGCAACATCTGTCGTATCTTCTATAACTTCCCCAGCATCCATGAAAATAATCCGGTCAGCAACTGAACGGGCAAATCCCATTTCGTGAGTGACGACAACCATGTTCATGCCGTCTTTTGCAAGACCTTGCATAACCGATAAGACATCACCAATCGTTTCTGGATCAAGCGCTGAAGTTGGCTCATCAAATAATAATAACTTTGGATTCATGGCTAGTCCACGTGCAATCGCAACCCGTTGTTTTTGTCCACCTGACAGTTGACCTGGGAAGGCATCTTTTTTATCCCACATATTCACAAACTTCAAATATTTTTCAGCAGTGACCGTTGCTTCACGCAATTCACGCTTAAGAACTTTCGTCGGTGCCAATGTTACATTTTCTAGCACAGTTTTATGGGGATAAAGATTAAAATGTTGGAAAACCATACCGACTTCTTTTCGAAGTTCAACCAAATCTTTTTTAGTCGCATGATCAACATGGTGATTATTAACGATGAGTTCTCCAGATTCAATGCCTTCTAAAGCATTAATCGTTCGAATCAAGGTAGACTTACCAGAACCAGAAGGGCCTAATAATACGACAACTTGTCCTTCCTCGATCTCCAAATTGATATCTTTCAGAGCATGATAATCGCCGTAATATTTCTGGACATTTTTAAACGCTATAAGCGGCATTTGAGACTCCTCATCTATCTATTTTTATCCGTTTCCGTTATAAAATGTGTTTTTTACTAATATCTCACGTTTTATAACATGTCACAAGTTGCAACATGTGCCTATTTTACCATTTAATTTCTGAATTGTCAAACAATTCTTTCTGAAAATTTTCAGACTTACCACGGACTACTAGACACTTTTGATTGCTGAAACAGGCAAAAAACAGTATAATAAAGGTATTGATGGAGAAATTACATATGAAAAAAATTCTTGTTGTTGATGACGAAAAGCCGATTTCTGATATTGTCAAATTCAATCTCACTAAGGAAGGCTACGAAGTGTTAACTGCGTTTGATGGTGAAGAGGCGCTTGAGATTTTTGCTACTGAACAACCCGATCTCATTTTGCTTGACCTCATGTTACCGCAAAAAGACGGTCTTGAAGTAGCACGCGAAATTCGAAAATCTTCAGAGGTACCGATTATCATGGTTTCTGCCAAAGACAGTGAATTTGATAAAGTTATCGGTCTGGAGTTAGGGGCAGACGACTATGTGACCAAGCCTTTTTCAAACCGTGAACTATTAGCCCGCGTCAAAGCTAATTTACGTCGCTCTAACCTGACAGCAGAGACTGTTTCACCTGGTTCTGATAAAAAAGAAATCCGGATTGGTGACATCACCATTGCACCTGAGAAGTATGCGGCTTATAAAAATGATAAGCATATTGATTTGACGCATCGTGAGTTTGAGCTCTTACACTATCTGGCCCAACATGTCGGTGAGGTAATGACGCGTGAACACCTGCTCGAAACAGTTTGGGGCTATGATTATTTCGGTGATGTTCGGACGGTTGACGTGACCATTCGTCGGTTGCGCGAAAAAGTTGAAGATACGCCGAGTCGCCCTGAGTATGTTGCGACACGTCGTGGTGTCGGTTATTATTTGAGTAATCCGAATGAAAAATAAACTCCCTTTTACAAGCACCATCCTATTTAAAGCGGTAATCTCACATTTACTGCTTTTTTCAACTTTATTTGCTTTGAATGCGGATGGCTTCCTGAATCATCAAGCCTCTTTAACACGCTTTTGTATCTTTTATGTCAGCTCGCTCATTTTGCTGATCTGGTTTGCACGACGAATTTCCGTCGGTCTGAATCAAATTTCAGATCAAATCGACGATTTCACTGAGCAAAAATACACAGTCCGAAAGCAAATTCCAGGCCATACAGAAATCAACCAACTCTATGACAAGGTGGTCAATCTCGGTGAAAAGACAGAGCACGCGCAAGAAAGACTAGAATCCTCTAGCACGCGACTCAACGGCATCTTAACCTACATGACAGACGGCGTCATTGCGACAGATCGTCGTGGTAAAATCGTCCTGGCCAACACAGCTGCCTTAGAGTATCTCAACGTCTCAGAAAAAAACCTCCTCTCTCGAAAAATTATTGATGCCTTGGATATTGCCGCTGACTATTCTTTCCGAGATCTACTAGAATCTGAGCCTGAAATCATCCTTGATTCCGAAAACGCCATGGGCGAATTTACGACCCTACGTATTAAATTTGCTCTTTTCCGCCGAGAATCAGGGTTTATTTCTGGGGTCGTTGCTGTTTTACACGACGTCACAGAACAAGAAAAAAATGAACGTGAAAGACGTTTGTTTGTTTCCAACGTTTCACATGAATTGCGGACTCCCCTAACCTCCGTCAAATCCTATCTAGAGGCACTTGACGAGGGAGCAATCAACGATCCTGACATTGCACCAGGCTTCATTAAAGTCTCGCTGAAAGAAACAGATCGGATGATTCGAATGATTCGAGATTTGGTGACCTTATCTCGTATGGATTCTGATACCATTGCCCTCGAAAAAGAGGTTATTAACTTCGTTGCTTTTCTCCACTATCAACTCAACCGTTTTGACCAAATTGTCGGCAATAGTGACGAGAATGAAAAGCAATTTAAGATTGTCCGTCAAATCCCGCTACAACCAATTTGGATGGAAATTGATACCGATAAAATGGGACAAGTCATTGACAATCTGATGAATAATGCCATCAAGTATAGCCCTGCTGGTGGCAAAATTACTGTCAGCTTGGAACAGACAAATACACAAGTTGTTTTGCGCATCACTGATGAAGGACTCGGTATTCCCAAAAAAGACTTGCCTAAAATTTTCGATCGTTTCTATCGTGTTGATAAGGCGCGCAGTCGTGAACAGGGGGGGACTGGACTTGGGCTTGCTATCGTTCGTGACATTGTGAAAATGCACGATGGCTTCGTCTGGGCTAAGTCTGACGGAGAAACAGGTACGACATTTACCGTTGTCCTCCCTTATGCACCACTCGAAGCTGAAAATGATCCTGAAGTCGATGACTGGATCGGCCTTTCAGACTAGTCTGGTAGACAAAAAACAAAAAACTACCATGATGCCAAGGAACTCTCGGATCATGGTAGTCTACTTTTAGCAAGGAAACGAAATTGACAGAAGAAAATGGATTTAAATACAGTATATTAGCCAGTGGTTCTACTGGTAATGTGACTTATATTGAGACACCTGAACGTAAGATTTTAGTTGATGCAGGACTTTCTGGTAAAAAAATCGAAGGTCTCATGAATGAAATCGGCCGTAGTCTGAGTGATGTGGACAGCCTTCTCGTGACACATGAACATAAAGATCACGTGGCAGGATTAGGTGTACTTGCTCGTAAGTATAAAATAGATCTCTATGCCAACGAACAAACTTGGCAAGCTATTGGGGAATCCTGTGGCAAGATCGATACCAATCAAAAACACGTCTTTGAGATGGGGAAAATGCTGACCTTTGGCGATATGGATATAGAAAGTTTCGGTGTCAGTCATGATGCTGCTGCACCTCAGTTCTATAAGTTCATGAAAGATGGCAAGAGTTTTGTCATGTTGACAGACACTGGCTATGTTAGCGATCGGATGCGCGGAACCATCGAAAACGCAGATGCTTACCTGATGGAATCGAATCACGATGTTGAAATTCTGAGGATGGGTAACTATCCTTGGCGGTTAAAACAACGGATCCTTTCTGACCACGGCCATTTGTCTAATGAAGATGGCGCTAGTACAGCGATTTCCGTTATCGGATCACAAACTAAGAAAATCTTTCTTGGTCACCGCAGTCAAGAAAACAATCTCAAGGAGCTGGCGCATTTGACCATGGAAAACACACTCATGCAACATGACATTGATGCTAAAAATGAGGTTCTAGTTTTAGACACAAGTCACGTTGAAGCGAGCCCCTTGTACCATATTTGAGCGCAAAAAAACTCATCCAAAGATGAGATCAGATAAAGACTGAAACTGCTGCTGCAACTGCTGCGAACACAGTTAAAATCAGCATCAACCAGACAATGAGCATGACAACTTTTTGAAAAGTTGTTTTTTGTTGTTTTTTATAAGCCATATACAGATTTTACCGCAAAATCCAATGTTTTTCAAGCACTTAATAACCGATAAATGATATAATAATCTTATGGAAGTCTCCGCTAAAATTAAAAAGTATAGACGTCAGGACATGACCATTTTAGTGCCGACTTTGCAACCAAACTTTATTTGAAAAGAATACTAGAAAAAGAGGCGACTATGGAAGGTAATAAAATCAATGGCAAGACAGTCACAGAAGAGGACTTGTTAGGACTTGGTTATCGCAAATATTACTCTGACGACCTGGATGTTTTTTATAATAAAGATATTTGTGCCCACGTTGGGAATTGTGTTCGTGGTGACTCAAACGTTTTTGAAGTTGGACGGAGACCTTGGATTATCACAGGTAATGCTGAATCTGCTGAACAATGTATACAAGTCGTCAATTCTTGTCCAAGCGGCGCTCTCAAATGGCTCTACCACGGACAAGACAATTTAGCGAAAGAAGAAACGACCATGCCAACCTTTACATTTGAAGACCAAGGCGATCAAATTATTTTGATCAATTCAGATACGAAACAACAAGCTGGTGAAATTGCTTTTATGGAGGCTGAATCGACACTGATTATTGTCCACACTGGTGTTAATCCTGAATATCGTGGCAATGGTTTAGCTGAACAACTCGTTGCCAAGGTTGTCGAAAAGGCTCGTCGTGAAGACAAAAAAATCTTCCCAATCTGTCCTTTTGCTCAAAAAGAATTTAAGATAAAACCTGAATATGCGGATGTTTTACGTCAGGATGTTTGAGGGGTACTACATTAGTCATCACTCAAGTAAAATAAAACTTGTTAGCTCTATAAAAAAATCGTGTTTGGAAAATTTCCAACACGATTTTTTATGTAAGAATCTCCTAGCCACGTTTCATTTACAGAAAAAACTAATTACTATTTATTCCAAGTCATAATTTTTCTTTAGATTGGCTACTGTATAAATCCGAACATTTTCGGGTGTCTCCCCATCTTCGTATTGGAGTTTTGCCTTAATATATCCCGCTTTTGCATTTGATTCTAGCTCGCTCAATTTCAGATAGTCAGCATCGCCCAATATCAAGCGTGCCATGTTATTATCCAAATCTAAGGTAATGCTCCCTTTTTGAACTTTAAATTTTGAATAACTGGCGACATTATCCCCCTCAGATTGCAAATGATAGATTTTATCCTCTTTGATAACCCCATCCTGTAGCTTGATTAGATCTGCAATACTTTCTCGGTCAATTGAGATATTGTCATCTAACTCTGTCGCAAAAAGCACGACTGGGTATTGACTGCGCGCATCAGCAAAAATTTTAAAGCTGAGTATGATTTCTGAATTTTCCTTTTCATCTGTGGTGATGATATACTGTGTTTTGTTTTTTAAACCAGCGTACTTATTTTGCGTGTTCAGATAACTGAAACCACCAAATATAGCGATCGCCAGAAAAATCATAGCAGTCAAAATATAGGCTAGTTTCTGTTTACTTTGACGCGCTTCTGATATCTCAGACGATGCCTCTATAGGAGAAGGTTGTAGCTGTTCTTCCTCTCTTACTGGCTCCTCAACTTCTTGTAAGATCTCGTGATCATTCATTTGATGTTTGGCTTGTTCATGCTGACAAACCAATACCAAAGCATCCGCTTTTATTTTTAACAACGATAAGGGGGCTAATATAGCCGTCTTTTCATCATGAGTTAGACGTAACCCAAATTGTCTCACCTTCTCGAATAAGATACCTCTCTTTTTATTCAGCGTATATCGCTCTGGATCAAGCGCTTGAACCTGAAAATAGCTTTGACTACCCCGACCTGTAGAGATTGTTTTAATACCTATTTCTGTTATCTCCGACCAAGGGATTGGCCCAATCGTCTGTTGCTTCAACAGTGTTGTCGGACGATAAGTTATCCCTACCTCATCAACACTCAAAATCACTTTACCCGCTGCCATCAGCCTTTGTAAAATAAGAAAGCCACCCGAAAGAATCAATAAAAAAGCCACAATAACAATAACAAAATCGACTGTATCATTTGAAATAGTGATCAACAAAACACCTACACCCATGAGCAAAAATACTATCCCGACAAACATCAATCCAGCAACTTTGTTTTCAACTTCTAAAGGCAAGATAAGCAAATCAACTTTTTTAACTTTAGACTCAATCTTTTCGTTACAACCTCTTTTAATAATGGCAAACCACATACCCAACAATAATACCGATGTCAGCAACATTCCCAGTAAATCATTGACAACTTTGGGCTCAGGACTCCAGATCAAGGCGCTTAGTGCAAGATAAAAAATGTAACCCAAACACGCACTGAATAGTATTGAAATCCCCCAGATTATCTTTGGAATTCGTCTAGCTTTAAATTTTTTCATTTTCTTTCCCTTCTTTTATTTTAAAATATTTTATTTTAATTATATCATAGAAATACACGGAGAATATGTAAAAATTATTAAATACTATATAACTATTTCAATCCTTAAACCGATATGCACCTTATGTTTTCATTAATTTGATGTATAATCC
>NZ_BCVN01000032.1 GCF_001591765.1 Pseudolactococcus raffinolactis NBRC 100932 | reverse complement strand
TTAAACAATATGCTATAACTTTTTTGTCACAACACTTGTTCAAATGACTGTAACATTAGTTTACGATATTTTTTACAACAAGAATCCTACATTTTTTATAAAAAAAAAAAAAAATAAAGAAACTAATCAAAAACGGCTCAACAACAGCATTTATAAGAGTTACATAAGCTTTTTTATAAAAAAACTCAACATATAATTAGAATTACAAAGGATTTTGTATTATAATTCAAAATATAGTAAAAAAAAAGCATAAATCATTCAGGGAGGAATTTATGAAAACGTTCTTGTTATGTAAGGAATCTAAGTTCATTTTGGAGATTATCGAGCATTTGCACAAAGCACCCTCAAAAGAACTTTCTTTTAAAGAACTTGAAAATTATATCGGTATCACAAAACAAACCATAAAAAACTATGTTGAGACACTATTGCACTATTGTAAAGGGAAAAAGTTAAAAACCTTTATAGTCGAAAATAACAAACTTAAAATGTTATCCGGATCTAACTTTAACATTTTAGATTTGTATGCGCACTTCACTCAAGAATCTGTTAAATTTCAAATTATGTCACGCATTTTAGAAGATTCGCAAATTACTTTTACCAAATTATACCTTGATTTGACAATTAGTAGGAGTAATCTTTCTGTCCACATTAATCAATTAAATAAGTCTTTAAAACCTTATTACTGTCAAATCAACTTTCTTCAAAAAGATCCCATACAAGGAGAAGAACAACAAATTAGATTTTTATACTATAATTTGTTTTGGGGACTATATCCTGATGATATTATTGGTGAATTCCCAGGACTTGGTGGAATTACGAAATTAGCACTTAAACTCGTGCCACAAATGAGCTATTCTACCTTATCTAGAATAAGATTATTTTTCCACATTGCACAAATCAGAGGTAGAAATGGTTACTTTATAGACTCATCAGAGGATTATTTACTGCCGGATTCACCTTAAATCAGTTATACTGACTTTTTCCAGAAAATTGACGCCCTTAATTTTCTTCACTATTGTCCTGATTTAGAAATAAAACACAGAGAATGTCGCTACTTATATTTTATGTTTTGCCGTACGAATTTGGTCACAATTGAAGAATGTAAACAACCTGAATTTCAAGTCAAAAATTATAGCTCTTCAGATATTCAATACTTTATTTCCAAATTTCAAGAAAAATCAGGTATTACCTTAAATGGCAGCGAACTCAAATATTTCAATTACAATTTGGGACTTATCAATCAAGAAGCTTCGCTTTTTAAAGGTGAAAGTAAAGTTTTTGATCTTACAAACATGATTGAAAAATTTAAAGCCACTAAAAGTTATACAGCTACTTTTATCACAGAATTTCTTAGAGATATACGTGAAAATAACCAAACAATCAATACATTAATACAAGGCTTTCCTGCCTTGCTTCACTTTTATGCGATGATATTGACAGCGATTATCGAGAAAAATCATCAGCCCATTAAACTTCTTGTTCAAAGTAGTATTTCGACGCTTCATAGAGAAGTGCTCATCTATAAAATTATTAAAAGTTCCCCAGTGCCTATTGTCGTTTATACTTCAGAACAATTGAAAGACGAAAAACCTGATGGGATTGTTTCAAATTGGTTACCTGAGAAAAAATATAAAGACGTACCTTTCTTTTCCACCTCTTTGTTTTACTCAGATTGGAACAATGAGGAATTAGTACAGTTTATTGACGGCTTAGCAGATATGAAAAATAGCTTATGATACATGAAATTAAGACACTAGAAAATAGCTTGTGTCAAAATAATGAAGGAGAATATCTTGGAAAAAATAAATAATTTGGATTACTTTAACACAACCATCTTACTTTTGAAGAAGTTAGAAAAAATAGCCTATACAAGAAATGAACGCTTGAGAATTTTTCACGAAAAAACACGTATGATACGTACGATCTCCGCAGGTATGCTTGCCTCATTCTTTCCAATAGTGATTTGGATCTTTTCATTATCGGCTTTGGAAATTAATAATTTGGGGCTGACTGATTCTACCGAATTGGCTATACGGCTATCCGGTTTACTACTCATCACGGTTTCTCTCATTGTCTTACCTTATCTATTTATACACATGATGTGGCGTCATCCGCTTTTTAGATCTTTCACCAGTCTACTTGAAAAAAAAATATCGAAAAGACTATTTGATGATATTGAAAAAATCGATGAAAAAGCTTGTCATATTGTTTCACATCCATATTTCATAAAACCTAGGGTACCGGATCATTATCTAAGCGTTGAGCATTTGACATCGCTAGAAAGATATCTGGCAAGTGGTAAAGCTAGAACACTAGCAGAGGCACTTGACTACTTAAAAAAAGAACTTAAAAGCAAAATATATTTTTCAAATCCTGAGACTCATCAAACACTTCTACAAAGAGAAAAAGAATATTTAACTAATCAAAAAAACAATTTGATAAGCAGAATTAAAAAGGAAGAGGAAGTCTATGGTTAAACTTAACTTAGGGCTAAAAAAACAATCACTTATCATCGTCTCTTGAAAAAAAATGACCTCCAAAATTAGATTTTGGAGGTCATTTTTTTTCAAGTAATATAGAGCTCAATATTAAAGGACTGCACGAATGTCTTGTGTAGCTTTGACTAAGTTTTCTAGGCTTGCTTTCACTTCTGTCACACCTCGAGTTTTGAGACCACAGTCTGGATTAATCCAGAGTTTTTCTGCTGGAACTTTTGTAAGAATCTGACGAATCACGTTTTGAATTTCTTCAACCGATGGGATACGTGGGCTGTGGATATCATATACCCCGGGACCACTTTGCGTCCTGAAACCATTGGCCTGGAGGGCATCAAGGATGGACAGGTCGCTACGGCTTGCTTCAAAAGAGATGACATCAGCATCCATGGCATCAATGGCTGGAATGATGTCCGTAAATTCTGAATAGCACATGTGAGTATGGATTTGCGTTTCAGGGGCGACTTTGGCGTGAACCAGGCGAAAGGCTGGAATAGCCCAATCTAGGTATTCACTATTCCAATCAGTCTGGCGCAAGGGTAATTTTTCCCGAAGTGCAGCTTCGTCGATTTGAATGATCTTGATACCATTTTGCTCCAGGTCGAGCACTTCTTCCTGAATGGCTAATGCAATCTGTAGTGTTGAAGCTTTAAGTGATATATCTTCACGTGGGAATGACCAGTTAAGAATGGTCACTGGCCCTGTCAACATACCTTTGAGTGGTTTGTCTGTTAGGCTCTGAGCATAGACGCTATCTGCGACTGAAAGGGGTTGAACTCGAGCAATGTCTCCCCAGACAATCGGTGGTTTGACACAGCGGGTACCATAGGATTGAACCCAAGCGTTTTTCGTAAAGACATAGCCATCTAGTTTTTCACCAAAATACTCAACCATGTCATTACGTTCAAACTCGCCATGAACTAGGATATCAAAACCAACTGCTTCCTGCCATTTGATCCATTCTTTAGTCTTTTCTTGATTAAAGGTGTCATACGCTGCTTTTGTGATGTCCCCACGTTTGTAGCTTAAGCGATTCTTACGGACATCTGCTGTTTGTGGAAATGAGCCAATGGTTGTCGTTGGTAATTTTGGTAGCTGGAAAATATCTTTTTGAATCGCTTCTCGTTGGGCAAAAGTTGGTGTTCTGGTAAAGTCTGCTTCTCCTAACGCTGCAACTTTGGCTTGGACGGCTTGATTGCCTTGGTAACGTTCAGATGCGAATAAAGCTTGATTAGCAGTTAAGCTGTCAACTTGACCATGGTAGAAAATGTCGTTTAGGTCTTTGAGCTCTAACAGTTTTTCT
Source organism: Pseudolactococcus raffinolactis NBRC 100932 (assembly GCF_001591765.1). Classification (GTDB taxonomy): domain Bacteria; phylum Bacillota; class Bacilli; order Lactobacillales; family Streptococcaceae; genus Pseudolactococcus; species Pseudolactococcus raffinolactis. Next base: position 17,551 of record NZ_BCVN01000032.1, on the reverse strand, counting down.
TCTGCAAAGGCAAAATGTCGTAAGATGTCTTGTGGTAATTCAGGCTCAGCGCTTACGGTGTAGGGCACGTGTTGGAGGCTACAAGAGGTGGAGATGATGAGTGAATCTTTGGGCAATGTCTGCAAGATCTCCAGCGTTTTTTGATAGTCATTTCGCCAGATATTTTTGCCATTGACCACGCCTGCAAAGAGTTTTTTATCGGCTGGAAAACCATGTGTTTGAATAAGCTCAGCTGTTTTTCGACCTTCGACAAAATCTAAACCGATGCCGTCAAAATCTAGCTGGATTAAGTCAGAATAGACATCTCGCACATCGCCAAAATAGGTTTGAAGCAAAACTTTGACTGTCTGTTTTTGCGGTAAAAGCGCGGTATAGATAGCTTTGAACAAGTGAATATCAGATTCAGTGAGGTCAAATACAAGTCCAGGTTCATCTAGTTGGAGCCAGGCGACTTCTTCTGTCGCAAGCACTGACAAAATTTCAGAATAGGCTTTAACAAAGTCCTCTTGCACATCAGAAAGCTGTGTTTGACCTGTGAAACGAATCAACTTTAAAAGTGTGAAAGGCCCGATTAAAACTGGTTTTGTCGTAATGCCAAGCGCTAGGGCTTCACGATACTCCGACAGTAATTTGGTCAAATCTAGCTTGATCTCTGTGCCATCATCGAACTCAGGCACCATGTAGTGATAGTTAGTATTGAACCATTTTTTCATGGCTAGTGCCTTGACATCCCCCGCCTCAGACTGGTGACCACGTGCTGCTGCAAAATATCTTTCAAGTGGTGAAACAGCTAGCTCCTGATACCGTTTTGGGACAATGTTGAGTGCAAAAGCAGTATCCAATGTTGTATCGTAGAAAGAAAAGTCATTGGATGCAATGAAATCAATTCCCGCTGCTGCTTGTTTTTGCCAGTTGGCTTGACGTTGTGTTGCGGCTACTGCTTGTAAGTCAGCTTCTGAAAGTTCCTTTTTGAAAAATTTTTCAGTCGCAAATTTCAGTTCACGTTGTGCACCAATCCGTGGATAGCCGATGATAGATGTTGTCATAGTGTTCCCCTTTAGGTTTTAATTTTGATATGACTTATTCTAACACCTCTTGATATAGTTGTAAAATATATAAAAGTAGCATTTTGTTATAGTTTAAGTGTATAACAAAAAACGCCCGACTTAAGTCAGACGATGGAGAGAACGTAAACGATTGATTAGTTCAGCGACCCAAAAGCCAATCACGATGGCCCCAGCAATAATGACGAGGAGCTCAAAATTCTGTGTCGCGACTTCACGATTGCCTACAACCAAGTTTCTGACCACTTGATAGGCTTGCGCTCCTGGTACTAAAGGAAAAATACCAGGTATATTATAAATCAAAACTGGAACTTTCTGCGCTCTGCTCATACTCAAACTCATCACGCCAATGACGACACTTGCAAGCAAAGTCCCTAGGACAATACGCCAATTTTTATCTAAAAAATGCTGAGTTAGCACGATCACTAGCTCATAAACCAACCAAGCACAAGCCCCAACAATACCAGCGCGATTCAGCGTTCTTCTGGGGATGTTGAGCATAATACCAAAAGCAAAGACACTGATATAAGCCAAAATAGTTTGACCCATCAAATTAAGAAAAACGACCACGATCACTCCCTTCAATCAATAGAAAAATGACAATAGGGCGATGCCCAGGCCAACTGATGCTGCGGATAAGAGAGCTTCAATAATCCGCCCCTGTCCTGAAATGAAGTTTCCTGCCATGATTTCACGTACCGCATTGGTCAAGGCAACACCCGGTACAAACGGCATAATGGCACCGACGATCACAATATCTGGATCGAATGGTGATTTCAGCAGGTGAGAACTTACTAGCATGATTAAGGAAATCATTAAACTTGCGACAAATAAAGCAAAATACCGCATATTAAAACGACTTCGAATGGCTAGATAAATCGTATAGGCCAAACAAGAGCTGACCGCAGTCAAACCTAAATTAATCGGTGCTGCTGTTCTCGTCAGCATGACCATCAAAGGCACTGAAACTGATGTTGCCGCTAGAACTTGCAGCCAAACAGGAAATGTCGGTATGGTTACATCGATTTTTTCAAGACAATCATACAGATCAGTCAAGACAATCTTATGAGCGGTAAATTTTCGAGTTAAGTCATTGACCGCGACAATTTTTTCCATATCCATGGTTTGGATTCTTGGTGGAATGGCACGCATTTGTGTCAGACCTTGCGTGGGAAAACTGACCGTGATAGCATTCAAAAGGGCATAAACTTGTATTTTTTCAATGCCAGCTGCTCGGCCAATCCGTAAAATCACATCTTCTACTCGTGTGATCTCAGACCCATTGGCCATGAGAATTTCACCTGCTAAGAGGCAGGCATCCATCAGTAGATGGGCTTCTGAAATATGTGGCGCCAAGGCCTCATCATTTAATTTCGTCGTTACAATTTCCATAATAGACGGTTCATCCCCAGTAAAATTTTCAAGAAAAAGCACGTGGTTAACGTGCTCAGCTCGCGATATATTCCTATCGTTTAGAAATCAATAGCCATTAAGCTCGATTTCTTATGTTAGTCAAGCAATAACTAACCGACAGCTTAAATCGCTAAATCAAATGTCAATTGTGGTTTGACGGGTTCGTAATCGACCAATTCAAAATCTTCAGGCTTGATGTCAAAGAAGTTGGTACCATCTGGAACATTCAGTTTGAGAATTGGATTTTTCTCAGAAGGTGTCCGAGATAATAGTTCTTTGGCATTATCGAACTGATTGTCATAAATGTGCAAGTTGTTGACAAAGTAGAAAAACTTGCCAATTTTCCAACCAAAATGTTTGGCGATCATCATTTGTAAGGCCACATATTGCATGGCATTAATATGATGGGCTACCAGCATGTCATTGCTACGTTGGGTCAAAGTTGCATCTAAAAAGATATCTTCACCGACACGACGAACATCAAACATGGTCATGAAGGCACATGGCAGCAACCCTTCTGATGCTTCAAAGTCAGCATACTGCCACAAATTAATAATGTTGCGACGGTTCCAGGGATTTTTAGTTAAACCATCTAGCAATTTACCCATAATATCGTGCTGCTTCACCGTTGCGCCATAACGCAAACCGATATTACCAGAATCGCCAACTTCCCACTCGCTCCAGTACTTGACACCATATTTTTCTTCGAGAACATCCAGATCACTCGTCTGTTCCTGATAAATCCAAAGCAGCTCCTTAATGGCTGATTTGATGGCAATCGGACGTAGCGTCGTAATCGGAAATTCACCCTTGCTCAGGTCATACTCAGCGAAAGCGCCCGTGATATACTTAGAGTTTGCGGTCACACCACTTTTATATTTGGGGCGCGCATTCTCACTCCAAACACCATTTTCTAAAATGTTGTTAATGTTGTCAATAAAAATCTTATCTGCTTTTCTCATAGGCTTATTTTATCACGTCCTCATAATTTTTTCCAGTGACCAACCTCGAGCAAGCTCATCCACGACCTTGTCCAGCAAACGGATCTGCTTCATGAGCGGATCTTGAATCTCCTGCACCTTAACCCCACAGATACTGCCGGTAATGGTGTCAGACTTAGGGTTCAGTGTACAAGCTTTAAAAAACTCAGGGAATGTCGCCCTTGACGCGATAAAATTTGCCAAGGTTTCTTGGCTAAGACCCGTCAGCCATAGAATGACTTGGTCAAGCTCAGCCTGCGAGCGATTTTTTCTTTCAACTTTGGCTAAATACAAGGGATAAACCGAAGCAAAGGTCATTTTCAAAATTCTAGGATTAGTTGGCATTTAAAACTCCGATAAGTACTCGTAACGTTCATACATGGCTAGTAGGTCAGCGTTTTTATCATCTAGGCTTGCTTGTAGGTCACCTAGTTTTGTGAAGTCTGCACCATTTTCAGCCATTTCGGCTTCAATGCTTGCGATAGCTTCTTCTAGTGCGGCAATATCTGTTTCAATCGTCGCCCACTCCTGCTTTTCAGCATAAGACATACGGCGTTTTTCAACAACTTTTTCCTTGACGACTGGCTTACTTTCAGTCTTAGCGACAATTTTTTCGTCGCTTAACTTATCTGTCAGATAATCGGAATAAAGTTTGTGAACTTCTGTAATCGTTCCTTTGTAAAAGACCAGTAACTTCTTGGCCACTTTATCCAGGAAATAACGATCATGGCTGACCGTGATAACAACGCCCTGATAATGCTGGATGAAATTTTCAAGGACTGTTAAAGTTGCGATATCAAGGTCATTTGTCGGTTCATCTAGGAGCAAAACATTCGGTTGTTGCAGTAAAATCTTCAACAGGTAAAGGCGTTTTTTCTCACCACCTGAAAGTTTTTCAATCAAGGTACCGTGGGTTGTCCGCGGGAAGAGAAACTGTTCTAATAGATTGACGACTGAAATTGACTCGCCAGAGGATGTTTGGGCATTATCCGCAACTTCTTGCAAGAAATTAATGACGCGTTTTGACTCGTCAAGGCCACGGATTTGTTGAGAGAAATAGCCGATTTTAATTGTCTCACCGATTTCGACACTCCCTGAATCAGGTGTCAAATCACCACTGATGAGATTGAGCAAGGTTGATTTACCTGTCCCGTTGTTGCCGACAATACCGATTCTATCTGTATTTTGCACGATCAAACTAAAGTCATTTAGAATCGTTTTATCGGCACCATAGGCAAAGTTGACATGGTCAAAATTAATGACTTTTTTGCCGATACGCGCGGTAGCGACATTGATAGTTAAATCATCTGATGTCGTCACGCTTTGGACATCTTTTTTGATGTCTTCAAAGCGGTCAATTCTCGCTTGCTGCTTGGTCGCCCGAGCCTGTGGTGATTTTCGAATCCATGCTAATTCCTGTTTGTAGAGCTGTTTATTTTTATGATGTTGAGCTGATTCTCGTTCATCATTTTCAGCTTTTTGCTGCAAATAATCCTGATAATTACCTTGATACTCAATCAAATGACCATTATCCAGCTCAAAAATACGTGTCGCTAGATTATCCAAAAAATAGCGGTCATGAGTAATGAATAGGACCGTTTGGCGTGAATTTTTGACATAGTTTTCAAGCCAAGCAATGGTATCAACATCCAGATGGTTGGTTGGTTCATCTAGCAACAACAAATCCGCTGGATTCAGAAGTGCTTGTGCCAATTGAACGCGACGTTTCTGACCACCAGACAAATTTTTTATCTGTACTGTTAAATCCGGCAGTTTCAGTTTTGATAAGACGGTTTTGACTTGGTTTTCAACCTCCCAAGCTTCTATCGCAGTCATCTGCGCCTCGACTTGGCTGAGCGTTTCTTGCAGTTTGGGATTCATCGCATCCTGCGTGAGAGCTATCAAAGCCTGCTCATAGCGTTTGATGGCTTGCATTTGTGGTAAGTCATCAGATAAAATAGCATCCATGATGGATAGCTCACCATCAAACTGAGGATCTTGTGTTAAATACTCTATTTTATAATCATTACGGCCAAAAAATGGCGAATTATCACCATCAAATCCCGCTTTGCCAGAGATGACATCGAGTAAGGTTGTCTTACCTGTGCCATTCACACCGATCAGACCAATCCGATCTAAGGGGTGGATGATAAAATTAAGCTGTGAAAAAACAGTCTTGTCTCCAACAGATTTAGTTAAATTTTCGACACGAAAATCAGTCATTGTCGCCATGTTTATGATATCCTTTTACATAATTAAAAATCTCTTGGGGGGTGTTTTGTAGCTGTCCTTTAACAATTTCAAGCTCAATTTGGTGGAACAGTTGGCCGATTTGTGGGCCGGGTTGAATCCCAAATTCTGTCATGATTTGCCCTGCTGATACGGCAATGTCTTTTCTAGTTCTGATTTGTAACTGTACATCGAGTACTGAGATATGCTCAAAATTCGTCTCTAAATTTTGCGCAGCAAACATTTCTTCGACTAAGGTCAGACTTGATTTACCTAAAATATAAAGATCCTCAGACGAGAAATCACCTTTCAAGCGCTTGTCATAGGCGCTCAAAAATTTTGATACTGCAGTTGAGAAGTCTCGTGAGACTTTCCATTTTTTGAGTAAAAATTTACCGTCTCTGTAGCCGAGTTGGTAGGCTAAATACCCCCAGGATTGGACTGAATTGGTAAATTTAAAACCTGCTGGTAGCGCTAATAAATGGGCGAGAGCTGTTTTATCCGTAAATCCTGGTAGATAGGGATAGGCTTCAATGGCTAGCAATTCACGAAAACCTTTTTGCCAGAAATCTGCAGTCAGTAATTTATCAAGTTCAATGAAAATACGCTCAATCGAGATTTTAGACAGTAAGTTCGCATGTTCTTTCATGGAAGCAAATGTCTTGCTTTCCAAATCGAAATTTAAAACTGCCGCAAATCTCAAGCCACGCATGATCCGTAAGGCATCTTCGTTAAAGCGCTCAGAAGGATTACCGACAGCACGAAGAACTTGCGCTTCTAAATCTACCAAGCCACCATGAAGGTCAATTACATTACCGTCATCTGCTAGGGCAAAGGCGTTAATGGTGAAATCGCGCCGTAACAAATCCTCTGATAATTGCCGCACAAAATTAACATGCGATGGTCTGCGATAATCGACATAGACATCTTCTGTTCTAAAAGTTGTGACTTCATATTCGCCACCATTTTCTAGGACTAAAACTGTGCCATGTTCAATTCCGATATCAATCGTATGTTCGAAAATTTGCTTGGTTTCAGCTGGATAGGCAGAAGTTGCAATATCAACATCATGAATGTGACGATTCAGTAAAACATCTCGCACGCTGCCCCCAACAAAGTAAGCCTCGTAGCCAGAATTTCTGATTTTTTGCAAAATCGGCAGAGCTTTCTCAAACTCCGCCGGCATTTTTTCTACTCTCATAAAAGATGTTCTAATCCATATACTAAGGTGTCGAGATTGACGACTTTCTTGATACCAAGATTCACACCACCCATAAAGGAAACGCGGTCGTAAGAATCATGACGCAAGGTCAAGCCTTCACCATTGGCTCCGAAAATGACTTCTTGGTGTGCGACAAGACCTGGCAAGCGAACAGAATGAATCCGCATGCCATCAAATTCAGCACCACGAGCACCTGGCAGGGTTTCAACTTCATCAGCTGCCCCTTGCTTTTTATAGGTCCTAGTTTCTTTGATCAGTTCTGCCGTCTTAACTGCTGTTCCTGATGGCGCATCTTTTTTCTTATCATGGTGTAACTCAATAATTTCAACATCTGGGAAATATTGAGCTGCTTTTTGGGCGAATTCCATGACTAGAATTGCACCAATCGCAAAGTTAGGAGCGATTAAGCCACCTATTTTTTTCGATTGTGATAGATCAATGAGCTCTGAAATTTGTGCTTCTGTAAAGCCTGTTGTCCCAACAACTGGGCAAATATTATGTTCAATCGCAAATTTTGTGTTGGCATAGGCCACATCTGGAATGGTAAAATCCACCCAGACATCTGCAGCAACGCCTAAGACATCTGCTTTATCATTGAAAACAGGGATACCGTCTACCTCTTTTTCAGTCGTATATGGATCAATAAGAGCTGCTAATTCAAGTTCAGGATCATTGTTAACCATATCAACAGCAGTCGATCCCATACGACCTTTAAAACCAGAAATTATGACTTTGATCATTATTTTAATTTCGGACTCATACCAAATCCGAGTGCTCCTTCCCCTAGATGCGTTCCAATAACAGCACCGAAGCTCGCAATCGAGACATCAAACCCCTTACTGGTTAATTCTTCTGCGACTTCATGTGCCTTTTCAGGTATATTTGAATGAATCACGTAAACTTTATAGTCTCTATCCTTGGTGTTTTCAGCCAAAATCTTATAGAGCCGTTTGAAGGCTTTTTTGCTTGTCCGAATTTTTTCATAGACAACGATTTTCCCTTCTTCATCAAAGCGTAAAATCGGTTTGATGTTTAAGAGATTACCAATCATGGCCGCACCATTTGACAAACGGCCACCTTTAACTAAATGATCTAAGTCATCTACGATAATAAAGGCTGTTGTTTGATCAATAATTTCAGTCAATTCTGATGTGATAAAGTCAAACTGTGCATTGGTTTTAATCATGTTATAAGCCATTTCGACCATATAACCTAATGGCGCTGACGTGATTAAAGTATCTGGAAAAAATAAAGTCAAATCTTGAAACTCATCTTTCAGATATTGAATATTTTGCCAAAATCCTGAAATGCCTGATGATAAAAAGAGACCAATGACGTGTGTGTAGCCGTCAGCCTGTAATTTTTCAAGCAAAGTAACCAAGTCACTAATACTTGGCTGACTCGTTTTGGGTAGTTCTTCAGTTACTGCCATCTTGTCATAGAAGGCTTGGACAGTCAAATTCTTGCCTTCAATATATGTTTCACCGGCGATAAAAACTGGAACATCCAACACAAAAACGTTGTTTTTATTCCTTATGTCATCACTTAGATAAGCTGAGCTATCTGTAATAATTGCGGTTTTCATACGACCTCAAAATTCCAAATTAATGCCTGGTTCATCCAAGGCAATTTCTGTTACCTCGTATGTTAGGCGGTTAAGTAAATCAAACAAGGGGGCTGCTAATTCTTGCATCTTTTCTTGATCCAATTGCTCTCTATTTTCGATGACTAAGTCACGAATATAGCTCAGTTGACTAAGGTGGCCTGAAATCACTAAGTTTTCAAGGACGATGATAAAGGTTAACATGGCTGTAATCGCTGTGTCTGCTTCACTCGCACCCTCAGCATTTTCTACTAACTGGAATTGAACATTTAAGTTAGTTTCAGGCGTCCCATTTTCTTTCTCCCACTCTAAGTTTCTTGCATCATAGTGAAACTGGTGGACAAATTCTTTTTCGCGTTCAATCTGCATTTTTTAAAATCCTTTCTGCGATTTCACTTCGTGAAATCTTGAAACTTGACCTGCACTAGCGTTTCAGCCAAGCAGGGTCATTCGCGAACTATCGTCCGCTCAAAGTCTTTCTGAAATAACACTCTGACCAAGCGGAATCATCCACGAACTTTCGCCAGCTAAAAATTTTTCCAAGTTTGGAACACCACATCAGCTTTAAGTGCATTATCCAGAAAAATGCCTGCTTCATCAAATAAAATCGTTTTAATGCCAGCATTTTGGCCTGCTTGTATATCTAGAGGTCGATCGCCAACCATGGCTGTCTCACTTGGATCCAGATTATATTTATCAATCAAGTAGGTTAAGGCTTCAGGGTCTGGTTTCCTAGCTAAGTGATTATCACTCGTAATAATTTCAGAAAATAAATTTGTCAAATCCCCTAAATACTGATAGGTTTTATTGTCTCGATGGCTGACGACAAAATTTCGACCCCCGTTATTGACAATTTCAGATAAAATAGCAGGTATTTCTGGATAAAACTTGACATCTGTCTGAAGCTCATCTTCGAGTGTATGATAGTCATCAATAAATTCTGGTGTGGCATAATCCAAAGCAAATTTTCGAATCGAGTATTTTTTGATAAAGTATGCCAGATCACCATCATAGAGAATTCCGTGTTTGGCGATGGTTTGTTGTAGGGCATCTAGCATGACGGGGTAGGTATCAAACAAGGTCCCATCAAAATCCCAGATATAATTTTTAATCTCCATCTATTGTACCACAGTCTCATCTTCTAACCCTTTGAGAATCTCATTCTCCTCGGCGTTCAGCTCGTATTTTTCCAAAAGATCTGGACGGAGACGTTGGGTTTTCGCTAAGCTTTCGCTTAGGCGCCACTTTCGAATGTTTTCGTGATGACCACTCATCAGCACTTCTGGTACTTTGAGGCCTCTAAACTCCTCAGGTCGAGTGTACTGCGGGTATTCGAGTAGGCCTGATGAAAAACTGTCGTCTTCGTGGCTAGCTTTTTTGCCAAGGACATCTGGAATTAAGCGAACGGTGGCATCTATCATGACAGCTGCAGCAACTTCGCCCCCTGTCAAGACGTAATCACCTAGGGAAACTTCATCGGTTACCAAGGTTTTGATTCGCTCGTCAAAGCCTTCGTAATGCCCACAGAGAAAAACGATTTGCTCTTCTGTCGCCAACTCTTCCGCAAAGGCTTGGTCAAATTTGCGACCGGCTGGATCCATCATCAGGACACGAGCATTTTCGTGTGGAAATGATGCCATGGTATCGAAAATGGGTTGCGGCATGAGAAGCATACCTTGACCACCACCATAGGGCATATCATCGACGTGTTTTTGCGTGTTAGTCGCGAAATCTCTAAAGTTATGGAAATTAACGTCAATTTTCTCTGATTTTCGCGCACGACCGACAATCGAATGGTCCAGACTTGAAAACATCTCTGGAAAGAGCGTTAAAATATCAATTCGCATCTTAGTCATCCAATCCTTCTGGTATCTCAACTGTGACTTGGTTTCCAGCTATATCGACAGATAAAATCACATCGTCAATGAACGGTAAGAGTAAGTCTTTTTTACCTTGACGCTTGATAACCCAGACGTCATTAGCCCCTGGTTGTAGAATCTCTGAGACAGTACCGATTTTTGTGCCATGTTCAAAAACGTCTAGGCCGATAATATCGTCATAGTAAAACTCATCTTCGCTATCCAATTCAGCACGGTTTTCAGCAGCGACTTTGAGTGAGAAATCACGAAACTTCTCAACGTCATTAATGCTATATAAGCCGTCAAATTTAACGATATCAAAATTCTTTTGTTTGCGGTGTGTTTTAATTTTTAGTGTTCTGACGAAATTGTCAGCCTTATCAAACAAGGCCAATTCAGCATTCTTTTGATAACGTTCTTCAGAGAAATCCGTTACCGAAATAATACGTACTTCACCTTGTAAACCTTGCGTGTTAACAATCGTTCCTACTTTGTAATAATCCATTCTTATATTATACCACAGACCGCCTATCAGTCCAATACTACAACATCTCAAAAAAAGGGACTTTTTCGTCAAAAAAAAACGCTGAAACCAGCGTTTTGATTATTTTTCGACGAGTAGACGAATTTTTTTACCTTCAACAGGCACAGAATAAACAATCGTTCTGATGGCTTGAATAATCCGACCTTGCTTACCGATAATTCGTCCCATATCATGTTCTGCAACATGGAGGTGAAACTCGATAAACTCATCTCCGTCTACGACGTCAATACGAACAAGGTCAGGTTCAGTAGTCAATGGCTTAACAATCGTCAATACCAACTCTTGTACATCTAAATCCATAATAGTCTCTTTCGTTTAGTCAAAGTTTAGACTCAAAAAGTAGCTGGGCTACTCATAGCTAAACTTATCAAAAAAGCGACCAAAAATAGTCGCTTCTCACAAATATAATACTTGCTTATTTTGAAGCGTATTTTGCTTCGTGGAATTTTTTCATAACGCCAGCTTTTGACAAAATGTTTTTAACAGTGTCAGAAGGTTGTGCGCCATTTCCAAGCCACTCAAGAATGCGTTCTTCTTTTAAAGTTACTTGATTTTCATCAGCGATCAATGGGTTGTATGTCCCAACTGTTTCGATGAAACGACCATCACGTGGTGCACGTGAATCAGCAACGTTAATACGGTAGTAAGGTTTTTTCTTTGAACCCATGCGAGTCAAACGAATTTTTACAGACATGATATTTCTCTTTTCTTTTTTGTTTACATTTATTATTATAGCAGATTATTTTGCGGTGTCAAGTTTTTTTCTTGACAGATGTAAAATTAATTGGCATTTTTCAATTTCCCAATACCTGGAATTGTCATCATAATCACCAAACTAAAGATGTAGATAAGAGACAAGAAAACAACAACAATCATCAAGGAGTATTTATCCAGCAAGAAACCGATAATTACCGATGAAAAGCCACCAACAGCGCGACCGATATTCATGATAAAGTTGTTAGCTGTTGCACGAATTTCTGTCGGATATAAACTTGAAATAATCGCACCATAGCCGCCATACATACCATTGATGAAGTAGCCGACAACAACTGCTGCTAAAATCAAAGTCACTTTACTATTAGCAAGTACCAAAAGATAAACTGAAGCTGCAGAGCAAATCAAGAAAATGGTATATGAAAATCTTGATCCTAATTTATCCATGATTGTCCCAAAGGTCATCATCCCAACAGACATCCCAAGAATGGTACTAACCATCCAAAGCGATGAACCAGCGATATTAAGGTTGAGTTGATCTTGCATAATCTTAGGCAACCAGTTCATGAGGCCAAAATAGCCTGCGATTTGAACCATGACCATTAAGCTAAGACCAATGGTTTGCCATGACGTTTTACTATCTTTAAACAATAGACCCAGATGACCGCGATCAGCACGATTGGTCGCTTGAAAGCTCTCAGGTTCTTTGATATCTTTTCGAATCCATAGCACCATAAGTACAGGAAATAGACCAATGACATACAACATTTTCCAACCAAAAGCTGGAATAATCAGTGATGCTAAAACCGCTGCCAAAATCGCACCGATTTGTCCGCCAATCGCAACAATAGATGTTGCTTTCCCTAATTTCTCTTTGGGCGTTGACTCCGAAACCAAGGACATGCAGGCACCGTATTCACCACCTGCCCCGATTCCTGCGATAAATCTAAACAAATAAACAAGATAAATATTTGAAGCAAAAAACATCAAGGCTGATGCAACTGAAAAAATAATGACTGTGTATGAAAAAACCTTAACCCGACCAATTTTATCAGCTAACATTCCAAAAATAATACCGCCAAAAAGCATGCCAAAATTGGTAATTGTTCCAATCCATCCAGCCTGTGTACCCGTGACACCAAATGTTGCAATGATTGATGCCATAGAAAATGACAGGAACATAATGTCCATATTTTCTAAGCCAATCCCAGCTGCTGCAGAAATTAATACTTTTCTTTGTGAAGTTGTGTTAGTCATTCTGATGATTCTTCCTCCTCTAAAATTGATAAGACTACCTCAATCTATATAGATAATCCTATCCTCCTTTACCAAATCAGTTAAAAATATATCATATTATTCTACCATGATACTGTTATATATTCAATATAATATAACATATTTTTAAACAACTAGATAATCTGTTGATTATTCTACTCTTTAATCTGCAAAAAAAGTTCTGAAATAGGTCCAGAACTTTATTATTTCAATCGTCTTAAATACTATCACCATTCCAAATAGAATTTTTTACGATCACATAATCAACTTTCGTCAGGCTTTCGAGATCACGACCACCGGCATAAGAAATCGAACTTTGCAAATCTTGTTGCATCTCAGTTAAGGTATCTTGAAGGGCACCTTTGTGTGGTACGAGAATTTTCTTGCCTTCGACGTTTTTCTTCTCACCTTTTTGGTACTCAGAAGCTGATCCGAAATATTCTTTGTAGAGTTCACCGTCTTTGGTGATGGTTTGACCTGGACTTTCTTCGTGTCCGGCAAATAATGAACCGATCATGACAAAACTTGCACCAAAACGAATTGATTTGGCAATATCTCCGTGGGTCCGAATACCGCCATCCGCAATAATCGGTTTACGCGCAGCCTTAGCACACCAACGTAGGGCAGCCAGTTGCCAGCCGCCAGTACCAAAACCTGTTTTAACTTTGGTAATACAAACTTTCCCTGGTCCAATGCCAACCTTTGTCGCATCAGCTCCAGCATTTTCAAGCTCACGAACGGCCTCAGGCGTACCGACGTTGCCTGCGATGACAAAAGTTTCTGGAATAACTTCTTTAATGTAGCGAATCATGCGAATAACGCTGTCAGAATGACCATGTGCAATGTCAATCGTGATGAATTCAGGTACGGCATTTTCTGTTTTTAGGGCATCAATAAAAGCATACTCATAGTCCTTAACGCCTACTGAAATAGAAGCAATCAAGCTCTGTGCCTGCATTTTCTTCACAAAAGGGATGCGTGCTGCTTCATCAAAACGGTGCATGACATAGAAATAGCCATTTTTTGCAAGATATTCTGCGACATCTTCATCAATGATTGTCTGCATGTTAGCAGGAACCACTGGAATTTTAAAGGTATGTTCTCCAAGCTTAACAGATGTATCAGCTTCACTACGGCTATTGATGATACACTTATTAGGAACGAGTTGGATGTCCTCATAGTCAAAAACGGGTAAATTATTCATCTTATATTCTCCAAATACTAGTCTACTGATTTGATTATGATCATCTCAATAGCTTATTTGCAGATACCGACCGAGTTTATCAGATTGTCTGATAAACTTCGCTATTGTGACAGAAGATATTAGGGAATCTTTAAAACTTTTAATCCACCCAAACATTTTTCTCTGCTCGTCACAACTTCCATTATTCATTATAAAACACTTTGAAAGACTCTTCCAAAGTGTTGGTGTATTTTGAAAAATATTCTGCTGTAATGTTCGGATTTTATAACATTGGCCCGATGAGTCTGGCAATGCCTTCTTTAAATCTAATGAAAAACGAACGTTGTTCATAGCGCGCCATGGTAAGTTGTTGACTGACTTTCAGGTCATCAAAGAAATCATTACGAAGGCGTTGTGAAAAGTCACGATCATAGATGATCATATTGCCTTCGAAATCTAGACTAAAACTGCGGTAGTCAAAGTTGGCAGAGCCTACTGATGCAAAATTGCCATCAATAATAATCGTTTTCGCATGAACAAAACCATTTTCATAGGTGTAAACTTCTGCACCGTAACGCACGAGGCTAGCACTATAATAATAAGTTGCCCAATAAACAAAGGGATGGTCGGGTTTATTGGGAATTAGTAGTTTGACCTTGACGCCACTTAAAAGGGCGAGTTTCAGGGCTTCATGAATAGCATCATCTGGAATGTAGTAAGGTGTTTGAATGATAATCTCATCTTCTGCCCCATTGATCATCTTCAAATAAGCCATTTTGATTTGCTCACGTTTGGTATCTGGTCCACTTGACACGAACTGGGCCGTGATATGACCAGACGCGTCTGTTTCAGGAAAATAAGCGACAGAGTTTTCAATTTCGTGTTGGTGTTGACTATTCCAGTCCATGATAAAACGGTTTTGTAGAGAATAAACGACATCTCCCATCACGCGCAAATGATTATCTCGCCAGTAACCAAACTTTTTAGTGATACTGACATATTCATCACCGACATTAAATCCACCGGTATACCCGATTTTGCCGTCAATGACGACAATCTTACGGTGCAAGCGGTAATTAGTCCGCGGATTAATCATTGGAAGAATCAATGGAAAGAAATAAACGACTTCCCCACCTACAGCTGTCAGCTCTTTAAAATGGCGCATTTTCGTGCCGTTTGATCCCCAAGCATCAATCAACACGCGAACTTCTACACCACGGTTTCTAGCTGCGATAAGGGCTTGTGTTAACTCCTTACCTAAGTTATCCATCCGGAAAATATAGTATTCGACATGGACATGGTGCTGAGCTTTTTCAATATCAGCAATCAAGGCATCAAATTTTTCTCGTCCATCAGTAAAAAGCTGCACATCTGTATTCATGGAGACGATAGATTCTTCTGAGATAAACAGCATGTGTAACAATTGGCCTATAACGTAATTATCTGTTATTTTAGTTAGAAAACGATCTTTCCTATAGGCTGCTTTCGCTTGTTTTATCTCCTGTTCAAAGCCATGCCTCGGTTGTGACTCCAACTTAAAAATCCGAAAGCTGGAGATGCCTCGACCGATTAAGATATAGAGAATAAAACCAAAGATAGGTAATAAGTTAACGACAAAGAGCCACGACCAGGTTGATGCCGTACTTTTTCTTTCCCGGAAAATAATAACTAAGGAGAGGATGAGGTTAGTGAAGAACACGATTGTACTAAAATGTGTTCTAGTGACCGTCACGATCATATCTAAAATAGCATTCATACCCATATTTTATCATATTTTATCATATTTTATGCTAAAAACGGCTTTAGAATAGTGTCGGTCTTCATATAAACTATAAAAATCTCTCAAATGCCCATCTACTAAAATAAAAACTGATGAAAAGTTAGACATTTTTCTGTCATTTCCATGTCTGTTAACAGTATCCTCTCTCAAAGTGTAGTATAATAGTGTCATGATCACAACGCAGGATGGGCTCAGAAAGCCGACAACTCTAGAAACAATTTTTTATTTTTCACTCTCACTTTTTATTAATGCGATAGGTAACGGCTTAACTGTCGCAGCTAACATGGGTTCTAGTATGTGGACCGCCTCTGCTGCTAACATCGCACTAGATTTTAATTTTTCGATTTCATGGGTTCTCATCTTCTACGGTGCCATACAAATCCTGATTAATATCGCTTTAATCCGTCGTTTTGACTGGCCAAGTATTTTAGGCAATATCATATTCATCAGTTTTTTCGCACCATTTGTCGGACTCTTTAAACAGTTTTTTTGACATTAGGGATTTCAAACCTTCCTTTGACCGTCGTCATCGCACTAGATATCCTTGGTATCGTAATGATTGCCATTGCTATATCGATCTATCAACGCTTAAATCTGATCTTACATCCGATCGATGAAATGACTAATATCCTCAGATTCCAGTATTTCAACAGCAACGCAAACCTTGCGCAGTGGGTTAATTTTTCAGTCCCTGCTATCGTGATCCTCATTTTAGGACTTATTTATCAGCAGGTTGTCGCAGTCAATATCGGAACTGCTTTCGCCCTCCTGTTTCAGGGCACCCTGATTAACAGTGCCGATCGCTTCATTTTCCCTAGATTAAAACACAGATTATAACTTGATCTGTCTTTTTTGGTCCAAAAATAACATCAAAGGAGATATTATGACCTCTGAAACACTTTACAACCTGATCCTGACAACAGCTCAAGAAAATACCGCTATCCTCATGATTGGCAGCGAAGGCTCCCGCAATGATCCTACTGTTACACCTGATCAGTACCAAGATTTCGACATCACCTACTTTGTTTCAGATGATGTCTTTCCAACTTTCGATGTGTTTGATCGCAGTCGCTTCGGCGACATGATGATACAGCAGATTTTACCCGAAAAAAATCGGTGGTGCTGGCTGATGCAGTTCATGGATGGCAATCGTCTGGATTTGAAAATTCAACCTGTTTCCGTTGTGCCCGATTATTTGGCAGAGGACACGCTCAACACGATCTTGCTGGACAAAACAGGTCACTACACCAATCTAACCGCCACATCCGACCGGACCCACTGGGTACAGCGCCCAACTCAATCCGAATTCGACGACAGCATCACAGAATTCTTCTGGGTTAGCACCTATGTTCTCAAAGGCATCTTGCGGGGGGAACTCCTCTACGCTAACACCTTTTTTGAGTCAATCGTTCGTGAAGAGCTTTACCGCCTGCTGACTTGGCGCATCGGAAGGGACACAGACTTTTCACTTTCAGTTGGTAAGGCACACAAACGACTCCCTGCTTATTTTGAGGGAATTGAAAGTTTGTATGATTTGTCAGATTTAACAGGGACTGGACAAGCCTTATCCACTGCGCTTAAAATGGCGAATGATCTCCTACCAAGCCTGAGTCATGATTTACAGCTGACTTATGACGTAGCAAGCGTTGAACGAACGACTGACTACATTTTACGACAACTATAAA
>NZ_BCVN01000031.1 GCF_001591765.1 Pseudolactococcus raffinolactis NBRC 100932 | reverse complement strand
GCCTTATGTTCAAAGCACAAAGAAGCAGGGTTTTCGTTCAAAAAACCCTTGCTAGTCAAAATTAGCAAGAGGTTTTGAGTGTTTATTATCGACTATTTCACTTTACGGTAAATAGCTCTCAATTTAGTAGGATTTATCCTGATTTTTCCGCTTTACATCCACCATTTTAATCAATAGACAGATGATAAAAATGACTACTCCCAAAACATACCAAAGATATTGTGTTTTTTCACCAGTTTTGGGGAGTTGTTCTGACGAACTAGGTTTTGATGTGTCAGGTATATCTTCTCCACCTGGATGTGGGGTGATATTTTTCTCGTATACATAAGTCACAATCAATGAGCTAGCCACTTTAGCAGGATATTGACCAGATGCATTATCTGGCGTTACTTTTAATGTGTAATTTGGAAAGGTCTTTGCTTGAGTTGTATAACTCGCACCTGGTTTACCTTGATATCTTAGCTCTGGTGTCAGCAGATTTCCTGCTTCATCAACATACCGTAAAATCAACTCTGTTGGTGTCAAAGTATAGATATAGGTCACTTCTTTAGGGCTATTTGACCACATTGGGAAGTCGTTGTCCGCACCACCCGTCACAGATACAAAGTCATAGTTTGCAAATTCTTTTTGCTCTGTCATATAAGGTGAATTGGGTTGACCGCTCAAGACGATATCTGGATGGAGCGTTTCACCAGTGTCAGAAATATAGTGAACAACTACAGTTGTATCTAACAAGTTCCATTTGGCAATATATTGGCGCTGTCCGTTATTTGCATCTGCCTTGTCTATCACATCTGTATCGCTGTAAAGCGTTGTTTCTCCCTCATCAATCACACCATTGCGATTGGCATCTAAAACCCAACCAGCAAATACCGCACCACCTGAAGTAGATGGGGTTGCAATGTTTGCAATCGTTACAATCGAGACCATCGTATCACCATTTGCAAATCCTGAATAGTTATATCCGCTATCCGAAACTGTCCATGCACCATATAAACCAGGTGCAAAAGTGACCTCATATTTCTCCCATTTTGCAACGTATTGACGATCGGCATCAATCACAGCGGTGCCATCATAAGCTGTTGTTTCGTTAGCATCTAATACACCATTAGCATTGCTATCTAGATACCAGCCACCAAAAACATAACTGCTATCACTGGAAGGTGTCGCAATTGCACCAACTGTTAGTTGTTCAGCAAGCGTTTTATCACCTGTGATACCTGAGTAGTGATAGCCAGTATCAGTCGTTTGCCATGACCCTTTTTCACCTGGTGCAAATTTAACTTGATAGGTTGCTTGAATATTCAAGCCAAACATCACGTGCGGACGTTCAATTTCTCCCTGATTATAGGTATCACGCACAACTGCCGTGATCACAGTGTTTCCCGCAGCTAGAACTGAAACTTGCCCTGTTGGATCAACCGTTGCAACAGTTGGATCACTAGATTGCCAAATCAATTCTCCGCCAGATAATGTGGTTGCTTGAATGTCATCCGCCGCTTCGGATGGTCCGTTTTTATCCCCCAAAGTCACATCTTCATGTGTATAGGCTGTTGTTGTAAAAACCGTTGGGGTAAAGGGTGCTTGCGTATCCAACAAAGTGATTTTAGCTTCAGAACTATCTAGAATACCATTGTTATTGACGTCAGCATTATCATCATTAAGTGCTGCTGCCATTATCAAAGACGCTGATGCCGTCTTTATCTCCGCTGGTAGCGTGAGTTTTAAATCTTTAACCAAGGCTGTAAAACGAGACTGAGCAAAGGTTTCTTTCGTTGCATTAACAATCGCCGCAGTCGTTCTCGGCACTTTTTCTGTCGTGCCATCAGATTCTGTATCACGATTTAGTTTTGAGACAGCTTCATTTAAATGCGTTGTTGCCACATCATCAGTTGCCGTTGTCGTAAAGGGTGTCGAAATCCCATGAATCGCTTCATGCAACGTATAATGCGCCCCTTCAGCGATGTCTGCTGTACCATTGTTATAAGTCCCTTCATGGAAATCAAAACCATAAAGGCGAACGTTCGAAGCAATACTAGGATCTAGCATCAAGGTGAAGGCAGAACGAACCGGTACATACTGATCATCGCTCGTTAACATACCGTCTGTCTTAACACCAGATAAAGCAAGACCTGAGCCATCGTCCGTTGTATTATAAAACAGGGTTTCAGCACTTTTAACCGCTCTAATGTGAATATTCGGCGCACTAGACGTCACGCTAAATGTGGGAACTTTTGTAAAGCCACCCCTTGTCGCATCGGGCACATAGCCATCTGTATCCGCAACAAGTTTGATATTGACATCAGTGATGAGATTTCTACCACTCCCGCCTGTTCCTGTCGTCGGAAAACTTGCCGCAAATCTTTGGAGCACACGACTTATCCCCATAAGTTGCTGGTCAACAGTGGCATATTGATTCACAGCGCCTGCTTTTGGTACTCGAACGACCCAGGAATTATCAGCTAAATCAAAAATAACTTTTTTAGTTCTATTATCATTAGCAGCGTCGCCATTAGCCCACCCTTGCTCAAAATCATTTAACGATTGATAAACGTGAATATCCGCAGCTGTCGTCGACCCTGACCAATTTGTAGCAGTCGTGCCGACGCTATAGGCAACATATCTAAACGACTCTGGTACCGTCAGATTTTTATAGGTCGTTAACTGAGAACCAATTCGTTTTCGGGTATAGCCTATCACA
Organism: Pseudolactococcus raffinolactis NBRC 100932; assembly: GCF_001591765.1. GTDB lineage: Bacteria > Bacillota > Bacilli > Lactobacillales > Streptococcaceae > Pseudolactococcus > Pseudolactococcus raffinolactis. The sequence continues at coordinate 18,817 of NZ_BCVN01000031.1, read as the reverse complement.
TTGAAATCTCCCGCAAAACGAACATCACTGATTTGTTCAGTTGCTGTGATTTCCGTTCCTGCCGGTATGCCTGTTGCCGTACCCGGCGCTTCTTGCCAAATTAAGTCTTGATCCCGATTGGTGCTAGCTCCTTTGTCAAATGTGATGTCTTTAATATTGATATTTGAAGCTGGCCCAATATTAATCAATCGGAAACTATCAGAGGTTGCCCCTCTATTATTTTTAATCACTAAATTTTCGAGATTAATTTGTTGTTTTGTACCTTGAATAATATTAATGGCATAATTCGGATTCGGCGTCCCGTCTGAAGGTCTCAAATTCTGTATCGTACAATTTTTGATTAAATTACCCTCAGGATAGTCGGTCAGAACAAACCATGCTGTGCCTCTATTCCCCGTACTTATATTACCCGTCGTGCCCCAAGTGATATCGCTTTCACTATCTTTGCCATTTCTTGTATAAACGGTAGCGTACTGAGTTGCTGCTAGGGCGCCATCTTTTACCATGCCATAACCATCCGCATCAAAGACGATATTTTGCAACATCGTCCCCGACTGAATCACTTGGCGGTAATGGTAACGGTTCGTTACACCGCCACTTGCGCTACCTTTCAGCACAGGTGTCCGCTTGATGACCACGGGATTAGCGCCTTTAAAATCAGTCAAACCGATAATCGCAGGACCTCCAGATGTAAAATTCGCCATAGTGACATCAAGACTTTGAATATAGGTTCCCGCATCAACAAATACCGTTCGGTTAGCACCTGATAATTGATTTGTAAATTCAAACTCTCCATCGCCATTGGTATCGGGTAGCAAGATGACTTTCGCCTGAAAAACAGTGTCCCCGTTGGCTGTTCCTGTGGTTGCAACTGTCCCTGTCGCACCATCAAATGTCACATAAACCGTCTGACCATTCGTATAAGTGGTATCGCCTGTGGCAAAGTAATAGTTCGCCTTACCTTTATAAGAGACCGTACTTTCACGATAGGTTTATTAAATCCAGGTGTCACAGAATTGACAACAGGCCATGTACCACTTTCACTCGTCGTATCCGGAATCGCAACACTTGTATCATGATCAACCGTCGCCTGGATATTTGCTGGAAGCAACACGAGCAGAAAAGCAAGCAAAGATGCCACTATACAAATTAAAACCGAATACCTCATTTTATTTCCCTTCATAATTGCTCCTTTCGCACACAATTCTCACATTCTTTAATCTTATTTAATTTATAATCTTATAAAAACTCCTGTTTCACTTTTTATTATATCATTTTTATAAATATAATAAATGGTAAATTACCATATTTTTTATGTTTTTTTAATCAAATTTAGAAATTCCAAAAATAGAACACATTTATTTGTTCTCTTAAATACTTGAGGTACAATTCTCACGCACTTCAAACTAAAGACAACATTTGACAACCGATTTTAAAAAGCGGTAGACGACTACTGTAAATCGTCTATTGCTTAAACACAAATCCCAAAGAGACGCCACTCTCTGGGGGGTTACACGATACACGATGACTAGTAGACACCAAAAAACACGAGTTGCGTCGTGTTTTCTTATGCTGAGTTATTTGTAGATGTTTAGAATTTCTTTATGGCTTGCTTCGGCATCTGTCCATAGGAAAGCAATGCGAATTTGACCTGAACTAATATTACCGCCACCAGTTGTGGCTGAAATCTGGTCCAAATTATTCGCACCAGTTGCAGGGATTTTAGCAGCATAAGTCGCTTTCAAAGCAGGTGTTAAAGGTTGGTAGTTAGTCGAATTAACGTAGGAAGCTCCACCGTCACCAGATCCAGCAAACGAACTATCATTGCCACCTTTTATACCACCATAGCTTGCTGTGTTATAGCCACCACCAGCACCGCCGCCACCATTATACCGAACTAGAAGAACACTGTGATTTTCCCCGTTTATTGATGTCCCATTTCGACCATTTTGACCACTATTTTTAGTAATGATACCTGTTTGACCTGACAAGTTCGAAGCGCCCGTTCCACCTGCAGCTGGGGAAGCGGAATTCCCACCGGCACCGCCACCGCCGCCACCTGCAACAAGCAAGACAGTGCCATCTAAACGAACAGCTGAAGCGCCACCGCCGCCTGAACCTTCACGGGACGCTGCTGTAGCAGTACCTCCCGTTCCGCCTGCTTGATAGCCCGATTGACCCTTTCCCTTATTATCAGTACCATTCTGAGTATGACCTCCACGACCACCTAGGGTGTAAGAAATCGTTTGACCTGCTGTCAGATGATAAACACCCTCAACAACACAACCTTTACCACCGGCACCACTGATATTCGTCCCGCCATCTCCACCACGGAGTTGGATAGCATAGTAGCCCGTCTTAGGAACCGAATAACCATTCACTGTTACCGCAAGATTACCTTGCTCAGTATTATAATTTTCACTTACACCAGGATCTTTTTCGCTGGTAATATCCATCTCAATCGTTGAATGTCGTACATACTTAGACTGTGTCAAGCCACCGAGAGCGAGGAGTGACAACAATCCTAAGGTTAATACTACTTTTGTTTTTGTTTTCATAAGCCCCTCCTCTCTATTCTGTCATGACTTGTTGCGCTGTAAAGATTAGTTTTTTATCTGGCAAACCATAGGTTGACGAAATCGTAAATCTATAACTTTTCGTTTCGCCTTGTTTGATGACTGATAAGGCATCTAAAAAATTTACTTTGCTGGCTGCACCGCCACCAACAATCGGTTTGACCCAAACTTTACTATTATTGGTAAACGTCACGGTCATTTGTTGATCTGCTGCGGTACTTTTAATTTCAAATTTGAAATTGCCGTCATTATATCCTGTTTTAAATGCTTCATTTTCAGTCATATTCTTAGCGCCAGACGTTTCCAACCTAGCTGTCACATTAAACCCTACAACGCCTGCTGATTCTCTTGCTGAGCCGACTTGGCTGATATATTTGGCATAGGTTGCCCCTGTGCCGACTGCTCCCAATATCGCTAGGTAGACTAGCACTCGGTAAATTTTTTTATGATGTGTCATATTTTCACCTACTTTTTTTACTTTTTTCTCGTGGCAAGGTCAGCCATTTGTCGCCCTCCCAGATGGCGATTAAGCCTGCAACTAGCACCACTAAACCTAGCGGTTCTTGCAACCAACGCAGAAGATATCCGATTTTAGGAAGGGTTAGCACCACTTTCCCGTAAATATCGCGCGTCTTAATCGGTTGGTCTGCTGCATCATTGGCGTCGCCTTTGGTAATGACGGTATCGCCTGCGATTGCTGCTATCCGGTGGGTGACAGGATAGCCGGGCGATTGATACGTGACGATGTCGCCTTTTTGATAAGTGGCCTGTGGCACCTGATGCACGATGACGATATCATTCACTTTAATCGCTGGCGCCATGCTCCCACTGACGACGATGGCTTTGCCAAATCCTAAGAACATGGGAAAGGCTGTCTGACCTGTCTTGCGCTGCACGAGTCCATAAATATTGCCTATCAAGATGAGACCTAGTAGGGTCGCAATGACCACACTGATGATTTTTTTGACCATTGCTCCCCCTTTGCTAGGTTTAATCGACTTGAACTGCCTGATAGGCAAGTTTGACAACTAGGCGTAAATCCACACCATCATCAACCAAATCTGCGATTGCTGTGTCTTGTGCGTCATTTCCAGCAACATTGACTTCGTAAGGCCATTCCCACGCAATGGTGACTGTCCCGTTTTTCGGAACGGTCAAGGTTTTGAGGTCTGTTTCAAGCGTTGACAAGTTGCCATTAATCGTCGCGCCACTCGAAACAGTTGCAGTATAAGTAATTTTGCTTTTTAAGGCTTCCGTCAAGGTTTGATCCCCAAGAGGCGTGACACCGGTGGTTGTGGCATTCCAGACACCAATGGTTGTATAGCGAGAAATACCATCTGTACCCGGCGTGATATCCACAAAATTAATCTTATAGGCAACTTCTGTGTCACCAAGTTCGATACCCGCAAAATCAACGACTGTGCTACCTTTAGCACCCGGTGCGAGTAGGTTATTGCTATCAACACCAATCGGGGTTGGTGCGCCTGAAAAATCTTCGCTTTCTCCATCTACGGTATAACTGGCAGAGAACAAATCTAAGTTCCCTGAGATAGCGTGTGGATCCACGCGCCACTGTGCTAGGCGCGCGGTGTCTGGTAAATTAACTTCTTTTCTATATTTAGCGTTACTGTAACCTATCGAAGCAGCAGATAAGGCAGCAACGCCAATGACTAGAAGGACTAGTCGTCTAGTTTTCTTCATCTGCTTTTCTCCTTTTCCATCCTACTAGGCAAACTGTCAAGATAACCATGAAGCCCAAGACACCTACTAAAACGGGATTTTCTTCACCAAATTTTCCTAATGTCGTTGGCAAGGTTTGACCGATTGGTTTCGTGTTCCCACCAGAAGTTGTTGGTAGGTTCGTTTCTTTTTTCACATCGTCTTTTTCAAAGTAGAAATTAACTGATGTGACTTTGTCCTTATCCATTGCTTCTAAGGCGTGCGCTGTATCTTCTGCATCTGTCAGTGAGGCGTCGTCCCAAGCTAAGTGAAAATGGTAGCTATAGGTTGCACCTGCTGGAATTTTCAAAATTTCACTCTCGACTGTCTCCTCAACCACATTGTTTTTCGTTTTATGGTTAAAGAGGACATTTTGATCACGCGTAACTTTGATGTCTAACGGTATGCCGGATTGATCATCCAAATCAAATACCATGCGGTAGTCGATTTCACGTGAATTTGTATTTTTAATTGTAAACCAGTAGTCTTCCTTGTAGCCAGGGTAGAAAACTGAATTCGAGAAAATTGGAACTGTGTTATCAGCGTTCCAAACGATACCATTATGATCTGATACGGTCACTGTCGCGCCTGTTGCCGCATCTGCGGCATTTACCGTTGCAACATTCCCTAATAAGCACACCGACAACGCTAGGAGACTTATCAATACTATTTTTTTCATTTGCTTGCTCCTATCGCCTTTAATTGACTTGGGTCAAAACCGCTCCCGCAACAAGGCTCAAGGTAAATTCTTTTTCAAAATCTCCAGTGGCTTGTGCGTTTGCCAAGTTTGTTTCCAGTTCATCTTTGCCATTTTCCAAAGCCCATGACACCGTGACTGGCACAGTAATCGTGCCCCCTACAGTATGGGCTGAGATGTCTTTAATTTTGGCAAAACTAAAGCCACCATGACTTAAGTCATAGACCGTACCACTGTAGACAATCCCTGTCGATGTATCGCCAATGACAACTTTTAAGTCTTCTTGGACGTCGTCTGGTAAGTTTGTTTCAACTTTGGTGCGATTATCAAGTCCCAATGTTGCCTTGACTTCAGATGTCACATCAAAAGTCAAGGTGCCAGTCGCTTCAAAGTTAGGCGCAATGAGGTTGTCTATAACCGTTGCAACGTCCACGCCAGCTTCGCCGTCACCATTATCATAAGTGTTGGCGAATAAATCTAACTCGGAAGCACCTAGGTAAAACTTAGCGACGCGCGCCGAGTCTTCCTTTGTGTCGACTTGCAAAACATATTTTGCGTATGTGCCACCAAAGACGCCTGCTGTCAAAAGAGCTGCAATCGCTGCTGTGGTGGCGACACGTTTTCTTGTCATCTTCATATGTCGTGTTCTCCTATTTCATGTCATACGTCTTTTGTTTCACGCTATCTTTGATAAGGTGTCAGCATGTTTGGGGATTAGTCGATTTGTGTTAAGGTTGCGCTACCTGTTAGCTTTAGATAATATTCGCCAACATAAGTCGTGTTAGTTGCTTGCGCAATGGCTGCTGTGGTTTCAGCATCATCGACGTAGTTATCTAGAGCCCATTCAAACGCTACCGGAACTTTATAGAAAGTAGCGGGGGTAGTAGCAGTTGTCCCTGCTGGAATAACTGCTGCCACTTCATACTCTGGTACTGTCGGACTTGCTTTAAGTTGCGTCAGCGTGTACTGTGTGCCACCGACAGAAATCTTAATATAATCCCAAAGATTATTTGGTAAGTTGGTATCAATTCCAAGACCTGAGAAGGTCAAAGTCGATTTGACTTCTGTCACAACAGAGAACTTCAATTCTTGAGATGTTGCCACATTTGGTGCAATCAAGTTCTGAGTATCGCTACCGTCATTTCTGACATCGTGTCCACCAGATACGGAATAGTTGTCATACTCTGTACTAAATAAGTTAAGCTCGTTTTCTGATTTCAGATAGAATTTCGCAAGACGGGCATTGTCAGTTGTTGGGAGTGTCTCTGTTCTGTATTTCGCATAAGTCCCACCGAAGATGCCGATGGTTGCCAATGCTGCAGCTGCTGTTGCGATTGCAACGCGTTTTTTTGTGAGTTTCATAGCGGTTCTCCTTCTTTTGATGTTGCGACTAAATGACGATTAGTCGATTTGTGTGTTAATGCCTGTGAATGTGAGCAGGACAGTTGGCATTGTCGCACCACTTGCTGCGGCAGTGTCTGCAGTATCATAGGCTTCATCCTCAGTAAAGGCATATGTCCATTTAACCGGGACCGAGATGGTATCACCAACGCCAGCGTCGATGACGGTAGCACCGCCAATACGAACTTCCGTCCCCGGTGTCACAATCGCTGTCTTAATCTCTGCAAGTGTTTTGTCACTAGCTACAGCGCCATTAATTGACACGGTTAATTTGATATGATGAAGCAGGACGCCTGAAGCACCTTGCCCATCAGGATCTGTCACCTCAACACCCGTCAAATTCACGACTGTTTCTGTTTTCACTTCTGAATCTGACGCAAAATTAATATATGATGTGGCTGTTGTGCCGGGTGCGACTACTTTATCTGCGCTATTCTTGGCTGCAACCGTGTTTTCTCCGACGACATTGCCTGCATAGCTCGTTGCGAACAAATCAAACGTGCCTGTTTGATTAAACTGATATTTCGCCAAACGGGCTGTGTTCGGTAGTACCTCTACTTCAGAGGTGTACTTGGCAAATGTCCCTGCGCCACCAACGGCTACACCTAGTGTGATAAGCGCCAATGCGCCAACAATTTTTCTATTTAATTTCATATTTATCCCCTCTCTGACTTCATCTAGTCTCTATGTTTTATTTGGAGTGGTCGTTTCAGTCAGATGTGACTGAATTTGGTGTTTAGCCGCCTTAGGTTTAAATGCCTGTATGATGTAATCGCTACCAAATAAAAGGATAAGTGGTAGAACAATCAACAAGAACATACCTTTTGGCGATTGTAAGAACATCAGCTTTGAGCCGAAGCCTTTGAGATGCAATTGATAAACGCCAATGATTTGCGATAGATTAATCACGCCTTTGTCAATGGTATTGTTAGCATCGCCTTTTGTTTCATAAACGTGATCTTTATCATGTGTCACCACACGATTAATCCGGTGGGTCACCAAGGCTTTTGATTCTGAATGGGGGTCAACGAAAGTGATGATGGTGCCTTTTTTGAGATTCAGTGTGTTTTCCGTTTTATGTATCACGACCAAATCTCCTACGTTAAAGTCATCTGCTTTATTCCCTTCCATTGAACCCGTGTTAACAATCAAGGGGCTGTACCCTAGAATACTAGGCGATTTTGAATGTTGAACAGTTGATTGATACATCATCCAAAGATTTCCTACTAATATGACCACAAAAGTAACTGTTAACATTCCTAACAGGAAATTAACAACATTTTTAGCAACTCTCTTCATCGCTTACCACTCCCTTTCTGATACGAATACGCTTCCTTGTGTAACAAACGAAATAATCAAAATAATCAGTTTATTTATAATAAAATTATTGGTTGATTACTTTTACAAGAACATTCTATCATAAATATCTTTCAATTCCTAATGATATGGGAGAGATTTTTTTTACTTTTCTAGTCAATCTCTGATTGTCTCTTTGGATTTCATCTTATTGCTGTTATCTTTCGAAACGCTGATATTAAAAGGTCTATACCTATTCTAAAAGGATATATTTACCTTTACAACAAATCATTTCCTATTCTCTAAGGTAATCTCATCCCTGCCATCTCTACAAACTCATAAGATTATAATCTATTTATAGTCTTATCAAAATTTTCGCTTTTCTAATCCTTGCAGATGATACAAAATTATCTCATCATTTTTTTGATACCTCTTAAATTGTTATCTCAACATGATGGATTTCTGGCCATTTAATTTTTTTATGTCCTGGTGATATTGCCAAAAACCGCCTAATTTTAACTACTTTGACAGCATATCTGAAATTTTGATATAATTTGATTTATGAAGATAAAGAAAAACATGAAACAGTTATTATTATGGTTCACCCTTGGTTTAGCGTTTCTCTTGCCTATGGTGCAAACCAGTCAGGTGCGGGCGGAGGAAGTTTATGACACCCCTGCAAAGGCTGCCATCGCTATTGATCCTGAGAGCGGTAAAATCCTCTATGCCAAGAATGCTGACCAACCTATGGGCATCGCCTCTACGACGAAACTAATCACAGCCTACATGACCCTAGATGCGATCAAGAAGGGGAAGTTGAGCTGGGAGGATAAGGTCGAGATGAGTGAGTACGCCTACGCTCTAACGCAGGACCCACAGGCTTCTAATATCGCGGTCAAGGATCCTAGTGAAGCCTTTACGATTCGGGATTTGTTTAACGCGGCGATGATTCAGTCGGCCAATTCGGCGGCGATTACATTAGCAGAGAAAATCGGTGGTTCTGAACCTAAGTTTGTTGATATGATGAAGACGCAACTGGCTTACTGGGGGATCAATGATGCTAAGCTAGTCAATGCTTCTGGGCTCAATAACAGCGTGCTTGGGCAGCATATCTATCCCGGCTCATCTGAAACAGATGAAAATATGCTGTCAGCCAAGGATTTGGCGATTATTTCGCAACATTTGATTCGGGAGTTTCCGGAAGTTTTAGAGGTGACCAAGCAAGCTACTGCTGTTTTCGATAAGGGTGGTGCGTCTGAGCAGGTCATAGCGACTTATAATTATATGCTCCCAGGATTGCCTGCCCTGCGTAATGGTGTGGACGGTTTGAAAACGGGGACGACAGAATTTGCTGGTGCCTGTTTTGTCGGCACGACAGTTCAGAATAACTTTCGAATCATCACGGTCGTCCTCAATGCGGATAATGCCGAGACAGACCAGTATGCGCGCTTTACGGCGACTGGTGGTCTGATGAACGAGATTTACGGCAACTGGCAGGCCAAGTCGATTGCGACCAAAGGCATAAAGATGGAAAATCCCGATGCACCAACCAAGCTGACCGTGGTCGATGGCAAGCAAAACAGCGTCAATGTCTTACCTGACAACGACTTCGCAACCGTCGTACCCATGGGAAATACCGATACGACAACGACCCTCACTTTTGATAAAAAGCAAGATGCGCCTGTCACTGCTGCCATCCAAAAAAATCAGAAACTGGTCAAAGTTAGATTTCAGATCAAAGATAATCTAGGTTACTTACCAGGTTCTGACGGCAACACTTTTTACCTGACCGCGACTAAATCTGTCCCACGCAGCAATGCCGTTAAGATTATGTGGAACCACTTCGTTCGATTTGTAAATAGTAAACTATAAAACAAATATGGGTTGGGACAAAAGGCCTCAAAAAAATAGACTATGAGCCATCTTCAATATTAATTGAAATTGGCTCATAGTCTATTTTTTTTATAGATGTTTTGATACATTGTAGAACACATCATCAAGTTGTAAGAAACAATACGAAATCAGTTAAAAAATCGCTGATTTTCTACCAAATCAGTAGTCTTGATCTCATTACCTAGCTTGCTTTTTCTTTCAGTGACTGAAGACTTTTGTCCCAATCTCATTTTTGAAGACTAGATTAATTGCATGATAGCGAGTAAAACCGGTACAACTGCCAAATAAGACAGGACGGTATAACCAAGCGTTGCCGTCGCAAACTCAATATCCGCATGGTACATCCGGGCCAAAATCGGCACCGAATTCTGAATCGGCATAGACGACTGGATGAAGAAAACCTTGACCATGATATCCGGAATCGCAATCACGCGCGTTATCAAGATAATGATCAAGGGCGAGATAATAAACCGCCCCATTAAAACACCAACAATGGCCTTGTTTAACTTGAGCGTCCGTAGACCAAGGAAATAAACAGTGATGCCGATGATAAACATGGATAAAGGTGTCGTTAGACTGCCGATATAAGTCGAAAAATTGGCTAAGGCTAGCGGGACTTTCACCCCAGTTAGAAGCCAGCAAATCCCAATGATAAAGCCTAACATGGCAGGATTTAACACTTTTTTCAGACCGTCCATTAGACCAAAACTTTGCGGTACGGTGTCCAGTCCTGCAAAGGTCTGGGAATCTTTGGAAATTTGATAAACACCCCAAGTCCAGAAAAAGGTGGTATTGGCGATATAGTAGATCAGGACATAAGGCACTGCGCGACTACCAAAAATCGCCATGTTAATCGGCAGTCCGATAAATATGGTATTACTGCAGGTAAACATGGTCGAAAAAGTTCCTCGGCGCTGTTTAGCTACGCCCAAAAGTTGCGCTAGCACTTTCGACGCAAAATAGGCTAGTACCATGGACAAGATGGGCACGATGATGCCCCCGATAAGCTCGAGAAATTCGGTGCGGGAGAATTTTTGAGTGATGGTGATGAACATTTCGAAAGGGAGGGCGAGACCCAGTACCATTTTCGAGAAGACATCGGCTGTATGGCGATCGAACCACTTTTTGTAGGTTAGAAAATACCCCACAAACATCATGGCGAAGATCGCGAATATGTTGAAATAGGCTTGTATCATGTTTTAATTGTAACATATTGGGGTGGGACGGCGTATTGTTTCAGGTAATACAAAAATTATCTTAATAAAAATAGCATGGCAACAGTAAAAATGATAAAAATCAATACTACATTTTAAAGTTAGACCGGTAGAATACAGTGAAATACATATAAAGTCGACTTCGTGTTATTCTAAGTTTCTGTTTTGACTTACGGTTATCAAGTACAAAAACTGCTATCATCCAATCCAGTTGATAGCAGTTTTTTTATCTCATATCTCACGGTCAGACTTTATAGATTTCGTTTCTGATAAATCAAGCTGCTGATCCCCAATAAAGTCAGAGCTATCATCCCCATGACAACCACATAGCGCCAGTCCATCTGGTCTACTGGCAACCTTGGCACCCAGTAAAAAGGAGTGAGTTGGTGGAAGATTTTACCAAGTTTCATGAGGGTGCCGAGGTAGTCGATGATGAAGCTTGCGATGAGATAGAGCCAAGCGAGGTCGAGAAGTTTGCGGTGGATGGCGATGAAAAGTGTGGTGAGACTAGCGAAAACAAAAAGGGTTGGCAGATAAGCTGTGGTCGCGGTCAATACGGTAGTGAACGGTATCGGTTGTGTCATGACAGAAGCGGCGGCCATGTAAAGCCCGAGTCCGCCAAGTTCTGCGACGACAGTACCGACTAGGACAGCCATGCACCAAGTGCTCCAAAGGAGTTTGGTTCGTGATGTTTTCAGCAGTAGCAAGTCCAGCCGACCGAGACGTTCATCCTTGGCAAGTCGGCCAATCAAACTAATGACCGGTACAGCGGCTAAGACGACCAGCACCATCAAGATCGTCCCCATGAATTGCTCCGCCAGATTAAACTTGGGATTTTCGACAAACATGGCCTTAATCGTCGCATTGTTCTTGACGAATTTATCAATATCGCCAAAAATCGAGCCGTAGGTCGCACCCATGATCAAGAGACCAAGCCCCCAAATGATCAGCTGGCCTTGCGCATTTTTGGCAACGAAGCCTAGGGTGCTGCTGTAAAGTCGACTGGCACGGTGATGTCTTTCTTTGCCGCTGAAAATGCTACCCGAGATGTCACGACGGTTCTGCAAATATAGAGCGACGAGGCTTAGACACCCTACTAAAAGCAGCGTTGCTAGCAGATAGAGGCCATGGTTCCCGATGGCGGGGCTACTGAGATAAACCCAGGCGAGGGGGTTGAGGCGGGAGAGTGTGAGAGTTGACAAATCAGTGAAGGCGCGGGCGATGTAGAGAGCACCGAGGAGGCTGAAGGTTACGTTTCTGGCGGTGCTGGCTGTGGCGAAAAGTTGTGCGATGAGAAGGGCCAGCGCTGAGAAAAGGAGGCCACTCAGCGCTAGGGAAAAACCATACAGGGCGTTAGTTGTTAGGCTAAAACCGTTGCTTGCTTGGGTTACGAGACTTAGACCCGCCGTGATCAAGGCGCCACTGGTCAAATAAAAGCCAGTCATTTCTAGCAAAACGGCGACTGGTTGTGTCAATTTACCAACTGGAAAGCTGAGGACAAGTTCGCTCAGACCTTCTTCTTCCTCTGCTCGGGTTCGGGACAGAACATGTAGGATGCCAACGATAATGAAAATAAGGGCTGTAAATAAAGTCATTTCCTGAAAATAGAAACTAGCCATGGTCACAGTTTGCGCCGTCGCCTCAGTCGGGCCAACAAGGGCAATCATGGCTGGATTTTTCAGGGTTTCAAACATGGCCAAGAGTTCGGCTTTTGTGCTGTAGATGTTCGACATCATGGGCGCATAAAAAACGGCGAAATAGACCAGCCCAATCAAGCTAAGACTGAGCTTCTTACAGTCTTTTTTGATCAAGTTTCTGAAAATGAGCGTAAAATTTGTCATAGGGCGTCACCGCCTTCAGCGTATTTATCCATGAACAATTCGTCAAGCGTCAGTTTTTGTGTAGCGATTTTGATGATTTCTTGCGCAGCCAGATAGCTCATGACCGCTGGAACCCCCGCATCATCAAGCAAGAACGTCGCCGTATTGCCAGAGATTTGAAGTTGACTCACGCTCGAAAAATCACGTAGGCCTGAAAGCTCAGTCTTTGTTGTCACTATCATCTTAGACTGGGTGATCGACTTCAACTCCTGCAAACTGCCCCGCTCGATAATCTCACCGTCTTTGATGATGACAATGGTATCAGCCAGTTTTTCAACTTCTGATAAGATATGCGAGGAAAGTAGAATCGCCTTGCCGGCTTGTTTCAAGCGTTTGACCTCAGTCTGAAAAACATTTTCCATGAGCGGATCAAGCCCACTTGTGGGTTCATCAAATATATAGAGATCGGCTTCGGTCGCAAGCGCCGAAATCAGGGCGATCTTTTGTTTATTAACTTTAGAATAGGCTTTGGCTTTTTTGTTAACATCAAAATGAAAGGCTTGGATGAGCTCAGCCTGTTTGTCGAGGTTGACGTTTTTACGGAGTTTAGCAAAGAGCGCCAAAATATCGCCGCCTCGCATATTATCCCAAACATTGGTTTCACCTGGCACATAGGCGATTTTTTCATGAATGGCATCTGCTGCGGTGAACACGTCCTGACCAAAAATCATGACGTTGCCACTATCTTTTTTCAATAAACCGAGTAGTGTTCGAATGGTCGTTGACTTGCCCGCACCATTAGGTCCTAAAAAGCCAACAACTTCACCAGCATTGACGGTGAAAGTAACATCTTTCAAGGCCTGGAACTTACCAAAAGACTTCTTTAGATTTTCAATTTTAATAATTTCTGACATTTTGAACTCTCCTATGCTATATAGTTCATATTTTACGCTTTTACTGCTAATTGTCAACTGATTTTGTACTCACATTGACAAATGAGTTCAAAAGTTCTATCATAAAACTATGAATGGCTATACCAAAAACAAATTAGATAAAATGGCAAAAATCGAGCACGTGACTTTTGACTTACTTAGTACTTTGCCGATTAAAAAGATTGCTGTGACCGATATTTCAAAAACTGCTGGCGTTTCCAAAGTCACGATTTTTAATTATTATGAGACTAAGCAAGCATTAATAAAAAAAGTCATCTTTGACCATTTTCAAACGATTTATGACCAGTATGAGGCGATTATCCAGTCAGATTTATCTTTCGAGGCAGCTTATCGCCGCTTGACCCAATTTGAGTTAGCTGAGATGCAAAAAAATTCAGGTACGCTCAATCAAAATATCATGACTCTCTACGCCTCTGATGCTAGTTTTTATGACCAAGCTGCCCAAGATAAATCTGATCAACTTATTCTAGCTTTGGTCAAAAAAGGTCGTGAGGATAACTTTATCAACCCACACTATAATGACGAAACAATTTTAAGCATCTTCCGCATCTACAACGAGGGGTTGAAAATCTTTAGTGACACGCCAGACAAACTCTTTGCCATGACCGATGATTTGACCACGATTTTCTTGAATGGTTTAAGATAGATAATCCCATAAAGCTTTAGCCTTCACGCTGAAGCTTTTTGATTGCCATCAAAAAAAGCCAACCAAAGTCGACTTTTCTTCCATAGTAATTTATTCTTTTTCCCAACTCGTATCAGCGCCATTGCTTGCGATGACTTGTTTATACCAGTTGAACGACTTTTTAGGGGTACGTTTGAGTGTACCATTGCCTTCATTGTCACGGTCAACATAAATGAAGCCATAGCGTTTTTTCATCTCACCCGTTCCGGCAGACACCAAATCAATACAACCCCAAGATGTATAGCCAAGCACGTCCACACCGTCGAGTTCAATCGCATCACGCATCGCATCCACATGTTTTGCCATATAATCAATGCGATAATCATCTACCACATATCCGTTTTCATCTGGTACATCGACTGCGCCTAGACCATTTTCAACCACGAAAAGCGGTTTTTGGTAACGGTCGTAGAGACTATTCAAGGTCAAGCGGAACCCAAGCGGGTCAATCTGCCAGCCCCATTCGCTTGATTCGAGGTAAGGGTTTTTGACAGAGTCAAAGATATTAGCGCCAGTATTCTCCACCTCATCGTTATCATCACCAATTGACACGCGGGTTGAATAGTAACTAAAGGATACGAAATCGACCGTGTTTTCTTTCAGGAAGTCAAGATCCCCATCCTCAATCGGCAATTGAATACCTTTTCCTGCCAGACGGTTTAAGAAATAAGCTGGATATTCACCACGCGCCTGCACATCAATCAAGTAATACTCGTCACGCGCATCTTCATAGGCTGCCCAAACATCACCAGGACGACAAGAGTATGGATAGTAAGAGGCGCCTGCCATCATACAACCGACCTTGTTTTCTGGATCAATCTCGTGGGCAATTTTAGTCGCTTTGGCACTGGCTAACAATTCATGGTGCGCAGCTGTATATTGTGCAAGCTCTTTATTTTCACCATCTTCGAAAGTCAAACCTGCGCCCATAAATGGTGCGTGGAGAATCATGTTGATTTCGTTAAAGGTCAACCAATATTTAACCAAACCTTTATAACGCGTGAAGAGGACGCGGACGAGATTTTCATAGAAATCCACGAGTTTGCGATTTTTCCAACCACCATATTCAGTAATCAAATGAATCGGACAGTCAAAATGAGTGATTGTCACCAAGGGTTCAATCCCATATTTGTGACATTCTTTGAATAGATCTTCATAGAATTTGAGACCTGCTTCATTTGGCTCAGTTTCATCGCCTTTTGGAAAAATACGTGACCAAGCGATAGATAACCGGTATGTTTTAAAGCCCATGTCGCCGAATAGTTTGATATCTTCTTTGAAATGATGGTACATATCAATCGCTTCTTTTGCTGGATAGAAATGTTCATCGTCAAATGCGAGATGTTTCATCTCTCCTGTAATGATCGGAAAACGGTCCTTACCGAGTGGTACGACATCAACATTAGCTAGTCCGCGACCATCTACATCATAGCCACCTTCACATTGGTTGGCAGCAGTTGCGCCGCCCCATAAAAATCCTTTTGGAAATCCCATTTTTATTTCTCCTTATTTTTTTATTTAATCAAGCTTATAGCGAGAAATGCCTTTTTATTTGAAATAATTATTGTTCTTGAAACTTTCTGCAATACCGTCGTGGTCGACGTCTGTTGTGATTTCGTTTGCTGCTGCTTTGAGTTCGTCTGTTCCGTTGCCCATGGCGATGTTGTAGCCACAAGCACGAAACATGGCGAGGTCATTGTTAGCGTCACCAATAGAGATAGCGTCTGCTTTTGTCATCTTGAGTTTATTGAGGACAAGTTCGATTGCGGTTTGTTTGTCATTGCCTTTGACAGCAATTTCACCACTTTCCTTGCCGAAAAACGGTACGGTCATATGGAACATTTCAAACTGCTGACCAAATTTATCGGCGATCGTTTGATAACCGACTTCACGATTGATAAAAGAAATTTTATTGACATCCGCATAGTCAATTTCACGCCCAGCATAGCTGTCAATCAAGTCATAAAACCATTGATTGGCGGTTGTGAGCTCGACGATTTTGGCTTCATCCCCTTGGCAGTACTCACCAATCGTTGCCTGAATGGTGTCTTTATAGTGCTTGCTACCAAACAAACCACTATTGGACTCCAAGTAATAGCCAATCTTGTGTGCATCGAAAAATTCGATGATTTCCCGAACTGCTTTTTCTGGCATGGTATGATGATGAAGGATTTCATCACCGTAAGCAATATAGCCGCCACCAGCACCGATGATCCCATCAAAGCCAATCGCCATAATATCCGGCAATATCTCTGGTTTAGAACGTCCTGTACAGATAAAGGCTAGATTGCCTAAAGCTTGGAAACGATGCACCGTCTCAACTGTTGCCGGTGTTGGCACACTAGAATCCCCGACCAATGTGCCATCCACATCAAAAAAAGCTATTTTCGTCATGTTTTATTTCCCCTTTTTAGAAGTGAAAATTCTTGCTTAAAGTTTTTCACCATTGCTTGCAATGACTGCTTTGTACCAGTCAAAAGATTTTTTCCGACGCCTTGAAAAATCACCTGACCCATCGTCATATTTTTCAACATAGATAAAGCCATAGCGTTTGGCCATTTCGTCAGTTGAGGCTGAGACTAGATCGATACAGCCCCAAGGTGTGTAACCAATTAAGTCAACACCATCAAGTACTGCCTCGTGCATAGCGTTGATATGCTGTTTGAGATAGTCAATACGATAATCGTCATCAATCGTGCCATCAGCCTTAATCTTATCATACGCTCCTAAACCATTTTCCACAACCATTAACGGTATTTGATAACGGTCATAGATTTCATTTAGGGCAATCCGTAAGCCTAGTGGGTCAATCTGCCACCCCCAGTCACTTGATGTCAAATAAGGATTTTTAGCGCCACCCATGAGATTACCACCACTCTTAGCCGCTTCATCTGTCGTTTGACAGACGGTCATGTAATAGCTGAAAGTATAAAAGTCAACTTTACCAGCTGCTAAAATGACATCATCCTCTGGCTCTTTTTCAATTTGAATGTCATTTTCTGTAAAATATCGCTTGGCAAAACTTGGATAAGCGCCACGAACTTGCACATCACCACAAAGGTAATTAGAGATCTGCATCACTTTTTGATTCTCTAAAACATCTGCTGGATTAGGCGTTAAAGGATAGCTCATCATATAAGCAATCATGCAGCCGATTTGGTTATCTTGATCAATCTCATGCCCTAGCTGAACGGCTTTAGCACTGGCAATAAACTGATGGTGCAGGGCTTGAAAACGTAGTTGCGGTTGATCAATTTGATGCATGAATTCAGTTGTCCCATCATTTAGAATACCTAAACTCAAAAGATTGCCCAAAGGCATGGCGCCACAATTGATCTCATTGAAGGTCAGCCAGCGTTTAACTTTCCCCTTGAAACGCGTGAAAATCGCCTGACAATAAGTCACGTACAAATCAATCACGCGACGATCTGTCCAACCGTTGTACTTTTCGGTCAAAGCATAAGGCATTTCATAATGTGAAATGGTGACCAGTGGTTCAATGTCATATTTTAAGCATTCATCTATCAAATTTTCATAAAATTGTAGGCCTGCTTCATTTGGCTCAGTTTCTTCACCCGTTGGGAAAATTCTCGTCCAAGCAATTGAAAAACGGTAGACTTTAAAGCCCATTTCTGCAAAAAGCGCGATGTCTTCTTGATAACGATGATAGTGATCAATCGCCTCATGTGACGGATAAAACGTATCCGCCTCTAAAACTGGCGTAATGCGTTTACTTTGTGTATGCGAACCCCCTGTGCAAACATCTGCATCTGAAAGTCCCTTACCACCGGCTAAGTAGCCGCCCTCTAGCTGATTTGCAGCTGTCGCACCACCCCATAAAAAACCTTTTGGAAATGCCATATCCTTAACTTCTCCCTTTCTTACGTCAAACTATTTTTTAAACACCAAGCTTTAACTCATTATCTCACGCGCCGCAGCCTCATTTAACAAAACGAGTAGATTCGGATGGAGCTGTAAGATACTTGCAGGTACTGCTTGCCTTACTTCCCCAAATAAAGCTTGCTTAATTATTTTAGCCTTTGCTTCACCTATCGCCATTAGGATCACTTGTTGTGCAGCCATCACGCTCTTGGGTCCCATCGTCACATAGTAATCACACGCCAAATCCTCAGATACACCCGCTTTTACCATCTCATTTTTCAAAATATCCGCCATATCAGGTCGACTCGTCACATCAACGGCTACTGTTTCATCTTGAAAATGAGTCGTCTGAGGTAGATTACCACAGAAATGACCATCTGCTCCAATCCCTATAAAGATCGCTTCTAAACCACCATCTGCTAGCAATCTTGCATCATGTGTTTGATAATTGCTAGCCGTGAGGGGATGAATCTGCTGAGCAGGGATACCAGCTGGTGTAAAATACAAGTTTTTTAAACATGTCATCGTCACACCATCATGAGCTTCTTGATTTAAAAATGGCACTTCATCAAAATTATAGTAATGCACATGTTTCAAATAAGACTTTTGTTTCACTTTTTCAACCAGAAGCTCATAGGTTTTTTGAGGTGTTGCACCAGCTGTGATCGCTAAATTCACACG
>NZ_BCVN01000030.1 GCF_001591765.1 Pseudolactococcus raffinolactis NBRC 100932 | reverse complement strand
CATTGAGAGTGATCTCGAAAGCGTAAGTTTTAGCATTGGCGGTTAAGACGGCAACATTTTCTTTGGCTGCATCAAAGCGCGTAATCACAATCTCATTGTCACTCGGTGTCACAATTTCAATCCCGCCATCAAGGTCAAAAGCCTGCGCTGTGTTACGGAATGTCAACAGATTCAGTAATTTTTGAACGACCGGACGTTTGAGTTCTGTTTTAACTTCCTCGACATCATAATAATGGCGGTTAATATTACGGCCTTCCTTTGAAGACTCAAGTAAGTCTAGATCGTTTTTCCCTGCTAATAGGCCAACGTAGTACACTTGAGGAATGCCAGGTGCAAAGACTTGGAAAGCACGTGCTAACAAGTAAGCATCATCATTGTCACCTAAAGCTGAATAGTAAGTCGAATTAATTTGATAAATATCCAGATTATTATAGGCTTCCGATGAGAATATTTTCTTGACGTTAGCACCGACCTTATAGAGTTGCTCAGAAGTATACAGGGTTTCTTCATCAGTAAGAATATCCTTAGCATCAACAACACCAATCCCATCATGGGTATCAAGGGTTGTAAACTGCTTCATAGGAGACATCTTTAACCATTTGGCCAATTGCTTGGTTTGACCAGAGTAGAGTGTATAAAGACTAACCATTGGCAAGGCAAAATCATAGATATAAAAATCATGATCAGCAATTTTATGCTGAATACTATAGTGTTCATGAATTTCAGGCAGAATTTCACAACCCTTTGCTATCGTGATCTCTCTTACATCGTTTAGCAAGTTCCAAATTTCTGGCTCAACAAAGAAATCATTAGTATCTAACTTCTTAATCGCATAAGCAAAAGCATCTAAACGAACGATATCACACCCATGGTCAATCAATTGCTCCAGAGTATCTTTAATGAATTTCCGGGTGATATCTTGTGTGACGTCGAGATCAATCTGTTCTTCTCCGAAGGTATTCCAGACCAATTCGGTCGTCCCATCCGCAAAGGTCACTTCTTGGAATGGCGCCTTATCTTTCCGTTTATAAATGAGATCAATGTCTGCCTGTGTTGGTCGATTTTCCGGCCAAAAATTTTGATTACGTAAAAAGAGATTAGCAAAGTCGGATTCATCTTTCTTGTCCTTAAAATCAATGAATTCTGGACTCTGACGCGACAAATGATTGATCATAAAGTCAAACATCAAGTAATAACGCTCGCCAATGGCTTCGACATCTGCCCAATCACCAAAAGCGCTGTCTACTTGCCGATAATCTTGCGGTGCGAACCCACGGTCACCTGTGGATGGAAAGAATGGCAGTAAATGGACACCTCCCACTGCACCTTCCAAATCTTCGGCTAGGATTTTCTGGAGGTCCTTTAGATTTTTACCAAGGCTATCTGCGTAAGTAATTAACATGACTTTATTTTGAATAGGCATATTTTTCTCCTTTTGACTTTTTGTCAATCGTTTGATAATCGTATTATATCAAAACGCTTACCTGATGTAAACGTTTTCTTTGGAGTTTTATTTCACCGCACCGTTACTCATACCTGAGATGATACTCTTTTGGAAAAAGAGATAAACAATAGTAATCGTAACGATTCCGATGATATAAGAGGCAAAACTTGGACCAAAATCACTCATATATTGCCCCTGATAATTGTACTGGAACAAAGGTAATGTCCAAAATGAATCGTCTCGGTTAAGAATGAGCAATGGCAAGAGAAAGTCATTCCAAATCCATAAAGCATTGAGAATTAAAGTCGTTGCGTGCATGGGTTTCATCAGGGGAAAAGCAACTTTGATAAACATAGTCATCTTATTAGCACCATCAATCTCTGCTGCTTCATCCAAACTTTCAGGAATTGATAACTTAATATAACCGACATACAAGAATAGGGTTTGTGGAATGGCGTAAGTCAGATAGAGGAGCATCAGACCTGGCAGATTCATCAAGCCCATGGCTGTCATCTGATTAGTAATCGGCAGCATGATCACTTGGAAAGGTACAAAAATGCCAAGAATCAAAAGTGAATACATGATGGTAAAAGCTGTTTTGCGGCCAATATTACGTGCAATGGAAAAAGCTGCCATTGGCACGACTAAAATAATCATGATGATCGATACAACAGAGATAATAACTGAATTTAAGAAATATTTACCAATACCGTCTTCAATCAAACGCGTATAGTTTTCCATGGTAAAGGGTTTCGGTAAACTAAAGAAATGTTGCATAATTTGCGGTGTATCTTTAAATGAGCTGACCACTGTTAAGTAAATGGGAACCAATATTAGAATGGCACCTACAATGAGTAACAGTAAATGTGGTAATTTATTTTCTTTATTTTTCATTTTCCCACCTCTTTAGACTTCAAACTTCTTAGAAACAGCTTGTTGAATTAATGAAATCACAACAATGATGATAAATAAGACTACTGCAAGTGCATTGGCATAGCCGAAGCTATTATTTTTGAAGGCTGTGTTATAGACTAACATTCCTAATGTGGCAGTCATGTCATTAGGCCCACCACCTGTCAGAACAAATATATTATCAAAAGCTGTCAAACCACCTTTTAAAGCTAAAATAAAGACCATGGAGATAGATGGGATTAAGAAAGGAATTTCAATACTTTTGAAAATTTGTCTTTTGCTTGCCCCATCAATGGCTGCTGCTTCCAAAATCTCTTGCGGAATACTTTGCAAACCAGCTAGAAAGATAATCGTAGGTGTCGCTACACCCTGCCATAAAGCGACAAATAATACGGCGTAGACAACTGTCTTTGGATTTGAGAGTAGATTCTCTTTTAAAAACTCGATATGTAATGTTTCGCCAATTAAGGGAATGCCGTAAGCGAAAATTTGTTTGAAAATCATACCAATTGTAACGGTTGCAATAACTGCTGGAAAAAAGAACACGCCACGAAAGAAATTTGATGTTTTAAGTTTCGCATTCAGGGCGCGTGCTACTAAAATACCAATGGTGACTTGACCTAGGATCATACCAATCGTGAAAATAATGGTAAACTTAATTGTTTTAATAAATTTTGGATCACTGAAAATAGCTGTATAATTTTTAAAACCGATATAATCATAATTGTCTGTTAAGCCAGTCCAGTTGGTAAAAGAGAAGATAACGCCACGGATCGTCGGCAAATAAAAGAAAATCACTTGCAGAATAATTGGAATCAAGAGGAAGAGATATCCCCAATATTTACTGATAAATTTGTCTTTCATAACGAGAATTCCTTTTCTAAATTTGATCTAATTTATGAACTTTAGCCTGAACGCCTATCGCATATGCGTTCAGAAAAAATTCACAAATCAGAAATCAAGCTTACTTCATTGCGTCAAAGAAGACGTTGAGATCTTTGGCCATGGCGTCAGCATTACCAGTACGTGCATAATTTGCTGTCAGGGTATGGAAATCAACTTCACTGTCCCATTTAGATTGTAACCAAACGAATTGTTTATCTGTAAAGGTTAAACGTGTGATCCCTTCAAGTTCTGGTGTTTTGCCTTCAGTTTGAACACCTTTGACTGATGTTGGTTCACCATTGACATCGTAGTATTTTTGGAAGACTTTAGCCGTTGAGAAATACTTAACAAATTTTTCTGCCGCTGCTTTGTTTTTAGACGTGCTAGAAATCGAAAGTGCCATATCAGCAGCACCAACACTCATCGCATCAGCTTCTGTTTTTCCTGGGTAAGCAAATGACCGGATTTCAAAATCTGGCTTTTGTTGTTGGACTGCTGCAAGCGCCCAAATCCCTTGTGGCAAGATTAGTGATTTACCTGTTGCAAAAGCTGCAATCGCATCATCATAAGTGGCGCCATCAGCACCTTTTTGACCATTACCTTTGAGAATATCAAGTTGTTTGGCAACTGCTTGAAAATCTGGATTCGTTGTCTTAATAGCACCTTTTGGTGAGAAACGGAGCGCATTTTGTGCGCCATCAAAACCACCGTCCGCTTCAGCCCAAGCCAATTGACCGAAACCATTAAGTGACCAGGCATCTGCTTGCGTTAAAGATAAAGCAAATGGTGCTTGATCTTTACTTTTAGACTTGATATCACTGACAAGTGTTTCGAATTCATCCCAAGTTTTTGGTGTTTCAAGTCCTAGTTTCTTAAAAGCATCAGCATTGTAGAAGAACCCCCAAGCATTCGAATCAAATGGGGCGCTATAAACTTTGTCCTTGATGGCGTACTGTTCAGCAACACCATCTTTGATATTGCTCATGAAATCTTTACCTGTCAGATCTTCAAAAACGTTATTAGCTGCCCATTCTTGGAAATCAGCATTTTGTGGATAAACATTGATAATATCTGGTGTATCTTTTGAAGAAATTCGTGTTTTTAAAACGTTGCCTGGATCTGGGACGGAAACAACTTTAACTTTGATATCCTTGTTTTCTTTCTCAAAATCTTTAGCAATTTCTTTAGTAATCGCTAACGTTTCTTTCTTCTGAGTGAAGAATTCAATTTCAGTTTTTTTGCTGGCTGAGCTACCACACGATGCCAGTAAGGCAACTGACGCTAAACTCAAGAGGGACAGTGTCAATTTTGTTCTTTTTTTCATAAAAAGGCTCCTTCTATTGAAAACACATTTGTAAGCGTTTTCTATATCTTTATTATATGACAGAATACTAGGAATGAATATAGACAAAAGTTCTAAATATATGGTAAAATGTATGTAGTAAACGTTTACGAAAGAAGATTTAGTAAATTATGGAATACAAAGAATTTCATCAAAATTTTTTAGATATCAACCTTGATTTTGTAGGCAATGAAGCCACTATCCCCAATTTCAGTTTCGGTCCAGCAATAAGAGAAAACTATGTTATCCATTATATCACATCTGGTTCTGGTCTCTTTATGATCAATGGTTTCGATCATCAATTAAAAGCTGGGGATTGCTTTATCTTACCTGCTGACGTAGAAACATTTTACCAATCTGACGATCTCAACCCTTGGGCTTATTATTGGCTAGGATTAAGTGGCCGTGTTATCAATGATTTATTTGCGCGAACTGCTCTAAATGATAAGGGTTGGATATTAGAAAATGTCAGTAAATCTGAATTTATAGAACATTTTTCAAGGATCCAAAATTTAGTTGAAGATGATGATAAAACTGTTGACTTGGCAATTCAAGTAGAACTTTTTGCACTTATGAAAAGCTTAATTACCCTTTTCCCAAAATCAATCGCTGAGCATAGGAACCAATCTGATTATTATGCTGAAAAAGCCTATACCTTCATCAATCAAAATTATAGTCATGGCATTAAAATAAAAGATGTCTTAAGCCATGTGATGATTTCGCGCGCATATCTGTTTACTATTTTTAAACACAAGTACGGGCTATCACCTCAAAAATATTTAATTGACCTGCGTATGGCAAAAGCAGCAATGTTACTCATTCATTCAGACAATCTTATCTCTCAAATTTCTGAATCTGTTGGTTTCTCAGATTCACTTAGTTTTTCAAGTGCCTTCAAAAAAAGATATGGCGTCAGTCCAACAAAATTTAAAACACAGAAACATGATAATTTAATGCTAAAGACGCTAAATAACATGAATATGAATCGACTTAAAAAATAAGCCAGAAGCGGCTCTAAACTGCTTCTGGCTTATTTTGATACAGGTAGTATTAAATTATATCAGGCTATTGCTTAATGACGGAAGTGACGCGCACCTGTGAAGACCATGGCAATCCCATGCTTGTCAGCTTCATCAATGGCATCTTGGTCACGGACTGACCCACCAGGTTGGATAATCGCCTTGATCCCGGCTTTTGCGATTTCTTCAACATTATCTGCAAATGGGAAGAAAGCATCTGATGCTAAGACTGCGCCTTCAAGGCGGTCTGAGGCTTGCTCAATCGCAATTTTAACTGAAGCCACACGGTTGGTTTGACCTGGGCCAACACCTAATGTTTGGTGATTATTGGTGATGATGATGCCGTTAGATTTGACATATTTGACAGAACGCCATGCAAACTCAAGCGCTTCAACTTCCACTGTTGTTGGTTGACGTTTAGTCACGATTTCCCAAGTATCTTGCAACTTAACAGTTGTATCTTGATCTTGGACAAGTAGACCACCCACAACACCAGTGACTTCTTTTGGTGTTTCAGAAGCTTTTTGTTGCGCAAAATTAAGTTCTAAAATCCGAAGATTTTTCTTCTTGTTAGTCAAAATGGCCAAGGCTTCATCAGAATAACTTGGTGCGATGATGATTTCAAGGAAAATCGGATGCATTTTTTCAGCTGTTGCAGCATCAACTTCACGATTTAAGACGACAATACCACCAAAGATTGAAACTGGATCAGCTTCATAGGCAAAGTCCCAAGCTTTTTCGATCGTGTCAGCAGTGCCGATCCCACAAGGGTTCATGTGTTTCAAAGCAACAACAGTAGGCAAGGTGAAATCACGAATGATGCGAATCGCTGCGTCAGCATCACGGATATTGTTGAATGAAAGTTCTTTTCCGTTAAGCTGTTTAGCTTGTGAAATTGAATAGTCTATCGGAAGTGCAGTTTCATAGAAGTCCGCATTTTGTTGTGGATTTTCGCCATAACGCATGGGTTGTTTGAGATCATAGGTTAGGGTGAGTTTTTCAGGCTTAACTTCACCAACTTGCGCTGTGAAATATTCAGCAATTAAAGCATCATAAGCGGCTGTGTGACGGAAGACTTTCGCCGCTAATTTTTGACGCGTTTCATAAGTCGTGTCACCATTGTTAGCAAACTCAGTCAAGACAACCTCGTAGTCAGTTGGATCAACGACAACGGTTACGCTAGCATGGTTTTTCGCAGCCGAACGTAACATAGATGGACCGCCAATGTCGATGTTTTCGACAGCATCCGCATAGGTCACGTCTGGTTTGAGTATCGTCTCTTTAAAGGGATAAAGGTTGACAACAACGAGGTCAATCGGTAAGATATCGTGATTTTTCATAGCTGAAACGTGTGTCTCAAGATCACGACGTGCCAAAAGCCCACCATGAATTTTAGGATGCAAGGTTTTCACGCGCCCATCCATCATTTCTGGGAAACCTGTTACATCATCAATGGCAATGGTTGCAACACCTGCAGCATCTAATGCTGTTTTAGTACCGCCAGTAGAAATAATTTCCCAACCCAGTACACGCAATTTTTCGGCAAATGCCACAATTCCTGTTTTATCACTTACGCTGATTAGTGCTCGTTTTGTCAATGTCTCACTCCTTAAATATTAGTTGATAAGTTAATTTTAACTATTTATCTCTAATTTTGATAGCGAAAAAACGTATATCTTTACAAAATATACGTTTATCGTTCGGAAATTGATGGTATATTGAAATATGATGCTTTAAGCTTTATCTATAAAGTCTAGAATTTTTGCTTGCATTTTAGCTTTTGATAGACCAAATTCATCTTGTAAGTAGTCAGGACTACCAACTTGACCAAATCGTTCGTTAACACCAAGTTTTAACAACTTAGCATTAAGACCCGATTCTGCAATGACATCAGCAATTGCACTACCTAAACCACCTGTGACAGAATGGTTTTCAATACTAATCATCAAGTCATGCGTTTTAGAAAGTTCAATCACTAGATTGCTATCAAGTGGTTTAATCGTAAACATATCTACGACCGTTACATCTATTCCTTTTAATGCTAATTCATCGGCAATGTCTAACGTTTCACTGACGAGTTGTCCTGCTGAAAATAAAACGATATGGCTTCCTTGTTTAAGGATATTACCTTTACCCAATTCAAACCTTGCATCTGTTTCATAAACCTCGCGAACAGCTTTACGATTGGCACGAATATAATGAATACCTGCTTTATCTGATAATTCACGAATCAGCCAAGATAACTGAACACCATCTGCTGGATCACAAACGATACTGTTTGGAATCATACGCATCAAGGCAACATCTTCCCATGATGTATGTGTCCCACCATTTGGGCCAACAGCAAATCCTGGATCAGATCCAAAAATATTAATTGTCGTCTGCGCATAGCCACCAGAAATAAATAGCTGGTCAAAAGCACGTCGTGTCGCAAAAGGTGCAAAGGTATGACAGAAAGGAATGTGCCCAGTTAAACTAAGACCACTCGCAACCCCCATCATATTCGCCTCAGAAATGCCGACATTAATGAGTTGTTGACTATGTTTTTGCGTCAGGTTTGCAAAACCACTCGCACTGCCAAGGTCTGCCTCTAAAGCTATCACTTGCTGATTTTCAGTCATCAACTCGTCTAACGTTGCGACAAATACAGCGCGAAGTTCTGGTCCCATTTTTGTTCTATCTTGTTTTATTTGATTAAGCATGACTTCCCCCTTTAACAACTTGTTCTTCTAAGGTGGTGATAGCTTTATCCAACTCTTCTTGATAGTTTGCTGTGCCAAATTTAACAGAATGATTATCCTCTAATTTTTCGAAGAATGGGACACCTTGTGCTTTTATTGTATCTAAAACAATGGCAACAGCACTATTTTTTTGATCTTTTAAGAAATTAAGCGCATCATCAATAGCTTTCAAGTCATCGCCTTTAACTTTCAATGTGATAAAACCAAAACTCTCCATTTTTTTCTGAATATCGAAGGGATTCAGAATATCAGCAGTGTAGCCATCAAGTTGTTTCTTATTGTCATCAATCACGACAATACAACGGTTCAGTTTATTGTGTGCAATATATTGAAAGGCTTCCCAACACTGTCCTTCGTTTAACTCACCATCTCCAACTATGAGATAGGTATAAGCGTCATTATCAGATAATCTCAAACCTGTCGCCATGCCCGCAGCAATAGATGTGCCTTGACCAAGAGAGCCGGTTGTGGCATCTACACCTGGTATTTTCAATCGGTCTGGATGACTTGGTAAATGCGTACCACCTTCATTCAGTGTCAATAACCATTCCTGCGGAAAAAATCCTTGTACTGCTAAGGTTGCATACAAAGCAGGACCAGCATGACCTTTAGATAAAACAAGTCTATCTCGTCCTATCCAATTTGGGTTACTTGGATCTATTGCCATCTGCTTACCATAAAGAACAGCTAACAACTCAACAATTGACATTGAGCCACCTAGGTGACCATAGCCCATATGTCCTAGCATCTTAAGTGTTTCTAGTCGAATTTTATCTCGTAAATTTTCTAAGTCACTTAATTCTGATCTATCATCTTTTTTCATTTTTTCTCCTTGAATGACCTTTGTCTTATGCTTCTGTTGATTTTTTAGCATTACGAACAGTTGTTACTTTGCTTGCAACTAGAACAAGTCCTAATACGACTAAAATACCAATCATCACAAGCATCTTGCCACCACCATTGGCCATGTTACCAAGTAAAAGACCGACAACACCATAGTCAGTATCAGAGAATGTAGAACCAGCAAAACCTAAGTCACCCATAACAGGCATTAAGAAAATCGGCATGAAACTAATTAAAATACCTTGTAAGAATGAGCCAAGAACAGCCCCTCTCACACCGCCAGTCGCGTTACCATAAACACCTGCAGTTGCACCACAGAAGAAATGCGGTACGACGCCTGGAATAATAATCGGCAACCCTGTCACAGCCATGACAATGAGCGAAAGAATACCGCCAACAAATGATGAGAAGAAACCAATCAATACAGCATTTGGTGCATAAGGGAAAACGATCGGGTAATCTAGGGCTGGCTTAGCATTTGGTACCAATTTTTCTGAGATCCCTTTGAAGGCAGGTACAATTTCTGCCAAAATCAAGCGAACACCAGCTAGGATAATAAAGACACCAGCCGCAAAACTACCTGCTTGTTGCAAAGCATAGACGATATAGTTTGTGCCACCTGAGAGTTTTTCTGTCACATAAGCATTACCTGTAAAGATGGCAACAATCATATAGACAACACCCATTGTGAGTGTAATCGAAACAGTTGAATCACGTAAGAAAGCTAGACCTTTAGGGAAATTAATATCTTCAGTTGATTTTTCTTTATTGCCGAAATATTTCCCAATGATGGCTGAAAAGGCATAGCCGAAATTGCCGGTATGGGCTAAGGCAACCGAATCGTTTTTCGTCACTTGAACAGTAAAGGGTTGTAAAATTGCTGGGAAAACTGTATTTGCGATACCTAGAGAGATACCGCCAAATAGGACAAGCAAGAAACCATCCAACCCTGAAACACTTAGAATAACAGCAATCATACAAGCCATATATAAGGTCGCATGACCTGTCAGATAAATATACTTGTAGCGCGTGATCCGTGCAAATAAAATGTTAAAGAGCATCCCAGCTAGCATGATCAATGCCGTATAAGTCCCAAATTTTTCTAAGGCAACGGCAACAATCGCTTCATTATTTGGCACAACACCAGTCACATGGAAGGCTTTTTGGAACATAATCCCAAACGGTTCCAAAGAAGAGACAACAAAGTTTGCACCAGCTGTTACAATCAAGAAACCGACAAAAGTCTTAATCCCGCCTCGAATAATATCTGCTATCCCTTTTTTCTGCAACAGCAAACCCACAACCGCAATAAATGCAACTAAAATAGCGGGCGTACTCGCAATATCAATTAATACGTCTAAGACATCTTTCATGTTGATTATTCTCCTAATCTAGTTTATCAGTCATCCTCAAGCAGGCAGACCAGCTTTTTTAACAACTGCTGTCACTTTTTCTCTTAATTCGTCCATATCAATGATGGAATCCAAAACTGTAACATTCCCTAAATGTGTTGTACTATCAGCTAAGTCACCACCTACAAAAAACATATCTGCAAGTTCAGGCGCTGCACTCCCCACATCATAATGTTGTACATCCACATCTTCCAAACCTAATTCTTTTAAAATCGTTTTGATATTCATTTCTACCATAAAACTTGACCCTAATCCTGAGCCACATACTGCTGCTAATTTCATATTTTATTCCTCACCTTCTTGAATTAATGTGACAATTTCTTCTGTCGTTTCAGCTTCTAAAAGCCGTTGTACTGCGGTTTTATCCGTCAATATCTTCGTTAAACTGCTCAAAGCACGCAGGTGTGTTTCATTATCAACCGCTGCCAAACAAATAAAGATACGAATGGGATTTTTTTCATCATCTAAAAGATAAACAGGTTCCGAAAATTTCAATAAAGACATGGCTAAATCTTTGACACCATCCTCCGGTCTAGCGTGCGGTAATGCAATCCCAAAACCTAAATGGATAAACGGACCAAAATCAAGCACTTTTTGAACCATCGCATCTAAATACCGCGGCTCTACATCATCATTTTGAACAAGTGGTGCTCCAGCCAAGTGAATCGCATCTTGCCAGTTCGGCGTCGGCGTCTCATGGTTAAAGCGAATTTTATCGGGTGTTAATAATTCTGAAAGCATTGGGGATTCATCACCTTTCTTTTTTAACTGCTTCATCATTTTTTTAGTGACTAGTTTTTTTATTTTGTCCTGCGTCACCCCTTCTTTTAAGGTCACATAAGGTAAAATAGTTTCTAGTATGTCAGTAACGGATGGGACAACCACACTAGGCAATAACAACTCTCGCTGTACCTGCCGTAATAGTTCAACCTTATCAGTTGTGCTCAAAATAGGTGGCATCACATAAAGTGGTTTTTGTGTCTCCAAATCAACACTTGAAAAGATTAAATCATAATCATCCAAAGGCATCTGCTCTAATTCAAAGAAGGACCTCGCCTCAATAAAATCAAGCATTGGGAAAAGCGTTGCTAACTCTGAACGCATAATCAAGGAACTACTCATTCCACTAGGACAAACGACCAAAGCTCTGTATCGTTTATCTTCCGGCCGTTCTGCCATATTAGCAATTTCTCCACCAAACAATATCGTAAAATACCCAATTTCACTATCTGGTAATCTCTCACCAAGCAACTCTTCTAAGGGTGTCAAACTGTAGTGTGTGATTTGAAAGAGATGATTGTACTGTTTTTGAATTTGCTCAATCAAGACATTTTGAATGGTAAATTTCCCCAAAATTCGAAAGTATGCTGGTACAAGATGTGCATAAATATGATCAACGACATTATTAAATGCTTTAAATTCAATGCCAGTCGAGTGCTCAACTTTTCGACAAATCTCGTAAGAACAATCGTAGAGAAATTCAGTCTCGTATTCCCGAACTTTGGCTTGAATCATACCCATCAAAACCATTGCCCAGTAATTTGTTTCGGCCTCTTGATTGACGACGCCAGGAAAGTGCTGTACTAATTCAACCACTTTTTTCTTGATGATTAAGTGATTTAAGATGCTAATTTCACTATCAGTCAGCACAATCGAGTGTGTGCTTGAACGAATGATAACAAAAGCTAAGAAATAAATTGTCTCTTCTGTCCTACTCGGTACAACAGTTAGACGATGATTTTTAAAAAATTGTCGAATTTCTGTCATCACGCGCAAATGAAAGTCATCCGAAAATTGATTTAAAATGTTTACCATCAATTCTTTAGTGGCAGGTTGATAAAGTAAGGCAAGAATACTTTTTTGAATGATTTGTCGAATCAATCTTTCATCACCATAGAAACGATAACCAGATTGTCGACTATACTTAAGGACAACATCATTTTCTTGGGCATATTTCTGTATTTTTTTGATGTCTGCTAAAATAGTTCCTCGAGAAACGAACAGGGCATCTTGTAAATGGTAAACAGAAATTTCTTCTAATTCAGCTGAAATCATAAGAATAGCCAAAGCTTGTCTGTCGTTTTCAGTCAAATTGATTGCTTGCCGTATCATCTTTTATCTCCTCCTCACACTTTAATTGTAAATGACAACGCTTTCAAAGTAAAGAAACGTTGAGTTCAAATTGCCAGACTCAATTTTAGAATGACTATACTGTTCTTTATTTTAAAGCAAAAAAAATCATCCCTAGCTAGCTTGTCATGCCAACAAAGGATGATATGTTTTCCATTATCTCGAATCAGTTACTTTAATTCAGCAATAAACCGTGCAAAGGCAGCGTTCCCGTCTGTGGTGTCCTTAAAGACTCCAGCATGCT
Source organism: Pseudolactococcus raffinolactis NBRC 100932 (assembly GCF_001591765.1). Taxonomy (GTDB): domain Bacteria; phylum Bacillota; class Bacilli; order Lactobacillales; family Streptococcaceae; genus Pseudolactococcus; species Pseudolactococcus raffinolactis. The sequence goes on along the minus strand of NZ_BCVN01000030.1, from coordinate 9,680 downwards.
CTAATACCGTCAAGAAGACTTGGCCTAAGGCTGCTTGCATATAATCATCTATCGCTTCGTTTTGATAGGCTTGCTTCAATTCTTCGGCCCATGGTTGATGGTAGGCTGCAACGGTGTCGGCTTCGCCAAGGATATAGCGTTTCACTACCTCAAGCTCTGTTTTCAGGCGTCCTGGTAAAATCGCAAGTCCCATGACTTCAATCAAGCCGATATTTTCACGCTTAATATGTTGAACATCGCTGTGTGGGTGAAAAATGCCATCCGGATGTTGCTCACTCGTGTTATTATCACGTAAAACGAGGTCAATCTCGAAATCATCTCCTCGACGGCGTGCGATAGGTGTGATCGTATGATGTTGGGTACCGTCTGCTGTCCTTGCGACTATTTCCACACTTTCATCAGTGTACTGCTGCCATTTTTCTAGGATGAAAGTACTTGCTGCCACCAAATCTTGGCTATTATCAGCTGTTAAGCGAATCACGCTCATTGGCCAGTTGACGATGCCAGCGACTACATTTGGAAAAGTCGGTATGACGAACTGACGTTTAAGTTCAGCCTTAGCCATAGGAAAATCGTGATGCCCCGCCTGATAATGATCGTGGCTGAGAATCGAGCCGCCGACAATCGGCAAATCAGCATTTGATCCTGCAAAGTAAGTCGGCAAACTGTCAACAATCGCTAGCAAGCGCGCAAAGGTCACTTGAGAAATCTTCATCGGACTGTGCTTTTCAGCAAGAATAATCGAATGTTCATTAAAATAGGCATAGGGCGAATATTGGAATCCCCAAGTCTCGCCAGCAAGGTCAAGCTGCACAATCCGATGATTGGTCCGTGCCGGATGGTTGAGTCTGCCCGCATAGCCTTCATTTTCGATGCAGAGTAAACATTTAGGATAGCTCGACTGCACGGCATTTTTTTCCGCCGCAATCTGCTTGGGATCCTTTTCAGGCTTTGATAGATTGATCGTGATTTCGAGCTCACCATAAGGACTTGCGCTGTAAAAATGTTCATTTTTGGCAATGGCGCGTGTCTTGATATAATCGTTTTTCTTGGATAAGTCGAAAAAATAATCAGTCGCTGCTTTTGGCGATTGGGCGTATTTTTCTTTAAACCGTCGATTGACACTAGCTGGTGTTGGGGTCAAAAAGTTCATCAACTTCGCTTGAAAAATGTCTTCATTTGCGGCTATCTCATCAAATTGACCATTTGATTTAGCCACAGCACAAAGGAAGTCAGATAAGGTGAGCGAGTCGTCATTGCCAGATGGTTGAAGATTTTCTGCTAAATCATCTTCACCGATTAAAGCCAATATCAAATTTTGTAAGTAAATGCGATCGGCCACTTCGTAAGCTCCTAGCTTGATGGCAAGATCTGCGAAGTCAATCACTGCTTGTGAGATGTTCATAATTTTCTAGCTCCATCTGCAATCGTCGCAACGTAAAAACTGGCATCATATCCGATTTTTTCAAGGTAAGTTGCTGACATTTTCGAAATAAAGGCCTCGATGTCTGACGTTTTAACAAGGGCAATACCACAGCCACCAAATCCAGCACCTGTCATCCGTGCACCAAGAACCCCAGGCAAGCCTTGTGCTGTTTCAGTCAAGGTGTCCAGTTCGATCCCCGTCACTTCATAGTCATTTTTCAAGGACTCATGTGAAGCGTTGAGTAATTGACCAAATGCTTGTAACTCACCAGCTTCTAGGCAGGTCTTAGCTAATTTTGTTCTTTCGTTTTCATAGACGGCGTGTTTGGCACGTTTTTCTAATGTCACGTCTCCAATCAAGGCTCGATTTTCTTCAAATTCTGTTGGGGTCAATTGACCAAGCGCTGTGATCTCAAGCTTCGTTTGCAAACGCTTGAGTGCTTCCTCACATTCGGCCCGACGTTCATTGTACTTAGAATCCGCTAATTCTCGGCGCTTATTAGTATTCATGATGACAATTTTATAGTCGCCAAATTCAGCAGGGACGAGTTCATATTTAAGTGTATTGGTGTCTAATAAAATCGCTTTGCCAATTTCGCCAAAGCCAATGGCAAATTGATCCATGATACCTGAATTAACGCCAATGAATTCATTTTCTACTTTTTGACCGAGCTGGACTAAGGTTAATTTATCAAGACCCAGATGATATAAATCATTGACAACTGTCCCAACCAACAACTCAAGAGAAGCTGATGATGACAAGCCTGAACCATTGGGAATCGTGCCTTCAATGACGAGCTCAAAACCAGTTTGAATAGCATGACCTGCTTCTTTTAATTTAAGCAGATAACCTTTGACAAAATTTCCCCAGTTGGCTTCTGGTGTATTGACAAGCTCATCTTCAAGTGAAAATTCAATCACACCAACTGTTTCAAAATTTAGGGAATAGACTTTTACGAGACTATCTGTGCGTTTTCTTGCGACACCAAAGGTGCCAATACTGATGGCTGCTGGAAAGACATAGCCACCATTATAATCCGTATGCTCCCCGATTAAGTTAATCCGGCCTGGCGAGAAATAGTTAGCTGTTGCACCATCACCGAAGAGGGCTGTAAATTTTTCTGTGACTTCTTGTTTCATTTCTTTTGTTGACATGATCGTTCCTCACTTGATCTAATTTGACTTGACCTCATTTATGACAAATTTGCGACTTTGATAATCTCCAACTAGGAAAGGATAGATATGAAGACCGACAGACATTAATTCATCACCACCATATATGGCATCACCGTTGACTTGATAAGTTTTCTCAGGTGCAAGTCCTGTGAATTTAAGTGTCCGAAGGGGACCAGCTGATTCTGCATATTTTCTAAAATAGAAACCGATGGCTTGTGACTGATCACCATTGACAAAAAGCCATGCTGTTTGATCTGATTCAAATGGTGATAAGAGACGATGGAATTTTCCATACTGCAAGAGTTTACGATGTGTTTTGTAGAAAGCAACCTGTTCAAGAACGACTGCTTTTTCTTCTTGTGTCATGTCTTGAAGATTCAGTTCATAACCAAAGACCCCGCTCATGGCGACATCACCTCGAATCTCTAAGCCTGTTTCCCGATATGTTTGGTGATTGGGCACTGCTGATACATGGGCACCCATCGAAGAAATGGGGTAGACTAGGCTCGTGCCATACTGAATATCTAAGCGTTCAACGGCATCTGTATTATCGCTCGTCCAACTTTGTGGCATGTAATGTAAAAATCCAGCATCGAACCTACCGCCACCACCTGAGCAGCCTTCCCAAAGGATATGATCATAGTCCGTCGTCAGTTCTTCTAGCATCTCATAGAGTCCTAAAACGTATCGATGGAAGACTTCACCTTGGTGCGCTGCACTTGCTGTCGCTGAATAAACTTCCGTCAAGTTACGGTTCATGTCCCATTTGATATAGTCAATGTCAATCGTATCAAGAATAGCCCGCATTTGCGCTGTAATTGTCTCGCGAACTTCTTTGCGTGAAAAATCTAGCACGTATTGGTCACGAGAGGTACTCATAGAACGCCCTGGTATTTGAAGGGCGTAATCAGGATGTTGACGAAATAGGTCACTATCCGCATTAACCATTTCAGGTTCAAACCAAAGGCCAAAGGTCATATTTTTTTGATGCACATAGTCAGCGATGCCTTTGAGTCCACCTTTTAGCTTCTCTGTATTTTCAAACCAATCTCCCAAACCTGATGTATCATCATCACGTTTACCAAACCAGCCATCATCTAAAACGAAAAGTTCAATTCCAAGATCAGCGGCACTATCAACAATTTTCTTGATTTTATCCGTATCAAAGTCAAAATAAGTCGCTTCCCAGTTATTGATGAGGATTGGGCGCTCCGCCTGACGGTATTGTCCACGCGCCAATCGGTTTTGAAGTAAGTCATGAAAGGTTTGGCTCATGCCATTAAGTCCTTGATCAGAATAAACTAACAGGGCTTCAGGTGATTGGAAAGACGCATCACTCTCAAGTTCCCATTCAAAACCAAAGGGATTAATCCCAGCCATGACTCGCGTCTGTGAAAATTGATCTCGTTCAACCAACATTTCATGATTGCCACTATAGACTAAAGTTAAACCAATTGCTGTCCCTGTAAATTCGTCTGTTTTGGGTTCAACGATCGCAATAAATGGATTAGATTGGTGGCTTGACGTGCCACGTTTGCTGTCGATGATTCGTGTGCCACGTTGAATCGTCTGACGTTCAATTTCACGTTCTTTGACATGTCGTCCAGGCAAACTAATCAGCTCCAAGTCTTGCTCTGGTAAATCAACTGATAAACTCGCTAACTTTTCAATGACAACTGGTGCCATCCCATTATTTTCAAGCAAGGCATTACGCGCAATCACATTGCGTTGTGCATAAATCGTGTACGAAAGTTTTAATTTGAGGTTGAGTAGTTTATCAATCAAGGTGATGACAAGTGTTTCAGCTTCTTCATCACCTCCTACATAAGTCGCTGGTAAACCATCAAGTATAGGTTTACCAGAAATAATCTCATAGCTATCGTAAACAAATTCAGTGATTGATGAGCCATTTGTTTGCTTAATTTGAACAGCAGGATTTCGGAAATCGCCGTGACCATAACTTGGAAATTCTTGTGAGATGACATCCAATGAAAAATCACGTGTATTAAGCGGCATCCCATCCGGATTTGGCGAGAAACTACGATTCATGGCTGGATATTTCCGACCAGCATGATAAGTTTTAATGACTTTACCGAAATAAAGATGACTCAGATAACTTTCTTTTTCAATGCCGATGAGATAAGAAATGGATGTGTTTGAGAGGTGAAAAATTTTGTTGTTTTCATCAAATGTGATTAGTGTCATGAGTGACCCGCTTTCTTTATTTTACTAAACGTTTACTAAATAGATTATATCTTTTTATGAAAGCGTTGTCAACATTTTAGAAAAAAATAGCTTGATATACTTACAAGCATACCAAGCTATTTAATGACATTATGAAAGTTTGTTTTTTCGAACGCTATCACGGACGATAATCTCTGAGGCAACTTCAACACGTAGGGCAGTCTTTCGACCGTCTGAAATACGTTCTTTAGCTAATCTAACGGCAACACGTCCAATCTCCAGACTATCAATATGGACTGTACTAAGTGGCGGTGACATAAAGCCTGCCATCTCAATATCATCAAAACTAAATACAGAAATAGTTTCTGGAATGTCGATGTTTTTCAGCTGCAACGCACGATAAATCCCGATACTCATGGGATCACTAGCGGAAATAATGGCTGTTGGCAACTGATCGCCAGACGATTTAACTAACTCATTTGTGGCATTTAAAGCAAATGCCATCGTCCAATCACCCGTTTTAATTTGGATATTATCTGACAAACCATGGATGGTCATCCAGTTTTCATAGGCAGTAGTCCTAACGTCTGCTAATAAGTATTGATTCTGCCCATTCAAATCAACCGTTCTAATTTCACCACCAATGAAGGCGATTTGTCGATGATTTTGTTCATAAAGATAATCCAAGACTTGCTCTGTTTGTTTGGCAAAGTCGGTATGAACGAGATCATAACGAGAGCTTGCGAAATGATTATCAACGACAATGAGATTTTGATTGACTTTGTAAATATCTGCCAGCGTCTCATCTGTAAAAGCACCAATCGTAAGAACCGCTCCAAATTGCGCAAGCTGCTCAAGGCTCACTTCCCCTAACTTCAGCGTTTCAAGTCTAAAATTCCAATTACCCGCTTCAAGTGCGATACCTTCCTGAATCAAACGAAAATAAGGATCATCATTTTCACGTTTGGATGAATGCGTCTTGATCACAGCAATCGATAATTTATAAGATTGTTTTGGAGATTTAGGCCCTAAATTTTCCACTTTGTGATAATTAAGCTGGTTGGCTACTTTAATAATTCTGGTGCGGGTTGCTGGTGAAACACTCATGGTTTCATCCGCATTTAAGACTCGTGATACCGTAGCAGGCGAAACACCTGCTAATTTTGCAATTTCTCTAATACTCGCCATAGCTTACAATTCCTTTACTTGCTGATGTTTCATTCTCTTAATACATCATCTTCTACCATTATTTTACATTAATTTAGACGTTTAGTAAACAAAAAAGCAAGCTTTATGCTTACTTCTCTTCATGATTAGGACATGTAATCCATTAACTCTGTCAAATCCGCAATGTCCGCACGTAATTTATCGCCGATCGTCGTATCTTTAATCAAACGGCGTTTGGGCTTTTCTTCTAGGAAATATTTTAAGGATTCGTTGCCTTTACCTTTAGCCAAAATCTCCTCAATTGACGTAAAAGGGGCGTGGGTAACGATTTTAAAACCGTAGGAATCGTTTAAGAGGGAATAACCTGCGATACCGGTCGTTTTTTGATAGGCTTTACTCATACCGCCATCTATCACCATGAGTTTCCCATTGGCTTTGATCGGACTTTCACCACTGGCAACCTTGACAGGTGTATGCCCGTTAATCACAACGGATTGTGGGTCATTCAAACCAAATTCTGCCAAGATCATGTCCATGATTTCTGGTTTTTCTCTGTAGGCAAAATAAGGATTTTCGCCTTCTTTATGCGTCGTTTTATCTGAGATAAAATAGCGCTCAAATGTCGTCATGGACGAGCGACCAAATAAAGGCGAGCATTTACCGGCCCAAGCATACCACATCAAATCAGTCGAGTAATCATCATAAATCTCAGTATGGCGAATCCCACGTCTGATGTGCTCTTCAAATTTATCAAGCAAGGCACGACCAGAATAGAGAGTGCCGCCAATACTCATCGATAAAAAAGTGCCATCCTTTTTCAAAGGAATGCAACCATGGTACAGCAAATGACGGTTGTAAACAAGATATGCTGATCCCTTTTCGACTAGAAACTGCATATGGCGCTGGAATTTTTCGGATTTCTGTAGAGAAGATAATATCGCCGCCATGACGTAGGCTTCGCTTTCAGTCAACTCATTGGGATGGTACTGTGAAACGGTTTGGAAACACGTATTTTCCAGAGGATAGTCTTTTTCATTTAGGTTGATGGTCTTGTGTTTATAGTCTATTTTCTCTAATAGATTACGCTCCCCCATCTCAAACTCAGGTCGACGCGCGATAATTTGACCTTCTAGCTTAAACTGAATCACAGTCAAAGCCTGATGGACTTTGGTCAAACGCGCTTGATTTTCCACCCCTAGCAAATCATCATCCGGACGTGCTGTCGGCTTAAAAGCTGAGTTCAGTTCATAATGTTCCTCGGCAAACAAGAATAATGGCCGCAGATTCAGGGAATAGGCTGTTTCTAACTCATAGAGATAGTTATACTTCACCGCAATTCTTAACAGCGTTGCAAGACTCGCCATATTACCAGCATAAGCCCCCATCCAGAGCACATCATGGTTACCCCACTGAAAATCCACATTATGAAACTGGATCAAACGATCCATCACCTTATCTGCACCCGCACCACGGTCAAAGACATCGCCAACCACATGCAGATGATCAACCGTCAACTGCTGAATCGTCATACACAAACTGCGAATAAACTTATCCGCCTGATTCAGCTCAATCAAGCGCTTAATGATCTGCTGATAATAATCCGCTTTCTCAGACTGATTCGTCTCTAAACTAAGCATTAATTCTTCCGTAAAATAGCGGAAGTCTTCATTAACCGCCTTACGAACCTTAGAACGAGAGTATTTAGTCCCCAGAAAACGCAGCAGCTTAATCAGACGATGAATCGTTTGACTCGACCAGTCGTTGGCTGCCTCCAAATCTTTAGGTTTGCGTTGGAGCATGTCTGTTGGATACGCAATCAACATAGCTAGACGATCCATTTGTTCAGGGTCTTCATCCCCAAAAATAGTATCGATTTTCTCTTTAATATTCCCAGCACCCGTCCGGATAATGTGGTTAAATGCCTTGTATTCAGCATGAATATCGCTGATATAAAGCTCTGTGCCCTTAGGTAAGTTAAGGATAGCTTCCAAGTTGATGAGCTCGCTTGCGACTTTGTCATTGGTTTCATACTTTTCAGCTAATAAAGAAAGGTATTTGTTTTCCTGCATGCTTGTCTTCTTTCCTGATGGGATTTTGATAGGTCTATTATAGCATGGAATTAGGGTGTTTAGGATTGCTGAATTAGTTTTTTACTCAATTTTTTGAACTAAAATAACCTTCAAATAATATTCGATTATTTGGAGGTTTTATGACAATTGGCAAAGATGATTTCATACGATTTTATGCAACTCAAGTTCAAAGTGATGATATGTCACTTTTTTTAGGAGCTGGTATTTCAGCTTCCTCTGGTTATCCAACTTGGTCTAAACTTTTGGAGCCTTGTGCTAAATTATTGAATATTGAAATTACTGATTCAACTAACTTATTTAAACTATCACAATATTATGCAAACCAGTATGGAATTCCTGAATTAAAAAAAGTAATTAATAATAATATCAATATATTGAATAAACAAAATGACCTTATTGCAGAGCTTACAAATTTTAACTTTAAAACAATTTGGACAACTAATTTTGATACACTTGTGGAAAAAACTCTAGCTGATAAAAATATATTGACGAATATTATTAGTGATGAAAAAAATTTACCTAATACTAAGTGTTTAAATAGAATTAATATTTATAAACTAAATGGTGATATTAATCATCTAAATGAGATAGTGATTACTCAGGAAGATATTGATTCATATAATAAAAATCATGAATTATTTTTAACTTTCTTAAAGAAGGAACTTGTAACAAATACATTTCTATTCCTCGGATATAGTTTTAAAGATAATATAATTCTATCGTGCTTAAGCTCTATAAAACAATACTTAGGTGAAGGGGCAACTTGTCATTATACTATTTTAAAAAGAGAATCCGATGATCCAGAGTTTCAACATTTTATTTATGATATCGAAAAAAGGTACCCTATAAAAATTTTATTAGTTGATACTTATGATGAAATTCCAGAAATTTTGAATGAATTGAAAAATAAAATTCAAAGTAAAAATATATTTTTCTCGGGAGTATTTGATTCATTACCAGATGATGATGAAAAGTTTGCAAAAGATATTTGTAAAAAAATAACTTATGAATTATTTGAGAGAGAATACAAAATATTCACAGGTTATGGAAGGACTTTCGGATACTATCTTTCAGGAAATGCTACACAATATCTTTTAACTAACAATAAAGAAGTTGAGAGAAACTTAATTATTCGTCCATTCCAAGAATCAATGACCAGTGAAGAAAAGACTAATTACAGAAAGATGCTTTTATCAGATTGTTCTGTTGTGATCTTTATGTACGGTCAAAAACCAGATGCTAAAAAAAACAGAACAAAGTACATTGTATCTGACGGTATGCTTGAAGAGTTTGAAATTGCTAAAGAATCAGGCAAATATATTATTCCTGTTGGTAGTACAGGCTTTGTAGCTAAAAGTATATGGAATGAAGTGAAGAGCAATTTATCTAAATACGCATATTTAGAAAAAAATATTGAAAATTTGAATTCATCAGATGCGTCTTTAGTTGTAAAAACAATATTACAAATTCTAAACGAGATATCAAATCATGTTTAAGCCTATTCTTAAAATAAGTTCAGCAATTTGAATTTCCCTATCGTTAAGAGGAATGTTTAATTGAGTGTTTGAGAAAAGATATTTTATACTTCTCTGAATATTGTTAGGTAATTCAATAATATTGTCAATAAAAATAAATATA
>NZ_BCVN01000029.1 GCF_001591765.1 Pseudolactococcus raffinolactis NBRC 100932 | reverse complement strand
TTTTTTCTAAATTCTTCGTCTAAACTTTCTGTAAGAAGTGGGAATTTAGGTGCACGGAAACTATACCAAGTTTTTTAATATTCCATCTGTTTTTAGTTAAGAAACGCCAATTTACTTTCAGTTTCTGTGCTTCATTTTTGAGCCCATTTAATTGCAGCTTTTTCATCATTCTTACACGAAAGGCTACTAAAACGTCGAGGGCAGTGAGAGCGAAGTGAACACTTGATCTTTTGAATTTTTAATAGAATCTTAGACTATTATGCTAGTGAACTTTTTTCTAATACTTGACTTTCTTTGTATGATTAGAAATCCATATTTACCTTTAACGGAAAGAACTTTTTTATATTATTTTAGTTTTAACTACACCCGTTCATGGATATGCTATTATTCAAGAAATTGATAAGTTAAGGGATGGATCAGTTAAGGTAGCAGCAGGAACTATGTATGGAGCGATTGAAAATTTACTTAAGCTTAATTTGATAGAAGAAATTCCAAGTAGACCTCATCGTCGCAAAGAGGGCAAAAATCCCTTTAAGAGATTTTTACCCTCTTTGCGACGATGAGGCCTTTGTTTTTCGTTCTAGTTTTTTGTTTGATTAACTAGAAGGGATTAAAAGACTGCGTTTTGATTTATTTTTTTAGGGTAAAGGAGAGAGTAGCCCGAACATTTTTAGTTGGCTTGGACTGAACGAAGTGAGGGAAAGGCTACTAAAACGTCGAGGGGCAGTGAGAGCGTAGCGAACACTTGTTTTTTGAATTTCTATCTTTGTTAGGTCAATAGAGTATATCCTGTTGTCTCATTTTATTTTCCATAATGTAATTGGTTTATAGAAAGACAATAGACTTATGCAACAGAAAAAGGAGAACTATGAAGAAAGAAATAAAAGATATTCGCTATAATATCAGAATGGTCCTACAAACTTTTTTTAAAAGCAGATCTTAAGGAAGCCTGTAATACACTTTTTAAATACAAAATAAAGTCCATCAGTTTTTTTCTTGCTGATAGACTTTATTCTTTATTCAACTAAGCAATGGTGTGAACTTTTAGTATTAGTTAGCTCAATTCACGTATTTTTAAGGTAAAATTCACACCATTCAGTTGAAACTAATTGAAATCAATTGAAATTACTAAAATTGAAAATTCAGGAGAACCATGATTTTCAAGCTCTTTGAAATTTATATAAGTGAGTGTTTTTGAAAGCTGGTCTTAAAAAAGCCCGTAAAGCTTCACAATTCTCAAAACGTTAATATTTACCGATATTTACAATTTGGACATCTCGCATTTTGCGAGGTGTTTTTTTGAAAAATTTACACCAGTCATGTTTAGAATGACTTTAGATAAGTGTTGCGTCTGTCTGTCTTTTGACACGAATGGCACGTCAGACACAATACAATAGAAGTGAGATGCTTATGACCTACCGAACATTTTTAGAATTAGTCGAAATTAGAACCAAGTTAGCCAGTTTATTTCCTTTTATCATGGGTGTTTTATTTGCTATGACTTATTTTGGTGAGGTGCAGTGGTTAAATACCTTTATCTTTTTCATCGGGATGACGATTTTTGATATGGTAACAACGATGATTAACAATTATATGGACTATAAAAAAGCTAAATCCAAAACCTATCAGATGACAGAAAATATCATTGGGCAATCAGGCATTCCGCTCAAGCTTGTGTGTCATCTCATTTTTATTATGCTCTTGATGACGATGGGCATTGGCATCTATTTAACCAGTCAAAATGGTTGGGTATTTATGCTGATAGGTGGGATTTGTTGTTTGGTTGGCGTTTTCTATACCTGGGGGCCTATTCCACTCTCAAGGATGCCTTTAGGTGAGATATTTAGCGGGCTGTCAATGGGACTGGGGATTTTTATCTTAACGATTTTGACCAATGTCACGCATTATCCATCGATCTACCTACAGCTTAATTTTAGTAGCGGGCTATTTCAGCTTGAGGGCAATATTTACGCGCTTGCAGCGATCATTTTAGCGTCATTGCCCTTGATCAGCTCAATTTCTAATATCATGCTAGCTAACAATCTAAGAGATTTAACGATGGATATCGAAAATCACCGCTATACCTTAATCTACTATATCGGACGTCCAACGGGGGTAATCCTCTTTAAATTTCTTGCTTTACTTGGTTACGGGACCATTATCATTGGCTTATTAGCAGGTATTTATCATTGGCCGATTTTAGTGACCTTGGCTTCATTTCCGATTGTTTTGAAAAATACGCGAGCATTTGAACAGACATTGCCGCATCCCAAATGCTTTCAATATGCGATTAAAAATTTAGTGACTTTTAATACGCTATATGCGCTGGGATTGGCCCTTAGTCTGCTCGTTACTGGTGTGAACTTCTAGTATCCGTGCGCCCAAGTCAGTTCTTGCTAAAAATAGTTGACATCTTTAACTTGCTTTGGTTTAATGACTTAATAAGTAGGAAAATTGTATCTTGTGGTGAGAATCCACAAGATATATGGAATAGAGGATAACCATGTTTACATCTCGAAAAAAAATGAATGTCATAGAACTAGAATTTTTAAATATGTTATATGATTACTGTCTTGATCCTCATTTAACAGAACGGGAAAGAAAGATTGGACTTATGGCTAAACAGGATTTGGAAAAGGGAAGATATGCTGTAGCTGTCCTTAACCAAGTGATTTCAAGCTTGCAACAAGAAGCGATAATGCATCATTTAACAGCTGATGCGTCTATTTTTTATAAAAAATTAAATCCAATCATGGATAAACTAGTCCCTATTGGGATGAATCGAGGCTCTATGATGCTTAATCGTAGTTATTTAGACTAGATATTAAGTAATAGAGAAATGATGAGAACTTATCGCAGGAGTTAGCTTGAGTTATATATTTTTAGGCTAGCAATTTTACAACAAAAAAAATGACCGCTAATTGATCGATTGGCAGTCATTTTTTTGTGCTAAGCACGATAAAACTCAGGCAAGATAAACTGATCCTGATTTTCAAACTGTAGCGCGAGTTGGAGCATCAAAATTTCGGAGTTTTTTCTGCCCCAAAGTTGAACGCCTTGCGGTAGATTGGTTTCAGTCTCTAGGTAGACAGGAAGTGAGAGCGCAGGCTGTCCGGTTAGATTGCTGATGAAAGTATAGGGAGAAAAAGTTAGGAAGGTTTCAAAAGCTTGTTCGATGATGTCAGTCTGTTCTGGAAAGTCATATCGGCTAATGTCAGCCATCTTTTCTAATAGCTCAGAGCTGATGAAGGCTTCCCCAATTTTAGGTGCTGTCTTTGCTGTGGTAGGGGTTAAGAAAAAATCATAGTGTTTAAAAATCTTGTCGTCAAAAGTCGCGCAAGCAGCATCCCATGCGTTTAGGGCTTGAACATAAGAAGCGGCATCTGCCTTTCTGCCAGCCTCTAGGAGGGCATAGGTTAAGGGTTCGACGTCATCAAGGCTGATTTTTCGGCCTTGTGCTGCCTCCCAAGGTTGGAGTATGGCAAGGGTTTCGGCTGCGTTCATCTGATAGTAGGTTCGAATCAGGGCGCGGGCGTCTAGTGGGAAGGCGATTTCTGTGACCTGATGGCCTTGTGATTTTAGGAAGTCGACGGTTTTGTGGAGCGCGGCTTTCGCTGTCTCCGAAATGTCAATGCCTGAGATCGGTGTAGCTGTTGAGAAGGCGATGGTTAATGGCCGATCAATCTCAGTCAAATGGTGCAAGGTTGTTTTATCTAACATGGGTGCTTGATAAGGATCAGCTTCCTGGAAGGTTTGCATTTCTGCTAGAAAACTCGCTGTATCACGAACAGAAACAGTCAAAGCGCCCGAAGTAGAGGCACCTTGCCAGCCACGGTAGTTGCTTGGGCCTTGAGGCATGCGGCCACGCGTCATTTTTAAGCCGATGAGTCCAGAAAATGATGCGGGGATACGGATAGAACCACCGCCATCTGAGGCGCCAGCCATGGGGAAAATGCCTGCGGCCACAGCAGAGGCTGCGCCACCAGAAGATCCGCCAGAGTAGTAGGCGCTGTTCCATACGTTGCGTGTATCGCCATAGAGTGCGGCATCTGAGATGTTTTTGAAGCCAAACTCAGGTGCATTTGTCTGACCAAAGGGCGTTAGACCAGCTGCTAGCAAGGCCTTGATATAGTTGTCATCTGAGTCAGCTATGTTGTCTTTAAAGAGTTTAGAGCTAGCAGTTGAAGGGAGGCCTGTATGATCTTGTCCCAACATTTTGAGTGGGAAAGGAAGGCCTGCAAAGTACCCTTTTTTCGTTTTGGGGAGATCGGCTTGCGCGTGTTTCAGATCATAAGCGACCACTGCATTATAAGTCGGGTTGACGGCTTCGATCTTTTTTTCGGCGAGTGTTAATAACTCGGCTGAAGTGGTGTCACCTTTGTGAATTTGTTGGGCCCAATAGGTCGCATCTTTAATCTTGACCATCTTTCATTTCATCCTCTTTGGGTGTGAAGTCGCCACCTAGATATTTTTCAGAAAGCTTGGTCATGGTGCCATCTTTCTTGAGTTTAATTAAAGTAGTATCAACTTTTTTCTGTAAAGCTTTACCTTTACTATCTTTACCAAAAATAAAGTAGCTAAAGCCAGTGTGCTTATCTGTTTCGCCTAAAGTAATCGGCTCTACCTTGAGTTTGTAGTCATTTTGTTTAATGATTTGGGTCAGTGAAATCTGATCATAAATGACAAAATCACTCTTGCCAGAATCCACATCCGCAACATAGGATGTCAAAGGATAGCTAGTATCCATATATTTGAGGTTCATGGCCTGGTCAGGATGTGCCTTGTTCCAAGTTTCGAGCATGGTTGCGACTTGAACACCAGGCAAGACTTCAGTCGTTTTACCTGCTAAGTCAGACAAGGTTTTGACTTTTAGGTCAGGTTTAACCGCGACGGATGTCGCTGATTTAGAAAGTGGTAATGAGTAATTGTATTTTTCTGCGCGTTCAGGTGCCCAAGATAAAGCATTAGCAGCCATTTGGAAACGGCCATTATCAACGCCAGATAAAACAGAGTTAAAATCAATCACTTGAAATTTTACCTTGTACTCAGGAAGTTGTTTAAAAACAGCGCGTGCTAACTCAATGTCAAAGCCTGTTAATTTGTCGTCAGCCATGTAAGTATTTGGCTTAGAGTTCGCATTTGTTGCGATGATAATTTCTTTTTGCGTAGGCTTAAGACTTTCCTTTTTACCGCAGGCGGCAAGCACTCCGAAAGAAGTGAGAGAAAATAAGGCTATTCCTAAAAGTATTTTTTTATTCATTGATATATCACGGGTTTTTGAAAACCCTTCCTTTCTATATTATTTAATTTTAGCAAAAATTTAAACTTCTCTGGCCTGAGGTGTTTATAAATTTTGTCAGGCACGCTTAAAAATTAAATATGCTATACTTTTAATTAGACAAGCATTACTAAATAATACCAAGGGTGGGATGACGATGGCAGTTTTAGTATTAGGAGGAGCTGGTTATATCGGCTCAAACATGGTGGATACTTTGATTCAAAATCAGGAAGAGGTAGTAGTGCTAGATAACCTTTGCACAGGCATCGGCGAGGGGTTCATGAAAAAGCTCACTTTTATGACGGAGACATCAGTGATAAGGCTTTGTTACGTCATATTTTTGAGACTGAAAAGATTGATGCTGTCATGCATTTTGCAGCATTAACGCTTGGCCGAGAATCTGTTGAACAACCCTTAAAGTACTTCAGTAACAATGTCTATGGCACACAAATTGTCCTTGAAGTCATGCAAGAATTTAAGGTGAAACCTATCGTTTTCTCGTCGTCAGCAACTGTCTATGGCAATACAGATCAAGCAATCATAGATGAAGCAACGGTAACACAACCTCTCAATCCGTATGGCCATAGTAAAGTCATGATGGAAACAATGATGCAGGATGTGGCCCAATCATCAGACATGACCTTTGTCGCCTTGCGCTATTTTAATGTTGCGGGTGCCAAAAAAGACGGCGCACTAGGCGAAGTACGACCTAGATTGATTCCCACCATTTTACAAGTCGCACAGGGCAAGATTGATCACTTAACTCTTTATGGTGATGACTACAATACGCCAGACGGCACCTGTATTCGTGACTATATTCACGTCTCAGATTTAGTAGAGGCTCATCTCTTAGCCCTCAAGTATCTCCAAAATGGTGGTCAAAGTGAAACCTTTAATCTAGGATCGTCTAAAGGTTATTCAAATTTAGAAGTCCTTGAAGCTGCTAGAAAAGTAACAGGAGAAAAAATACCAGTTGACATCATCCCAAGTGCTGTTGGAGATGCGCCAGTTTTAATTGCTTCTAGTGAAAAAATTCATAAAATTTTGGGTTGGCAACCGAAGTCTAGCAATATTGAGGAAATTATAAGTGATGCTTGGCAATGGCAGCGTCAATTTCCTAATGGTTATGATGTTAGAAGTTAAAAACTGATGATAAGATTTTTTATATTTATAATTGAGCGTCTCACAGTTTGTGGGATATTTTTTTATGATAAATTTATGATGAGTTCTGTTACCATATAAGATGGGAATAAAATATTTTTAAAAAGTGTATAGATTCGGTGAAGTCATTCGTTATATTTATGAAGCTGATGAAAAACCGCGAACAAACCTCTTGGACGGAGTGCTAGCGTAGGTCAAGTTTCAAAATTTCATGAAATGAAATCGCAGAAAGGAGGTAGCAAAATTTGAAATTAGATGGATTTGAGCAGATGTTAGTAGAACTAGCGCGCAAAGTTTCCTACTATTTGCGTAAAAATGGCGCCAGTTATGAAGATGCGGAAGATATTGCGCAAGATGCTCTGGTTAAAATTATCGAAACGAGTCATGTGCTACCACCGGACACGATGAGAGCTTGGCTTTATAAGGTGGCGATTAATCAGTTTCGAGATTTATATCGGCGAAAACAACGCTATGCTGAGATTCTGGAAGTGCACTTTGCGACCTTTGATGAACATGTTACAGCATTTAAGATGGAGAATCTGGAAGATGCTTACGTGAGTCGAACCTTGCATTTACTCAAACCGAATTATACGGAGCTGTTACTCTTGCGTTATGATGAGACATTGAGTCATGAGGAGATTGGTTTCCTCTTGGATATGAAATTAGACACGGTCAATACGACACTATACCGTGCCAGAAAAGCGTTTAAGAAAATCTATTTGGAGGTAAAAGAAAATGACGAAATTTGATGCTGATAAATTTGAAGAAGTGGTGAAAAAAAGTAAGCAGAAAAATCGAAAAAAAAGTATTTTAATGGTCGTGATTTCTGTTGTTTTGTCAATTATCTTTGTTTTGGGGATATTGTTCGGTATTTTTTGGATGAACGATCGTCATGGTTATGAAAATGCTAAATATCTTGAGGTGAAAACACGATTCATGACACCAAATGTGCAGACACGTAACTTGCCTCAATCAGATATTGGGTTATTTAACGGTAAAAATATAGCAGAAGTAGAAAAAGATGTTGATGGTTATCCAGTAGAGTGGGGAAACATTTCAGGCACCTATAATATTTTCACTAAGTTAGGAAAGGTAGACATCTATAGTATAGGTGGCAAATCCTATCCTGAAGGTCGAAGAATGAACTTTTTCAATCCGAATATCACTTACAAATATATTACGGCTGATACTCAGGATAAAGCCATTAAAGAAAAAAATTATACAAAGAAAAAAGGAAAGAACGGGTCATCATGGACGAGATTTCCAGAAGATTTGTATGAAAAAATCACTTACCCGAATGATTTAGAAAATATTGTCAAAGCAGAAAATCGTGTGGTTGAAGTCGGTATTTCTTTTGACAAACCCTATACTTATGAAGAAGTCCAAAAGATGTTACCTGATAATTTGACACAAGCATGGTATTGGGTGAGCGAAGGCGAGCAAGCGAGTAAGAAAAAAGAACATATCCATTTGAATGATGCAGATGAGGATATATTTGCCCCGACAGTGACCTTTGGCTACTCAAATAGTAGTGATTTTAAATATGGAGATCTTCAATTAGGCGACTACTGGAAAGGTGACAATGGTCTTAATACAGCTTTTGAAATGCTGAAAACGGATTATTCACTCAAAATGGAGAAGGATGAACAGAAAATTTTAGACGGTATTTTGAAAAATAATCACCTGAAAAATAAAAAAGATATGTTGCTCAATGGGATTGTTTTAACAGGCAGAAGTGAAAACTTTAAACAATTAGAAGGTAAATCTTGGATACAAGCTGCCTCAGCTGGTGCGAGTGCGGAGATAGTCCCTTATATCAAACCAACCAAATAATAGCAATAGTCCCTTTAATTAATAGAAAATGTCCCACTTTACTACATGAAACAGGAAAACTATTTTTGAAAAGCATCCTTTTAAAAATAGTTTTTTTATTCCCTTGACCCTAACGTAAGGTCATAGTTTATAATAGAGCTATAGTCAGGAGGAACACATGAACATCAAAGAAGTAGCCAAACTAGCTGGCATCAGTGTCCGCACCTTACACCATTACGATAAGATTGGTCTTCTGGTACCAACTCGGAATGTGTGGAATGACTACCGCGATTACTCAGACGATGATTTGGATAAACTCCAGCAAATTTGTTTTTTCAAGGCTTGTGGCTTTCCCTTGACCGAAATCCAGCACCTACTTGAAAGCTCAAATTTTGATAAAAATCAGGCATTTGAGTTACAACGAAACTATTTATTGCACGAAAAAGACCGCATCACAACGCTTTTAGACACACTAGAGCGCTCAATGCAAGACATGAAAGGAAGTCTAACCATGACACAAGCAGAAAAATTTAAAGGTTTTGACTTTACAAAAGAAAATCCCTACGAAAAAGAAGCGATAAAACGCTTTGGAACAAAGGCTGTCGCGCAAACCAAGGAAAAAATCGACAGCCTCTCTAATGATGGCAAGCAAAAAATATCTGATCAAATGAATCAGTTATTTCACGACTTAGAAAATCTAAAGGACGAAAATCCTGTGGCTACCATTGCACAAGCAGCCATTGCCAACATGTATCATACTTTCAACGACACCTTGGGTTATCACTACACCTTAGAAGCCTTTGCAGGCCTAGGGCAATTGTATGTGCAAGATGAGCGTTTTACTGAAAACTTGAGACAGTATGGTGATGGATTCCCAGAATTTTTAGCGGCAGCTATGACATATTATGCCCAAAAGACTTAGCGCTAGTCTTTGCAAATTCCCCCTAGATACGCTATACTTTGAGTAAAGAAAACGCATTCAAATAGAGGGAGAAAGACAAAATGTCAATCAAATTAATCGCTACAGATATGGATGGGACCTTTTTAAACAGTCAAAAAGACTATAATCGCGAGCGTTTTGCTGACTTGTATGCTGAGCTGAAAAAACGCGACATCAAATTTGTCGTTGCCAGTGGCAATCAATCTTTTCAACTCAAGTCCTTTTTTCCAGACATTTCAAATGAACTCACTTTTGCAGCTGAAAATGGTGCCCATGTCATTAGCAAAGAAGAAGCATTATTTGCTGCAGATATGCCACGTCAGGCTTTTGAGAGAGCTTTGTCTATTTTGGCAGCCGATCATCAAGGAGAAGGCATCATCTGTGGGATAAAATCAGCTTATATTTTGGAGACAGCGCCCGAGACATTTTACAACTATACCCACCAATACTATCATCGGTTGGCAAGAGTGCCAGATTTATCAGCCATGTTTGATCAAGATACCATTGTCAAAATGGCTTTCAACTTTCCTGAACATCTTGTCGATGAAAAAATAGAGCAGTTAACGGAAGCCTTACAAGGCGTGCTATTTCCAGTCTCTACTGGCGAGGGGGACATTGATATTCTAGTCCCAGGTGTGATTAAAGCGAGTGCTCTAGCAGATCTTGGCAATTTGTGGGACATTCAACCAGAAGAAATGGCGGCCTTTGGTGATGGTGGCAATGATCTTGAAATGCTACAATTTGTCGGTCATGGTTATGCCATGAGTAATGCTATCCCAAGCATTAAAGCCATAGCAGACCATGTCATCGGGAATAATGATGAGGATAGTGTCCTGACACAAATCGAGAAAATCCTTGAGGCGAATGATTAGCAAAAAATCTCATCCAGAAAAGATGAGATTTTTAAATGCTTATTTTATACTCTTAATCCTGTTGCTGATAAACCTGATCACAAACCCAAGCGGTACGCAAGGCAGATTCGATGGTAGAGGGACAGCTTCCTTGGCCATTTAATTCATCCACAATCGTCTGGATTAAATTTTGATGCACATGTTCAATTGTACCTGCTGGAATTGCCGTTTCCTGTTCTGCTGTTTTAAGCTGGATGGGGTCGTTGGTAAAGCAACCAAAGTTAATTTCACCTTTTGACCCCACGATTTGGATATTATCTGCAACAGTATCAGTCGTAAAGCACCAATTCCCTGTCCCTGTGATATGATTGTCAAAAGCAAAGGACAAGGCAACGTTATCTTCTGGCGCATAATAACCCGCTTGATTCACGCTAAAGGCTGCCACTTTTTCAATGGCACCAAAGAAAAAGTCCAGAATATCAAGCGTATGCACAGCCATATCCATAAAAATGCCACCACCAGAAATCTCAGGTTGCACATGCCAATGTGTCCCGTTGATTTCATCTTTAGTAGCCGGCCGGTAATAGGCAACATTGACAAACCGCACATCACCGATAGTACCAGCGTCTAATAGCGCTTTGACTTCGGTAAAGCGTGGTAAAGTTCGGCGATAATAGGCGACAAAGGCTTTAACATTTGCTTTTTTAAAGGCTTCTGAAATTTCTAAGGCTTCGTTATAGGTCAGCGCGATTGGCTTTTCGATATAGCAGACTTTACCAGCTTCAGCACAGCGAAGGGCGTAGTCCTTGTGTGAGCCAGGAGGCGTGGCGATATAGACAGCGTCCACCTTAGGATCTGCGAGCAAGTCATCGACTGAGGCGAAGACCTTCTCGACATGGTGACGTTTGGCGTAATCCTCTGCTTTAGCGAGCGTTCGATTGGTGACGCCGTACAAAACAGAATTTTTGGCCTTGTAAAAGCCAGGTCCACTTTTCTTTTCTGCGACATCACCCGTACCAATCATGGCCCAATGAATTGTTTTCATAGTTATTTACCTTTCTGCGATTTCACAAAGTGAAATCTTGAAACTTGATCTCCGCTTACGCTCCGTCCAAGCAGTGTCGTTTGCGATCTTACATCAGCTCAAATTCTTTTGACTTTGTAAGTGTTTTCATGCTTCATTATACCACGACAAATAAAAAAGAAAGACTTTGAGTAGATAAAAGTCATTTCTTTTTGAAGGTTTTGTAAGTTTCATAACGTTTGCGCAAACTTTCCAAAGCTTTCTTTTCAGTTTGGTGTTTCGCATTTGGAAAGGCCTTGAGTATCCGCGCCCGTATCCTTTTTTGGTGCGCCATTAAGCTCTCAATCTCTGTCGTCAGAGTTTCAGTCAGCTCATCTTTATGGTTATCGAATTTCTCAGATGCGTCCACAGCAAAATTGCCGAGATTTTCGGCCAAGGTGTCACTGCCACGGCGGATCATGCGTGAGAGTTCATGCACCTGCTGTAAATCGCGGTTAAGGTGAGCGATAGCAATCACTGTGATGATGACATCTGTAAGCAAAATGAGATAAAAAATGCTGATAACAATGGTAACCGGCAGGGTCGGCAAGTGTTCTAAAATCTTAGCGATAATCGGCTGTATGATTTTAATTAGAAAGACACCCGCAAGGCCCCACATCAAAGAAAACTTCAGGCAAATAAAGCCACCGATATTAAAAGGCTCTTGGGAATAATCCCACCATCTCATATGGAACAATTTTTCTAAAACATAGCCACCGACTAACTCTAGCAGACTTGCGATGATGACGGAGGCCAAGAAAAGGAGGGGGAGATTATCTGCAATCGGGTTTAAAAAGAGGATAAAGAGCACCGCTCCAAAACCATAAATAGGACAAACAGCGCCGTTAAGAAAACCACGATTGACAAATTTACCGGTATTGACGGAGGCATAAATGACTTCGAGACACCAGCCAAGAACGGCATAGGCTGGAAAATAGGTCAGAAAAGTTAGCACGATGTGTTCAGATAACATGATAGCTCCTTTACTTTTTAATCTGATTTTACTGAATTATGAGTTGCTTTATCTTCATCTTAGCACATTGTTTAGGAAATTGTGTGCTAGAAAAAGTTTATGGTAAACTAAGGATAAATCAAAAAATACTTTCAGGTTCATCTGAAGGGCAAAGGAAGTGGTGAAACAAAATGAAAATACGACGCGCTCAATCAGCAGATGCCATCTCAGTCGTTGCACTCTATCAATCTTTGGTAGGAACACCAGGTTGTCCTTGGCATGCAGACTATCCTACGCTTGAAAATGCCCAATCAGATATTAGTAGTAGTTCGCTCTACCTTATCGAAGATGAAACTGGTGAGATTTTAGCGGTCGCATCAGCAGTAGAAGAGACAGATTTGGATGCTTTTGAGTTTTGGTATCAGCAAGTAACTAATTGGCGTAGTCTTTCGAGAGTTGCTGTGCGCCAATCCGTTCAAGGACGAGGGCTTGCCCAAACGCTGATTTCAGCTATTATTGATGCGTTGAGTGAAAGAGACAGTGCGGGATTACGCCTACTTGTCTCTCAGGATAATTTGTCTGCTCTAGCCTTATACAAAAAATTAGGCTTTAAACAGGTCGGTCAATGCTTTGCCTATGGTGCAGACTGGGACTGCTATGAGCTGATTTTAAAAAGCTGACAAGCCTCGTATCAAAGGTTTGTCAGCTTTTTATTGGCATAGTCATGCATTAATTTCGGAATTTCCGCAGAGATTTGTGTTGGTAGCACGACATAGCGTTCCCGCGCTAAGTCGTCCGCAATCGCTGAATGGACATAAACGGCAGCTAAGACTGCTTGCTCAAGTGATGTTCGAAATTGACCAGAGAACCCAGCGATTATACCAGCAAGGGTATCACCCATACCGCCAGTTGCTTGATACGGGCCGCCAATGGTGAGTTGGAAAACTTGATCAGCTGTGTAAATTTCTGTCTGGTATTTTTTTAGGACAAGAATGGGGCTTGGCTTGAAGGTCGCAAGTGCAGCCAAATTTTTTGCCGGCGTTTGTTCAGCAATCTCAATCTGGCTCAAACGCTGCCATTCCATCTCGTGTGGTGTCAAAACAATCCGCGCATCTGGCAGATCAAGCTGGTGTTCAGCTAATAAAGTTAGGGCTGAACCATCTAGAATCAAAATCTGATCAGATCTGACGCTGTTTAAGGTCGCAGTCAAAATCGCCAACTGTTCTCCCAGACCAGATCCGATGAGGACGACATCAGCTTTCGTTATGAAAGCAGTCAAATCTTGCGTGTAGTCTGTGACCATTGCTTCCGGCAAGTGGCTGTGGAGGGCTGTGAAATTACTAGGATGAGTCGCGACGGTGACGAGGCCGGAACCGCTATTGACGGCGGCCAGGGCGTTCATGATGACAGCGCCACCGTACTGTTCGGTGCCACCGATGATCAGAATCCGACCATAATCGCCCTTATGCGTGGCGTTAGCGCGCTTGGTGATCGTTTGTTCGAGAATCTCCTGTGTCAATTTGTGCATCATCGCTCTATTCACCATTTTCACGGAACCAGGCCTTGTCGCTGCCTTCGTTTTCGGTTAAAATCTTATGCATGGTTCGTTGCGCCTGTGGCACAAACATTTGTGGCTCTGGTGAGACAGGTAGCCATTTGACTTCAAGGGTCTCATCGCCATCGGCCTGAATGCGCCCACCTACTAATTGCACTTCAAAGCCAATCGCGATATTTTCTTGCGCGTCACCCCAAGCATTTTTATCTGTGATATGCGTAGAAAGTCCTAAAACTCGAACGACTTCGACATCAAGACCTGTTTCTTCCTTGAATTCACGCACGACCGCCTGCATGGGCGATTCTCCGTAATCCAAGAAACCACCAGGAAAGCCCCAACCAGTATCCGGCGAATCTGCCCGACGTTCTAATAAAATCTCCGTCCGGTCAGCGCTCCAAAGCACACCAAAAGCCGTCACGAAAATCATTCCTTGATGGCCCACCAGTGCCCTCATATCTGCAATATAATTTTTCTCCGTCATGTCTTACATCCTTTAAGGTTTTGAACTTCAAGCTAACTTCTTAGGAAAATAGATAATTTGTGAGCCTGCGCAAGCGCAGAAGTTTCATCAGCGACGAGTAATCGCAGGAGTACACCCAAATTCCTAATTTTCTACAGAAGTTTGTGGCTGCGGTTACTCGCCACAGAAAAACCATGTGCGACTATGTCGCACCGCTTTCAGTATCATGTTATTGATAACATAAATCTTATCATAATTTAGGGCGATTTTGTTATAATAAAAGGATGACCTCACAATCTTTACTCAAACCCAAGGAAAGAATCGATCAGCTGGCGACGAATGACGTGAAAATCATCCAGTCTCGCGACGTTTTTTCCTATTCAGTCGATGCCGTGCTCCTCAGCCGTTTTCCTAATATCCCCAAGCGGGGGCAAATCGTCGATTTGTGCGCGGGAAATGGTGCAGTCGGCCTGTTTGCAAGCAGCAGTACAAACGCAAGCATCGTTGCAATTGAAATCCAAGAACGCTTGGCAGATATGGCCACGAGAAGTGTGCAGTTGAACGAACTAGAGCAGCAAGTGCGCGTGATCCAGGATGATTTGGCTAATACACTAGACCATCTCAATCCTTCTAGCACAGACTTGATTTTCTGCAATCCGCCTTATTTTAAGATAGATGAAAACTCACGAATCAATGAGAGTGAGCATTATCTGTTAGCCCGGCATGAACTCGCAACCAATCTCGATGACATCTGTCGTATCAGTCAACAACTGCTCAAAACAAACGGCCATCTGGCCATGGTGCACCGACCAGATCGCTTTTTTGAAATTATCCAAACCATGACTAAATATAATCTAGTCCCGAAACGGATCCAGTTTGTCTATCCAAAAGCAGATCGAGATGCTAATATTCTACTGATTGATGCCATTAAAGACGGTAAACCTGGTGGCGAGAAATTCCTCCCACCCTTGATTTTGCACAAGTTAGACGGCAGCTACACAGACGAGGTACATCAGATTTATTATGGCTAACCAATATTTTTATGTCCTCTTATGTGCTGATCAGTCGCTTTATGCAGGTTATACCAATGATTTAGACAAACGGATCAAAGCCCACAATGCCGGACAAGGTGCTAAATATACCAAAGCCAGACGTCCGGTCGAGTTGGTTTATTCTGAAACTTTTTCAGATAAATCAGAGGCCATGAAACGGGAGTATTGGTTTAAGAAAACCTTGAGAACACGCCCTAAAAAAGAATCTTTTCTCCGTGAAAAAGGTATTATCATTGTAGAGGGACAGGTGACACATCTCTAACAATTTGACCAACAAAAAACACCTCCAAGTCTATATTGACTTGGAGGTGTTTTGCCGTTATTAGTAAATCAAGTCAAAGATTTCCATAGCAACAAGGTCGATGCTATCAAAATCAGAAGTTTCTTTGATTTTTGGATATTTTACGATGAAGACTTGATTTTCCCCATCAAAGCTGACGGTGATTTGAACTTCTTCGTCTTTTTCAAAGTTAAAAGTATCTTTTGGATCGCCTGATTCGACAAGTTTTTCCAATCGGTTAAGAATAGCAGAGAGATGTGATTTCATTTTATACGGATTCCTTTATGTAAGATATTAAAACGATTCATTGAATCGTTTTAACTTTTATTATTTTAACTTTATTTTACCATATTTATTGAGAATTTTGGCGTGTTTGATTGCTTTTTTCGCAAAATAGGCGACTTTTTTTGGTGTCCTGGCAACGGTTTTAACTGTTTTACCTGGTGCTTGGCGAACGATTCGAGCTGTCCGTCTCGGAATAGACTCCCCTTTTTCGGCCAGATATTGATCATTTGAGATGATTTTATCCAAATAGAACTCATAAACACGCAAGGCAAAGTTTTCTGCAGAAATCTCGTAAAGTTTTTGATCGTAGCGTGCTTGATCAAAGCTAGGTGTTTCTGTAATTGCAGCTAAGATGGTCGCTGCAATGTCATCATCACTCGCAAAAAGACGCCCAAATACGGGTTCAGTGATCAAACTTTGGAGATAAGCGTTATCCGTGGCTAAAACTGGTGTACCAGAGGCTAGCGCCTCAATATAGGTCAGACCTTGCGTTTCGCTAGTCGAAGCTGAGATGAAGAAATCCGCTGCTTTATAATAATAAGCCGTCTGGCTATTATCAACAAGCCCTGTAAAAATTACAATATCATCCAGGGCTAAGTCGCTAACTAGTTTCTGGAGTTTATCGGCATAAGGCCCGCTTCCGACAATCACAAGTTTAACCTTGACTTGATCTCGAATGGTCGCTAAATGCTTAACGATAGATTGGATATTTTTTTCTTCAGCAATACGGGATAATGACAGTAACATCGTTTCATCAGGTAGAATACCAAGACTTGCGCGCAAGTCAGCACAATCTTCTGCTGTAATTTCAGGACGTACAAATTTATTTAGTTCGATCCCAGTCGGGATCACTCGTTTCTCAAGGTTAACGCCATAACCATTGACAATGTCTAAGACGATCGCGCTAGGAACAATAATCCCATCCACACCGAATAAATAGCTTTTGATGATATATTTGACCATACCTGGACGCAGAATTTTGCCCTTAGCGATATAATGGACATAATCTTCATATTTCGTATGCAAAGTATGAATGACAGGAATCTTGAGCTGTCTCGCCACAAGCTTTCCTAACATGCCGACCCCAAACTCAGTTTGGGTATGAATAATATCGAGATGATAGGTTTGGGCAACTTGATAAGCTGCGACAACACCTTTAAGCACGATACGTCGCTCAGCCAGTGAGATCAAGGGGATGCTACTCAAACGAATGACATTGACTTGGTCATCGGCAGGATCAGCATGAGGATCTGTCGTTGTAAAAATAAAGACCTGATGGTCCATCTGGGTGAGTTGATTGGATAAGGTTTCGATTGACGTGGCGACACCCGAAACCTGTGGTAAATAAGAGTCAGTAAAAAGACCAATTCTCATAAATACTCCTTTAGAGATTGCAAACGACTCATCCTTTCTACAGTCATGATAGTCAAGACTGTAGAAGTATTGGTCGTTAGGACGTGCTTCAAAGGCACATTAACTATCTAAAACTTGTTGGTAAGCAGCAACGAGTTGGGTTGAGATGCTCTCAATTGACCGGCTTTCAGCGACACGGTGACCGGCTTCCTTTTTATCTATCTTGCCATCTAGTACCCCTCTAAGGGCAGAGACAAAGTCTTCATTCGTTGATACAAGTGTCGCTGCTGTATTATCAAGCCAGCCACCATAGACCGGAATATCACGCGCAACAACATTTTGGCCAGACGCAAGGGCTTCTAAGACGACAATCCCTTCAGTTTCCTCATGTGACGGGAAAAAGAAGACGTCGCTAGCAGTCATAGCACCTTCATAAATATCACCCTTGATATAACCTGGAAATTCTACATTGGTAGGGTGATTCTTCTTGACTAAGCGCCGTACCCAACCAGGAACAGTCCAAAGGTTGGTCTCACCAAACCAGATAAAGCGGACATCAGGCATCATTTCAGCTACCTTGACGAAATCATCGATACCTTTGCGCTTAAAGTAAAGCGCCGCACACATAACAATCTTTTGGTCGGGCAATACTTGAAAATGATTTTTAAAAGCCTGCTCTTTTTCAGGAGACTGGCAATATTTACTCAGGTCAATGCCGTTTGAAATGGCAACAACAGGGACATTCACGCCATAAGAGGTGATGAGTTGCTTCGAATAATCGGTTGGCGTGATGACCAAATCCGCATGACGGTATAAGAAGGTTAGATATTTTTTAACAATAGGGGCTAATAAATTTGAGCCGATAAAAGAATTTCTGAAATCTTCCATTGTTGAATGACCGTGGTAGATTACTTTCTTGCCCATTCGCTTCGCACGAAAAAGCAGCATAATGCTTTTGATGCCGTAAGTGTTGATATGTGCAATGTCAAAATCCTCGTGGGGATTTGTTGTATAATCAATGCCAGCAATGTCTAATGCTCGCTTTTGATGGTAGATAGCACGGCCAATGCCAGATTTACGTAAAAATTTTTCGGCTTCTAAATAGAGTAAGATTTTCATAACTTATGTCTATTATATCAGAAAATCACTAGGAAACATCAGTCTTACGGCGTAAATTCAAGAAAAAGCAAATATTGATGAAAAAAATGTCATTTTTTTCAAAAAAGGGTTGACCCATTTTCAATTTTGCGATATAATTATTTATGTTGCTGAGGAAATCAGAAACAAATTACTTACCTCGGTCCGTTGGTCAAGGGGTTAAGACACCGCCTTTTCACGGCGGTATCACGGGTTCGAATCCCGTACGGACTATCATAAACTTTCGTCAGAATGGACGGAAGTTTTTTTGTACCGTTTTCCAAAATAGGTGTGTAATCATTGTGAAGAAGGGAAATGATATGTTTGAAAAGAAAGAAAAAAACAAGCATGATTTCATGATAGAAAATTTTGATCGTTTATTGACATAAGTGATTAACGCAAAGGATGTGACAACAGAGATTAAGGCAATTTTGATAACGCACTATATGCGTTTTCAAAAATCACATAATATTGATCGAGAATGGACACAGATTTCCTCAGAACTCAGACCCTTTGCACTAAAAATGACTTTACTACGCTCCATGGGTGAACTGTTCATGGCCCTTAACAATCGGCATTTAACTTTAAATGAAATTGTGGGTGGTCAAGCCATCTTGACAGGATTTTTAATGAAAATCTAACGACAAAAAATCACGCTTGGTGGCGTGATTTTTACTTGCTTTATTTATCTTGTTCAGCCTTGGCAGACTCAGCATCTTTAAAGTCTAACTTATCAGAGGATGTAGCAAGTTTAACAGTTGCTGTTTTTTCTTTACCCTCACGGTAGTAAGTGACTTTCATCTCGTCTCCGACATTGTATTTGTAAAGCGCGCTTTGAAGTTCAGTACTAGTTGTCACTTTAGTATCACCAATTTTCGTGATCACATCATATTTTTTAAGTCCCGCAGTGTCGGCTGGTAGACCTTTTTGAACTTTGGCGACCACGACACCTACTGTGACAGAGTCAGGAAGTTTGAGCTCGTCGATATAGCGCGAGTTAATGCCAGTGAGATCAACCATTTGCACGCCGAGTGCTGGGCGCTTGATTTCACCGTCTTTTTCGAGTTTACTGATAATTTCAACGACATCATTGGATGGAATGGCGAAGCCCATCCCTTCAACAGAAACATCTCTTGAAGATGAACCTGTTGCAGAGATCTTGCTTGAGTTGATGCCGATGACTTGACCTTCGACGTTGATCAAAGCACCACCAGAGTTGCCGGGATTAATCGCGGCATCGGTTTGAATGGCATTAACATTGACGGTTTCATTGCTTTCATTTTGCATGATAACCTTGCGTGATAGACTAGAGATAATCCCTTCAGTGGCTGAGTTAGCATATTCACTTCCTAGAGGAGAGCCGATAGCAATGGCGGGCTCTCCAACAGTAAGCTTGGAAGAATCGCCGAATTCAGCAACTTTTGTGACTTCTTTAGATGGAATTTTAATGACCGCTAAATCGCTATAAGCATCTTTCCCGACTAAAGTACCTTTGACCTTATTACCATTTGATAGCATGATTTCTAGTGAGCTTGCACCATCAACGACGTGGTTGTTGGTAACGATATAAGCGTAATCACCGTCTTTTTTATAGATTACACCAGAGCCTTCACCTGCGGGTTGTTCTTTAGCATTATCCTTATTAGTAGATGAGCTATCACCAAAAAGATCATCTAATGAGTTGCTTGACGACGCTTTTTGATAATTAATGACAGAGACAACGGCATCAGATACTTTGGCAATCGCCTTAGTTGTACTACTTGATACTTTATAAGAAACATCAGACACTTTGGTCGTGCTGGTTTGATTCGTCTTGATAGGCGTATCACCCGTAAAATGGTCGTAGGCGATATTACCACCTAATGAAACAGCACCACCGATAATCCCAGCAGCGATTAATTTTACAGCAGTTTTTTTACTATTTTTCATATGTCACTTCCTTTACATTGTTGTTGATAGCTTAAGTTTACCTTATACCACTTAATTATACCTTAAAACTAAGCATTTGTTAAATATTTAGTAGTAAATTATCGCCATGACCAGAAAGTTATACACAATATTGTGGATAAAACACTCATTTTGTGAACAAGTGTGTAAAAATCCATGAGTTTTCCACAAAAATGTGGAAACTTTTGTGAAAATGTGGATAAATCAAGTTTTCACAGCTTTACATTTCTTTTCTGCTGTGGATAAAAATGATTTTGATTTTTTGGTATAATTAAAGCATGAGAATAAAGATCATTAGTGTCGGAAAATTGAAGGAAAAGTATCTCACGGCAGGAATTGCGGAATACGTCAAGCGCCTGTCGCGTTTTGGTCAGGTAGAAATCGTTGAGCTAGCAGATGAAAAAACACCTGATCGAGCATCTGAAAAGGAAAACGCGCAGATTTTAGCCAAAGAAGGAGATCGGATTTTGGCGAAAATCTCAGATCGTGATTTTGTTTATTCGATGGTGATTGAAGGTAAGCTCATCTCATCAGAAGAGTTATCCACAAGTCTTGAACAAGCCATGCAACAGGCTTCGACCCTTGTTTTTATCATTGGTGGTAGTTTAGGCTTGGATCCACGAGTTAAAAAAAAGGCTAATGCCTTGATTAGCTTTGGTCGGATCACCCTACCTCACCAATTGATGCGACTCGTTCTAACCGAACAGATCTATCGCGCGTTTATGATTCGCGAAGGGAGTCCTTATCATAAATGACAATCATTGAGACATTTTTAGCCCATCAAAATCCGGAAAATGCGTCAGGTATGAAGCGATACATGAAAAACCACTTTGAATTTCTGGGGATTAAAACACCGGAACGCCGGGCGCTGTCCCGAGATTTTTTGTGTGAAAAAGCCAAAGAGGGGTGTGTTGACTGGGTGCTTGTGGATAAGTTATGGGCCCTAGACTATCGTGAATTCCAATATCTGGCTGGCGATTATCTAAAAAAAGTTCAGAAATGGCTGACCTTAGCCGATCTTGAGAGACTTTATGCGTTAGCCATCCAAAAATCTTGGTGGGATTCGATTGATTTTCTGGATGAGCATGTGGGCAGTATTGTGCAACGTTTTCCACAGGCCAAGGCAACCATGTTAGCTTGGTCACAAGATGATAACTTTTGGATTCGTAGGCTAGCGATTGACCATCAGTTGGGCTTTAAGTTAACAACGGATACGGACTTATTGGCACAAATAATCAGAAACAATTTTGGATCAAACGAATTCTTCATTAACAAAGCCATTGGGTGGAGTTTGCGTGAGTATTCTAAAGTCGCACCAGACTGGGTACGAACGTTTATTACTGATTATGAGGCTGAGCTTAACAATTTATCCATTAGAGAAGGATTGAAAGTATTAAAACGGTCATCTGTTTAAGCAACTTTAAGCGATGCGCTGGTGTAAAATCTTGGCAAAATAAATGAGAACGGAGTGAGGACAGTTGACAAAGAAAAATTATCGGATTTTTGAGCGCGTGCGCGTGGCAGTGCTGATTACTTTTATCAGTGGTTTTTTGGATGCCTATACCTTTGTAACCCAAGGCAAGCGCTTTGCTGGTTTGCAGACTGGGAATTTTATCTATCTAATGAAAAGTCTAGCTGAAGGTAATTTGACGGGAGCATCGAATTATTTACTACCGATTTCAGCCTTTATGTTAGGGACAGTTTTTACCTATTTCGCGCGGAAATTTGCTGTGCAAAATAAACATTTACGGTGGCATGCCTTAGCTGGCTTGATTATTTTTATAGGCGTTTTAATCACTGCCGCGATGGCACAGTTTGTCGCTTCAAAATGGACGGTACTGTCGCTTTCTTTCATTGCTGCTGTTCAGCTAGAGTCTTTCAAACGGATGCGTGGTGTACCTTATACTAATACGATGATGACGGGTAATCTGAAAAATATGTCCGTTTTCATTGTGCAAGGTCTGGTCGAGCGAAAACCTGAAATTTTGAAACGCGGCGGCTATACTTTTTTTATCATCGCAGGCTTCTGTCTGGGTGTGTTTATCTCGACCGTTTTAGCTCATAAATTTGATGAGAATGCCCTCTATGCTCTTTTGCCTATTATCTTTGGTTTCAATCTGGTGCTGTATCTTGAGAAGGCAAACGGTTTTGATTAAGGAGAATTCATTTATTAAGGGAGATAATCTAATAAATTGTCATTTAATTTATAATAGAGAAATAAGGCATATTTTGGATATCGAACATTTATAATCGTTAAAAATAAGAGTTAAAACAAATGTATTGACAAAGTCAGATAGCGTGATAAAATAGTAACAATATCTAAACGCAAAGCAAGTATTTGCTTACTTAAAATTAAGAAAGAAGGAACTATTTCAATGTCAAATTGGGACACTAAATTTCTGAAAAAAGGCTACACATTCGATGACGTATTGCTCATTCCTGCTGAAAGTCATGTACTACCAAACGAGGTAAACATGAAAATACAGCTTGCACCCAACTTGATTTTGAATATTCCCGTTATTTCCGCGGCCATGGATACAGTCACTGATAGTGCGATGGCCATCTCGATGGCACGTCAAGGTGGGATGGGCGTGGTTCACAAAAATATGAGTGTTGCTGAACAAGCCGATGAAGTGCGTAAAGTCAAACGCTCAGAGTCTGGTGTTATCACTGATCCGTTTTTCTTGACACCGACGCATACGATTCAAGAAGCAGAAGACTTGATGTCAATGTACCGTATTTCTGGTGTGCCAATCGTTGAAACGCTTGAAAATCGCAAATTGGTTGGGATTTTGACCAACCGTGATCTGCGTTTTGTTGAAGATTATGACCAAGAAATCCAAAATGTCATGACTTCAGAAGATTTGGTAACTGCTCAAGTCGGTACGACCTTGAAAGAAGCAGAATCACTCCTTCAAAAACATAAAATTGAAAAATTGCCACTCGTGGATGGTGAAGGTCGTCTATCAGGCTTGATTACGATTAAAGATATCGAACGTGTGATTGAGTTTCCAAACGCTGCGAAAGATGCGCAAGGTCGCTTGATTGTGGCCGGTGCTGTTGGTGTCAGCTCTGACACCTTTGAACGTGCTGAAGCCTTGTTTGAAGCGGGAGCTGATGCTATTGTTATTGACACTGCGCATGGTCATTCGGCAGGCGTTTTACGCAAAATCGCTGAAATTCGTGATCATTTCCCAGACCGTACATTGATTGCGGGTAACATTGCCACTGCTGAAGGTGCACGTGCCCTTTATGAAGCAGGCGTTGATGTGGTTAAGGTTGGGATTGGTCCTGGTTCAATCTGTACGACACGTGTCGTTGCAGGTGTTGGTGTGCCACAAATTACAGCCATTTATGATGCAGCAGCTGTTGCGCGTGAATATGGTAAAACAATCATCGCTGATGGTGGGATTAAGTATTCAGGAGATATCGTAAAAGCACTTGCTGCTGGTGGCGATGCTGTGATGCTTGGCTCAATGTTGGCTGGAACAGACGAGTCACCAGGCGAATTTGAAATCTACCAAGGCCGTAAATACAAAACATACCGTGGTATGGGTAGCTTGTCAGCCATGAAAAAAGGCTCATCAGATCGCTACTTCCAAGGTGGTGTCAATGAAGCGAACAAACTTGTGCCAGAAGGTATTGAAGGGCGTGTTGCTTACAAAGGCTCAGCGACAGATATCGTTTTCCAAATGATTGGTGGCTTGAAAGCCGGCATGGGTTATACTGGTGCTGCTGATATTGATGCTTTGCATGAAAATGCACAGTTTATCGAAATGTCAGGTGCTGGTTTGAAAGAAAGCCACCCTCATGATGTGCAAATTACTAAAGAAGCACCCAACTATTCTGTACATTAAGCATAAAATACAGGTGCGTATAGCATTATAAATCTTCTAGTCCTTTTGTGGATTAGGAGATTTTTATTTGCTTATTCTAAAAAAATTCAAATAATGCAAAAAAAAAGACAATCTTTTTGTCATTATTTGTTGACATCGCTTACAGAAAAGTGATAAGATAGACTTAAGCAGAATAAGGGTAGTAATTATTAAGTTAAGCTAGACCAAAAATAGATAGGGAATCCTGTCGTTTTTGGTCTATTTTTTATCTGTTTAAAAAGATGGAGTTGAGCTATGCAAATCAGTAAAATTTTGAATAACAACGTCGTCATTACTGAAAAAGATCAGGCAGAAGTAGTGGCTATGGGACGTGGGCTGGCATTTGGTAAAAAGATCGGCGATCAAATTGCAGTGGATAAAATTGAGAAATTTTATACGTTAAAAGGTGATGAAAGTACCAA
>NZ_BCVN01000028.1 GCF_001591765.1 Pseudolactococcus raffinolactis NBRC 100932 | reverse complement strand
TAGAAATTGTTCATAGCCTATTTTTACCATTTTCCCCAAAATTGTAAAACAGCATTATGATTCATTGAAAACAATACGAAATCGGTAAGAAAAGTGATGTTTTTGTGCGAAATCTATAAAAATAAGTTCATGTCATCAATAAGATGTCATGAACTTATTTTTTTATTTATCAGCATTAACAAATGTAAAATCTTTTTCAGTTAGAGCAACCTTAATTGGTTTTTCAGTTGCTTTCGAAAGGAATTCTCCTAAGGCCTTATTTGTATGTTTGACAATATCAAGTCTAACTTTTTCATTCGATAAAGTTTTATCACTTGCTGTTACATCGACGCTTTTTAAATTATCCTGCATAAATTGATTCGCATCTTTTCTATTTGTAAAAACATCAACTACTTTATCAAAAGCACCATTACTATCTTTTTCAATTTCAGTTTTTTCATAATCAATTTGTGAGTCCACTTCAATAATAAGTGGTTTTGTTACAGTAAAAACGTTGTCTTTTACCTTGATTGCATCACTTGAAATTTTCGACAAATCTAAAGCAAAATCTGTTTCAACAACTGCATTGATTGACATTTTACGTCCTGAAAATATAGAAACGAAACCTTTACCCAAATCATTCCATTCTTTTGTCAACTCAGGTGCTACAGTGACTTTTTTCACTTCTTTAGAGGTTGTTTTGGTTACTTTTAGTTTTGATTGCGACTCAATTTTTTGGATGATAAACTCTGCTGTCTCATCTTTTTTCAAAAAGCCAAATTTAAAGTGAGCAACTGTCGCCGATACGCCTAATAAAACAACGATAAGCACTCCCCAAACAACGATTCTCTTGATTTTTCTCATTTTCATTTCCCTTTTTCAATCACTTTTCAGCTTTCCCTCCTGAAAATTACATTTATTTTACGACATCAACCCCTTATCCTGCAAATTCGCAAGTGTCGCTGTTTGTGATGGCGCACCAAATTGTGCGGCGATGCGTTCACTCCAAGTACTAGTAAGACGACGTTCCCCAGCAAAATCTGCTTGCATTTGGTCATAGTCTTGAATCACTTGGCTCGTTTGCTCTTGATAACGTTCGTCAAAGACAACCGTCTCATAAGGCAAGCGTGGTTTGACAGCATTTTGACGTGCAGGTATACCTAAGGCTAAGCCAAATAAAGGATATGTGTAGTCAGGCAAATTCAAAAGCGCTGACAGTTCAGCCGCCTGATCTCGGATCAAGCCAACAAAAACACCACCATAACCTAGACTCTCTGCTGCAAGCAAGGTATTTTGCGCAGCCAGACTGGCATCTACAGAAGAAATTAAAAGATTTTCAGTTCCTTCAGGGTAAAACTGGTCTGTATGTAATTTCGTCGCCTTTTCAGCTCGATTCAAATCACCGACAAAGACTAGAAAATTTGACGCGTTTTTAATCGACTTCTGAGGTTGTAACTCGAAAATCTTATCCTTGGTTTCAACTGTATGGACATTGATGATCGAATAAGACTGAAAATTTTTCCAGGTTGACGCTGCACGCCCTGCTTCAATCATTACTTTCAGAATCTCTTCTGGAATCTTCTCAGTTGTAAAATTCCTAACCGATGCGTGTGCTTGCATCACCTTAATCATGTCATTAACCATTGCGCCGATTCTCTCCCTCCAAACGAAACTCTCTTGACAGCTTGCGGACACGTTCCATAACCCGCTTGGCTGGCCAAGTTTCATCCCCTTTTTTGGTCATGGCGAGTCGCATCTCAAGCTCGTCCATGGTTAAATTTGACGTGAAAAAAGTCGGCAAATTTTCCTGCATCCGGTACTGCAAAATGACTTGCAAAATGTTATCGCGAATCCAGTCGTTATTACTTTCGGCGCCAATGTCGTCTAAAACTAAGACTTGGACTTTTTTAATCTCATTAGCTTGCCACTTTAACTCATCAAAGCCGGTGTTATCAGAGATAAAAGAAGGATAGTGAATCAAGCTAGTCGAAATCCCCTTCTCTGCCAATTTATTGGCCATGGCAGCCATCATAAAGCTCTTACCAACACCGAATTTACCATAGAGATAGACACCATTTTGATTTGGATAATCTGCTATAAATTCAGCAACCGCTTGATAAGCAGCAACGCGATTGGCATCATCTAAAAGGACATCATCCCAAGTGATGTTAGCAAAATCTCTCGGCATACCAATCAATTTAACTCGGCGCTTCTTGGTTATTTCTGCTTCTTTTGCCAAGGTTTCTGCTGTTGCACGATAGGTCACATCAGCAAAACCTTCATTATTAAAGAGAATTGGCTCGTAGCCTGCAATTTTAGTGGGCTCACCTGCGATAAATTTAGCTTTTTCTTTTAAATATTCGTTAAATTTTGACAGAGATTTCGTCACTTGTGCAGGTTCAAAATCATTGTCTTGAATAAAGATTTGAATTTCAGGATTTTCCAAGATTTTGTCTGTCAATTCCTGATATTTTTTGACGTCTAAACGATTTGCCATCGCATCTGCTATTGATTCCATTGCCATCTTATTCACCACCATTCATTTTGTCAAGTGCTTGACGTCTGATTTTTTCTAGCTCTGCCTGTTGATCCGTGCTGGTTTCATTCTTATAATCAGGATCATACCAATCAGGTGTTTTACTCCCAACGGGTGCTGCTTTTTGCTGAGACTTAGTTTTTTGTTGCACTTTCTCTGTCTGCTTACGCTGATAGGTTGCTAGCCACTTAACTGCGAGCTCGGCTGAGGTCACCTGGTCTTTCTTCCAGCGGTTAGCCTGCTCTTCTATGTAGTCTGAAACATTTGAATAGCCCCGAATTTCCAAGAAATAGATGATGAGCATATTTTGGATTTCTGGTGCAACGCCGTCACGAGAAAGTCGCACGAGCAGTTGTTTTTCTTTTTGAGTTGGATGACCGTCAAAACGACGTTTTTTTATTTGCGCCAGTAAGGCCTCTGGTTTTTCAGATTTGGCTGTTCGGATGAGGGCCTGTTCGGCTTTAGAAAAGTCGAGTAGGCGCGGCTGTTTTTGGTTTTGGGTGATTAGATGACGTGATATATTGGCTGTATTAAGCATCTGGTCGGAATTTTTTGTCGTTTCAGCGATTTTAAAGAGTTGGTACCAATCCAAATCGAATTTATCTGCCAGTGCATAGAGTGCTAACGTGTCTTTGGTTTCATTAGCAAACTGCACACCTTGATCTTGCATGGCTGTCTTGAAGGCTGCTAGATCTAATGTCGTATCTGTAGGTGATGCAATAACTGACGTTTCAGGTATCTCAGCCACACGATAAACTTCCGAAAACTTTTTAGAGATTTTTTGTCCTGAAAACTCAGTTTCTCTTACTAATTTTTCAAGTGCGGGTTGACCGATTTTAGCCACTAACAATTGCTTATAGAGCCCATCTGCTAGGAAAGTTTCTGGTGTCAAATGGCTCTGTAAATCTAGCGTTAATTCGCCATGATCTTCATAGATATCAAGTAAATGCAAGGCTGATAACTGATCAAACCCATTGATCAAATCATTCAAGCCATAATCTAGATGATTCAGAAGGTCTGACAAGCGCCCTTTTTGATTAGGAAACGCACGTAGGAGTTGGTACAAAGCGAAACCATCCCGTCCGATAATCGGTTGGTAGAACATGACAAAAACACCGACATCAAAGCTGGTTTTGTCAGCATTTTTCACTGTGAATTTATCAATAGGTCGCATGTTTTTTCCTACTTATTCTTTTTTGTAATGTTACGCAGCAGGTCTTCAAGATCACTGACATCTTTAAAACTACGATAAACACTGGCGAAACGCACATAAGTGATTTCGTCAAGCTCTGCTAATTCTTCCATGACAAACTCACCAATAGTTTCAGAACGCACTTCATTTTCAGCAAGCATCCTCACCTTACGCTCAACACGTTCCACGGCTTTTTCAATTGATTCAGAAGAAACTGGGCGTTTGCGGGCACTCCGGACAACCCCTGTGATAATTTTATCTCGATTGAATATTTCACGGGTGTCGTCTTTTTTGATGACTAACAAAGGCATTTCTTCGATACGTTCAAAGGTTGTAAAACGATTGCCACAATTTTCGCATTCGCGGCGACGTCTGATGGCATTTTCAGCTTGGCGACTGTCGACGACTTTTGATTCTTCTGATTGACATTTTGGACATTTCATATTAAAACTGTGCCTCCACACGGTAGATAACTTGGCCTTTTGAGGAGAATTTTGCCTCATACTCTGTCATAACATTTTTTCCAGCAAAATCGGTATCGGCATGTAAATCTAACCACACTTGTTGTAAGGTCATGCCATACTGGCTCATTGATGCTAGCGAGTATTCAAACAAGCCACGATTATCTGTTTTAAAATGAACTTGACCATGTGGTACTAAAATCGTTTCGTAAGTTTTCAGAAAATCTTTGTAGGTCAAGCGACGTTTTTCATGGCGTGTTTTAGGCCATGGATCTGAGAAGTTCAAGTAAACTAAAGCCACTTCGCCATCCGCAAAGTAATTAGTCAAACTGCTACCATCAACATGCAAAAGTTGCACATTGGGCAGGTTCATTTCTAACACCTTGTCCAAGGCATAAGATAAAACAGTCAGCTGCATGTCAATAGCGATATAGTTAATATCTGGATGGCGTTCTGCCATGCCAGTTATAAATGCTCCTTTACCTGATCCAACTTCAATATGGATAGGATGATCATTGCCAAATTTTTCTGCCCATTTACCTTTGAAGGCTTCTGGATTTTCAACCACATATTGGGTATTGGCTGCCATCATTTCTGGGGCGCCTTTACGATTTCTAACTCGCATTTTTCACTCCTTTTGTATACATATATTATCTATCACATGTCATATTTTTTGAGTAGAAAAGCTTAAACTCACAGTTTAAACTTCTTTCCCTTTAACTGAAACAAGGAGACGCTAGTCTCCCCATACATTATTTAAAAATGGCACAAAAATTTCGTAAACCTAGAATTTCTAAATTCGCAGCCTGTAGATTATCAGACCATAAATTTTCGTTGATTTGTTTTAAAAATGATAAGGTACCATACCATTTTACTTTAACAAAAGTTTCTTCGTCAACTCGATAACCAGAGTACTCTAACCATCCCCGCCACTGATTTGGGGCAATGTAGTGACTCAATAGGTGGGCCACATCCACAAAGGCATCTGACAAAGCAACTGTATCCCAATCTACTAAGTAAATCTTACCACTATGGTCATTTTTTAACCAGTTGTGATGGTTAACATCACCATGTACCACGACGGCATTTTGCGCATCGAACTTAGGTGTTGCTTCGCGTAATTCTGATAAGGCATTCGACAAGTAGGTATTTTGAATCAAACTTCTATGGGCATGTTGATGTAATCTATCCACCAATTGTTTAGGTGTGGTCACATCATTGCCAAATTTTTTGAAAGCTTCTACCAGCATTTTACTGTGATGCAGCGTGGCAAGTGTTTGATTGACCTGCATATCACCCATTTCAGTTGCCGCAAGGACGACACCGTCGACCCAAGATTGTGCCGTTAACATGTCACCATTGCTATTACGCTTGGTCCAGATAATTTTTGGTGTCAAACCCACTTGTGAAATTGATGCCAGAAGAGGGCTAGCATTAACTTTAACAAATGCCTTTTGGCTACCAAAAGTTGCATAAAAAACGTTATTCACACTTTGACCAAACGAGTTATTTAATGGCACGTAGTGCCAATCCGCTTCATTGCCTTGCATCATACTGATAGACCCCTCCTTTCTTTCTGATATCAAATGACTGCCTTACCCTTTATAATGAATCAACATAGACTGCGTTAAAATGTCAGCATACATATAAGATTCTACGATTTTTTGACCGCGTGGCAATGTTTTTTCAACGACAAAATGCGTATCAAAAACTTCTGTCAAGGTCACTTTATGACGGTTTTCACGTTTACGACCGTAGTGATCCGTGATATCCACATCTTCACCTAAATGTGAAGCTACTTCTTTTTTGATTTCAATGATTTTTCCAACTTCTTGACTATCCATTATCGCTCTCGTTTCTTTGGTTTCCTTAGTTCACAAGGTGTGAACTTTTACAGTATTTCTATTATAACATGAAAGGCCACCTAAAATCTACACTAGATTTTAGTAGCCTTGACCTGCCTCATGTTGCGTGTCAATGCTCGTGAACTTGGTGAATTGTCCGACCCACATTAACTCAGCAGTGCCGGTTTCACCTGACCGATTCTTAGCAAATATAATCTCAGCTTTATTATCAATTTCAACTTCGGGATCATTGGCGTTTTGGTAATATGCTTCACGATGTATAAAGGCAACAATATCCGCATCTTGCTCAATGGAACCCGACTCCCGCAAATCTGACAATTTAGGGCGTTTGTCCTCACGTTGCTCAACGCCACGACTGAGCTGACTGAGGGCAATCACAGGCACTTTTAATTCCTTGGCTAAGACCTTCAACTGTCGTGAAATTTCTGATACTTCTTGTTGCCGGTTTTCTTTACCTGTGCCTGAAATCAATTGCAGATAGTCAATTAATATCAAGCCGAGGTTGCCTTGCTCTTGGGCTAATTTTCGTGATCTTGCTCGAATCTCTGTAATTTTAATACCGGGCGAATCATCCACGTAAATACTTCTATCCGCCAAGGCGCCTTGTGCAATGATCAAATTGCTCCAGTCATCATCGGTTAACTTACCAGTTCGTAAAGAATGGGCATCAATTAACCCTTCTGATGAAACCATCCGGTTGACCAAACTTTCTGCACCCATTTCCAGTGAGAAGATGGCGACGGTTTCACCAAGTTTACCAATATTTGAGGCGATATTGAGAGCAAAGGCGGTTTTCCCCATGGCGGGACGTGCGGCTAAGATGATTAGCTCGCCTTCGTGGAGGCCGGTCGTTTTGGCATCAAGAGATGGAAAGCCGGTCGAAATCCCAGTTACTGCTGATTTCATCTTAGATAAACGTTCAATTTCATCATAGTTGGTGTCAATGATTTCAGATATTTTACGGAATCCTGAACGTGTCCGACCTTCTGTAACGGCAACGATGCCTTTTTCAGCCTCAGCAATGATATCGTCGGCTGACTCTTCTTGGGAGTATGCGCGCTCAACTGAATCGGTTAATTGGCTGATTAACTTACGAAGTAAGGATTTTTCAGCCACAATTTTGGCATAGAAAACAGCATGGGCAGCCGTTGGCGTGCTCGTTGCCAATTCAGCGATATAAGAAATACCACCGATTGTTTCCAAATCGCCCTGATTTTCCAAAAGAGAATGGACGGTTAGGACATCAATCGGGCTACGATCATCTTGCAGGC
This sequence comes from Pseudolactococcus raffinolactis NBRC 100932, assembly GCF_001591765.1. Taxonomy (GTDB): domain Bacteria; phylum Bacillota; class Bacilli; order Lactobacillales; family Streptococcaceae; genus Pseudolactococcus; species Pseudolactococcus raffinolactis. Next base: position 17,953 of record NZ_BCVN01000028.1, on the reverse strand, counting down.
GCAACATGATACGAAAAATAATCTTGTGTGATGTCTTATAAAAGTCATCAGCTGTTACATATTCTGATACCTCAATCAAGCGTTCACTATCAAGGAAAATCGCCCCAAGGACAGCTTGCTCGGCTGCTAAATCTTGAGGCGGGGCCTTGAGCACATCAATATCTGCCATTTATTTCTCCGAAATTTTAACGCGAATCATTGCCGTTACATCTTTGTGCAATTTAACTGGCACATCTTTCAAACCAATTGCTTTGAGTGGGTACTCTAATTGAATTTTATGCTTATCTAATTTAAGGTTAAACTGAGCATTAAGCGCATCGGCAATTTTTTTAGAATTAATGGCACCAAAGAGACGGCCGTCTGCACCGACTTTTTCTTTGACTTCAACAATGGTTGTTTCTTTTTCAAGCTCTGCTTTAAGCGCTTGCGCTTCTGCCAAGATTTCTGCTTCTGCTTTTTGCTCCGCTTTAACTTGACCTTTAAGTTCAGCCATAGCTTTTCCAGTTGCTTCTTTGGCAAGATTTTTCTTGATTAAAAAGTTTTGGGCAAAACCAGTTGGGACTTCTTTGACCTCACCGCGTTTTCCTTTACCTTTAACATCTTGTAAAAATATGACTTTCATTTTATATCTCCTTCATACTAATCGTTTAAATATTTGAACTAACTCAGTAACCTTTAATGATAAAATAGATGACGTAAGCCCAGCTAAATAGACCGTGAATACAAGCCCAAGCAATACTGTGCCATTTGACATACGAGATGACAATTGCTAGGGCACAGCCAAACGTGATTCCACTACTGGCGATTGAACGTGTCGTTTTCTCTTTATCTCTACGAGTCATGAGCCACTCCTTTCTGCGATTTCACTTCATGAAATCTTGAAACTTGACCTATGCTGGCGCTCCATCCAAGCGGGGTCACGAGCGAACGCTAGGCCGCTCAACGTCTTTAAATCCTATTTTGTCTCGTTTATTTCTCATCACTAGCTCGATTTAAAAGCTTCAACAAGTCTTCTTTTACCTCGTTTGGTGTTTTCTCATAGATCTGTGCCGCCGCATTATTGAAATGCCCGCCACCGCCAAATTTCTCCATGATCCGTTGCACATTGTAGTCTCCTGACGATCTCGCTGAAACAGCCACATAACCATTTTCATGGTTAACAATCGTAAAGGAAGCATCAATCCCTACCATATTTAGCAGTGTATCCGCTGCTTTAGCAATGGTTACATTGTCATACATCTTGCGGTAAAGCCCGATACCGATGGCAATATTATCATGAAATTCAGCATTGAGCACAATTTCATTGATTTTCTTGTATTTATCAAACTCTGTCGCAAGAAATTTCTTGATGAGGTTATTATCTGCGCCCTGAGAACGTAGGAATGACGCTGCCTCAAATGTTCTCGCAGTTGTGCCTTTGGAGAATTTCTGTGTATCGACAGAAATTCCAGCTAGGGCTATCGAGGCTTCTACTTTAGACATTTTTTGTTTCTGATCATTTTGATATTGTAAGACTTCGATAACCAGTTCTGATGCTGATGATGCCCCGCTCTCAATATAAGTCAGTAAGGCATTTTTCGGAAAATCCTCATCCCGGCGATGATGGTCAATGACCACGACTTTGTCAAAGCTCTTATAAAACTCATAATCCATAGTCTGGCTTGTTTTAGAGTGGTCAACCATGATCAAGAGAGAGTTTGATTTTTTAAGCTCTCGCGCCGTATCCATTCGGATAATGTGGGCAAAACCATCTTTTGACTCATTGAGTTTAGCGATGGCTCGTTCAACATCTGGTAGGAGTTGCTTTTCGTCATAAACGATAAAAGCTTCTTTGTCATTCATATTGGCGAAAATTTTCGTGGCAACGGCTGCTCCCAAGGCATCCATATCTGGGTATTTATGCCCCATGACGAAGACATTTTCAGATTCGAGCACGATTGTCCGAAGCGCCGTGGCGATAGCTCTAGCGCGTGTTCGAGATTTCTGAGTATGGCTAGCTGAATTTCCACCAAAATAAATCGGTTTAGCAGTATTGATATTTTCTTTGATTACGACCTGATCACCACCGCGAACGAGGGCCAACTCCAGATTATCAAGTGCCGTTTTTCCGATCTTAGAGAAGTTTTCCAAACCATAAGACATACCGATAGATAAGGTCAGTGAAAAGTTTTTTCCCGTTGCTTCCTCACGAAAGGCATTTAAGAATTCAAACTTGTCATCCATGATTTTTTTTAGCGTCAGGTAATTCGTGTAGATATAATAACGACTGGCGTTATATCGGCTAGTGTAGACATTATATTTGCTAGAAAAGGCATCAATTTTCGTCGCAATAAAATTATTAATAATTGTGCGACTACTGTCTGAAATCAGATCTGTCGCATCATCATAGTTGTCGACTGAAATAATCCCAATTACTGGGCGGCTTTCACGTGTGATTGTTTTAGCAACGACCTCACTTGTCGCATCTATAAAATAGAGTAGTTTCTTTTTATGGTCAACTTTAACCGCATACTTTTTCTGTCCAACAGGTAAATACTGCATCCCTTGATCATCAATGTCTTGCACGATTTCTTTGATTTTATCGGCTTGTAATTTTTCTTCATCATTGGCAAAAATAATATCGACATAGGGGTTAAACCACTCGGGTGTATAATCAGACTCCGAATAGCGCAGAACGCCAATGGGCATGGTATCGAGCGTGGCATTTAATGAGTTTTCGGCGCTTTCATTTAGCGCGCGGATATTATCGAGATTTTTAGCTGTCAATACTTTCGCACGCGCTAATAAAACAAGCGTCACGATGACATTCACAACCAACAATAAAACAAGTTCAGTTTGTTGAAATTCAGCTAAGCGCAAGATGAGCACTTCACATAAATACACCACTGTCATAGCAATGATGATGACAAGTGGTAAAAATCTTTCAAAACGTCTCACGTCTACTTACTCCGATCCGAGGAAGCTAATGGTTGTTGATAGAACCATCAGCGTTTTTTGATGCTAACAAGGCATTTCTAATGCTTCATTTTACCATATTTTAACCGTTTTTTCAAAAAATCAAGGCGCTAGTTTGACACTGACTTATAATTGTTTCACAATCTGGGTCAGATTATCAAATAACTTAGCCGCTCTCGTTTGATTGAGACCAAACACGTTATCCTTAATTCCCCAAACTGTCGCCCCTGAGTCAACCCCTGCTGCAATACCTTTTTCACTATCCTCAATGACCAAGGTTTCTTCTGGTGCAACATTCAATCTCGTCATAGCAACCTGATAAATCTCAGGGTTAGGTTTAGACTCTTCAAAATCATCACCAGATAAAACAACCTCAAAATAAGGCAATAATCCCGTCAATTTCATAGCCCTTATAATCTCAATCTTAATAGTGCTAGACGCAAGACCAAGTTTGTAACCTTCAGCTTTCAGCACATCCAAAGTAGATTTAGCATCCGAAAACAAAAGGGTGTCATATGGAATCTCATGATCTAGTTTATACTGAGTGTATTCAGCTTGCAAAGCAGGTACATCCCAATTATCATAATCTCCTCGTAAGATCATATACCAAACCTGTTTCATATTGCCACCAATGAAATCAAGTGGTGATAGATGGGCAATCGAAATGCCTTTACTATCTAAAAAAGTCTGACGCCTAGTGTAGTAGTATGGCTCGGTATCAATGAGAACACCGTCCATATCAAAAATATTTGCTTTAAATTTACTCATAAAGTCTATTTTACCAAATTTTTTAAGATTTCGTGTTGAAAATTTTCAGAATTTTCGCTAAAATAGGTGTAATACAATCAAAGCAGAGCAGTCACTCTGTATTATGAGGCAATACCATCCAATGACGTGTAGTCTTTTGCTAGATTACATCGCATCATCGTCACAACATCTTATAAAACTCAAAGGAAAATCTCATCTTGAAAGTTATTAAATTTGGTGGCTCTTCACTCGCAAGCGCCAAACAACTCACAAAAGTCCTAAACATCGTCAAAAATGATCCTACCCGAAAATTCGTCGTCGTCTCAGCACCTGGTAAGCGAAATGACACAGACACCAAAGTCACAGATGCTCTGATTGCTTACTACAAGTCCTACAAAAATGGTGACGATGTCACAGAAAATCAAAGCTGGATCATTGCACGCTATCAGAGTATTTGTGATGAACTTGGAATCCCCGGTGCAGTCATGGCTAATATTTCAGCTGATATCAAAGCACTTGATAGCCTGCCCATCCAAGGTAACAAATTCCTCTACGATACCTTCTTAGCTGCTGGCGAAAACAACAACGCCAAACTTATCGCTGAATATTTCAGAGAAAATGGCATTAACGCCAAATATATTCACCCGCTAGATGCTGGTATCATCGTTACGCCAGAACCTGGAAACGCACGCCTGCTCCCATCGAGTAACGAGAAAATCAACTACCTCAACGAACTTGAGGAAACTCTCGTCATTCCTGGCTTCTTCGGCGTCACCGAAAAAGGTGATATTTGTACCTTCTCTCGAGGTGGATCCGACATCACAGGCTCTATCGTCGCAGCCGGCGTCCACGCTGAACTTTACGAAAACTTCACAGACGTCGACGGCATCTTTGCGGCCCACCCAGGCATCATCAACAACCCCGCATCCATCACTGAACTTACCTACAAGGAAATGCGTGAGCTCGCTTACGCCGGTTTCTCTGTTTTGCATGACGAGGCTTTATTACCTGCCTATAGAGCAAGTGTGCCGCTTGTCATTAAGAATACCAACAATCCTGAACATCCCGGAACAAGAATCGTTGCCAAACGTAGTGTTACAGGTAGTCCAGTCGTTGGTATTGCAGCCGATGGTGACTTCACCTCGCTCAATATCTCTAAATATCTCATGAACCGAGAAATCGGTTTCGGACGCAAAGTCCTACACATCTTAGAAAAACTTGGCATCCGTTTCGAACACATGCCAACAGGAATTGATGATATGAGTGTCATCATGCGAAATCGCTACTTGACTAAGCAAATCGAACGTTCAGTCATTCAAAATTTGACTGAAAGCTTGCAACCTGACATCCTCCATTTCGAAAAAAATCTCTCGATCATCATGATTGTCGGTGAAGATATGAACGAGCATATCGGGGTTACAGCGCGTGCGGCAAATGCACTCGCCAAAGCAGGCATCAATATCGAAATGTTATCCCAAGGCTCATCAGAAGTCTCTGTCATGTTCATCGTCAAATCAAACCAAGAAAAAGCCGCAATTAAAGCGCTCTATCAAGCCTTTTTTGAAGCTTAAATTTCAAACCATCAAAAAAAGACGAGAAGTCCTCATGGTATCTACCATCATCACTTCTCGTCTTTTGCTTGACTTAATTTACTCATGGCGACACGGATTTGACGCTCTAGTTCTGCTTCGATTTTGGCTTCTGGTGCAAAATCCGTTTCCCAGTTATCTGGTTTCATGATTTTATGCGTTTCTGGATCAAAATGTGGCTGACCATCAGGGAAGATTTTCCCCATATTAGCCTGATGAACAGCATTGAAAATGGCATAAGGATCAATGCCCATAAGGACAAATGAGCCATAAGTGAAGTACAACAAATCTAAAAGGGCATCCACTTCACCTGTTAAGGCATTTTCTCTCTCAGGTATCGGTTTAGATTTAACCTTATCAGCTGCTTTGTCAATTGCCTCGTGAAGATTCTGTGTCAACTCGTCAAAGACTGGGACGTTAGCATTAGACGCTGCAAAGAGAAATTCGACAATTTCTTCGACCTTGAAATCCGCCCGATGGGCCGCCTCTTCTGGTAGAAAGACCCGTGGCATTTCCTGAGTTTTACCATCCATGACCCGGTGGAATTCTTTGACTTTATTAAACTGATCATCTTTACTGATGAAACTTGCTGCATGTTTGAAGTTAATCAGGCCAAAATGTGACAGCGCCTTAGCAATACCATCTGAGTTATTATTATCAGTAATGTAGCTAGCAACTTTTTTCACGGCTGGCGTGGCATTTCCCATGCCAACGCCTAATCCAACACCAGACAGCATTTCTAAATCATTATCTGAATCTCCAAAGGCCATAACTTGTGATAAATCAAAGCCAAATTTTAGCCCAACTTTTTCAATACCTTTCAACTTAGAGTTACCCTTGGTAATCAAATCAGCTGAATAGGCATTAGAGCGTGTGGCTTGTAATTCTGGGAAATTAATCATAATTTCATCGGTTTCATCACTTGTCGCAACCATGATGACTTGATAAACAGGTTGTCTGATGTTATCAACAAGGTTTTTAGATTGGGGTTTGATTTTTCTAACGATATTTTGAAAACCGTTTTTTGTTAATCCTGACATTTTTTGTGGTAATAGGCCTGCAATCACTTGCGCTGTTCGCGTTTCACCGAATTTAACAAGCCCACTGCCATGGACACCATCGGCCATACCGAGAGAAACATCTCGACCATGTTTACGTGAAAAATCAATGATGTCACGCAGTGTTTTCTTATCAATCGGCGAAGTTGAAAGAATCGCATCTGGTGTGAAAATATACTGACCGTTGTAAGTCACCGCAAAATCAAGCCCTAATGTTTCCATTAAGGGGAGCACAAAAGCCGGTCCCCGCCCTGTGGCAACGCCAACCAATGTCTTGTTCTTATGTAACTCTACAATAGCGCGTCTTGTCGTTGCAGCGACAGTTCGCGTACTGGTAAAAAGTGTGCCGTCTAAATCAAAAAAAACTGCTTTGATATTCATGTCTTTCCTTCTATCTGCCTGTGTTTGCGCGTCTTGTCCCTGACTTTATTTGATACACTCAAAAAAGCCTTCCAACTCTATTATACAATTATTTACAGTAGATGACTGAAATGAATCATAAAATTTCTGCCCCCTTTCTATTTTGTTCGTCTTTCGACAAAAAACATCGCCCATTTCGGATATAATGGACGATGTCGTATTAGTATTAACTTAAACTCAGACTTTCGGGATAAAAAGATGCCCTAACGTTGCAGCCATGACTGCCTTGATCGAGTGCAGTCTGTTTTCAGCTTCTTGAAAAACGACAGACTGTGGGGCATTAAAAATATCATTTGTGACTTCTAACTCCGTCAGTCCTGATTTCGCATGGATGGCTTGCATCGTTGTTGTTTCCAAATCATGAAACGCTGGCAAACAATGCATAAAAATACAATTAGGATTTTCAGTCTTTTCAAACAGCGCAGCATTGACCTGATAAGGCATGAGCTTCTCAATCCGCTCATCATATTGATCTTCTTCACCCATGCTGACCCAGACATCAGTATAAATGACATCTGCCCCTTTTACCGTAGCAAGATCATCAGTTATCGTAATCTGACTGCCTGACTTAATTGCTTTTTCTGTAGCGATCGCTTGAATTTCTGGTGCTGGCTGGAGGTCATCGGGTGCCAAAATCGTGATGTTAACACCTAGAATTGCGGACGTCACTAAAAGTGAGTTGGCCATGTTATTTCGACCGTCACCGACATAGACAAGATTTTTATCCGTGTAATCACCAAAAATTTCTTTGATGGTCATGAAGTCAGCAAGCATCTGTGTTGGATGCCAAGTATCCGTCAGTCCATTCCAGACTGGCACGCCTGACTCGGCTGCTAAAATCTCCACATCCGTCTGTTTGAAACCACGAAATTGGATACCATCAAACATTGAACCTAAAACTTTTGCCGTATCAGCTGTTGATTCTTTTTTGCCAAACTGTACATCGTTTGGTCCCAAAAATTCTGGATGTGCGCCTAAATCATTGGCTGCGACAGTAAAGGCAGCGCGTGTTCTAGTCGATGTTTTTTCAAACAGGAGCGCGATATTTTTTCCCGCCAAATATTGGTGTGGGATACGCTGTTTTTTGATTGATTTTAAATGAATTGCAAAATCAATCAAATACGCTAACTCGGCTTGGGTGAAATCAATTTCTTTCAGTAATGAACGTCCTTGGAACATAGAATAGACCTATCTTTCTGTCGTCAGCTGCGCGTTATCTTTTACAAATACGACAACTTAGAGTGAATAATAAGTCTATTTTACTGTATATTTATGCAAAAGTCAAGTGTTATTAGATAACAAAAGCAATCGCTTGATAAGGTTGTAATTGATTATTTCTATAACTTGAATAATTATTAACCAAAATTTCACTATTTGAAAAATCAGTCAACAACTCAAAGTCAACCACTTGATTTGAAAAGTTTGTCAAAACAAGCAGTTTACGGTCCTCAAACTCACGGATGAAGGCATAAAGATGCTCAGCATCTTGATAAGCTGCCTGATACGTACCATTAGAAATCAACCGATCAGACTTTCTCAGCTGTATCAACTGCTTGTAAAACTGATACACTTCGCCACTCTGATCATTTTCAACATTAATTTCGTCATGGTTACCAGTTGCTAGCCATGGTGAACCTGTCGAAAAGCCAGCATTAGCTGTATTATCCCATTGCATCGGTGTCCGAGAATTATCACGCGACTTAATCTGAATGATATCAAAAGCCTCTTCTGGCGTATGTCCAGCATCAAGTAAAGCTTGATAAGCATTGATTGACTCCACATCGACATAGTCCGCCATAGTTTCAAAATCCGGATCAATCATCCCGATTTCTTCCCCCATATAGATATAAGGCGTCCCCCGGCTGAGATGGATACTGGCTGCCAGCATCGTTGCACCTTTAACTCGGAAATTTTTGAAGTCGATGAAACGGTTAATGGCACGTGGCTGATCATGATTGTTCCAAAATAAAGCATTCCAGCCTTGGCCTTGGCTCATTTTTTCACCCCAAGTATGAAAGAGTTGTTTGAGTTGTGCAAAATCAAAAGGCGACTTAGTCCATTTTTGACCGTTAGCATAATCCACTTTCAGATGATGAAAATTAAAGGTCATCGACAATTCCTGACGATCAGGTCGACTATATAAAATACAATTATCAATCGTTGTCGAGCTCATTTCTCCGACCGTTACACTTGCTTCATCCTTGCCAAAACTTGCGACATTTAGCATCTGAAGATAGTCATGTGTTAAAGGTTTATCTGTGTATTCTGGTTTGCCTTCATTGACAGGGTTTGATTTAAGTAATGCGTCCTTACCAATCAAATTAATCACATCAAACCTGAAGCCATGGACACCTTTTTCACGCCAAAAATTAACAACATCAAAGAGTTCTTGTCGAACATTTTCATTGCGCCAATTTAAATCAGCCTGAGTGACATCAAAGAGATGGAGATAATACTTTCCAGTATCGCCAAAAGGCGCCCAAGCACTGCCGCCAAATTTAGAGACCCAATCCGTGGGTTCATCTTGAATGAAGAAAAAGTCTTGATAATATGGATCTCCAGCCAAGGCTTTCTGGAACCACTCATGCTCAGTCGACACGTGATTGAGGACCATATCTAACATGATATCAATGCCTCTTTTTTTACCCTCATGGATGAGTGTTTCAAAATCATCCATCGTTCCAAAAACAGGATCAATTGCTACATAGTCTGAAATATCATAGCCGTTATCACGTTGTGGACTTGGATAAATAGGGTTGAGCCAAACCATATCAATTCCGAGATCAGCTAGGTAATCTAGTTTTGAGATAATACCACGAAGATCTCCGACACCATTCCCAGTCGTGTCGAGATAAGATTTCGGGTAAATTTGATATATTACTTGATTTTTAAATGTCATAAGCTTTCTATTTCTAAGGCAGTTCATATCAACAACAAACGACTTAGCGACTTCCCCATCTGCTACAAATAGTCTATGCGTTCATGAAATGCCAAAAGGGCGTTATCCTTTCGGTTAGCCCTTTGGTATGCGGTTAAATTTTTGTTGCTGTCAGTAATTGTTCCCCTGATTTGATATGGCGCGGGAGTTGACCCACTACATCCGGTTGAAAAATATCTTGATTAGTTACGATAACTGGTGTTTCAACAATCAATCCTTGACCTTTAATCAAGTCAATATCAAATGTGAGTAACTTTTGTCCTTGTTTCACTTGATCACCTTGCTGGACAAATGCTTCAAATCCCTTACCGTCTAGCTTCACTGTATCCATTCCGATGTGAATCAGAATCTCCGTACCAGCATCAGAGATCAGACCAATTGCATGTTTGGTTGGGAAAAAGGCTGAGACGACACCATCAAACGGTGCTGTCAATAAACCTTCACTTGGCTCAATAACTACACCTTGCCCCATCAAACCTTGACTAAAAACAGGATCGGTTGCTGTTGCTAACTCACGAACTTCACCTGCTAAAGGGCTAGTCACATTGACCAAAGTACCTTTAGAGATTTCAGTTTTGGCAATATTTTGGGCACCTTCTAGAGTTGCTGAGTCGCTCGTATAGTTTACATCGCCCGCACCAACTAAATCATTTTTATTAAAAATGCCAGCTTGACGGAAGAAGAAAGTTAAAACAATTGGCACAATAATCGCAATCACCATCGGTAAGATAAATTTCAACATATCTTCACCACGAATAGCTAGAATACCTGGTAAGCCACCGACACCAATTGCGTTAGCACGGACACCCATAAGTGTCGACACCATACCTGCCACACCAGAACCAATCATGGCTGCAATAAATGGATAAAGGTATTTCAAGTTAATCCCGAACATGGCTGGTTCTGTAACCCCCAACCAAGCTGAGATAGTCGCTGGAACTGAAATCTCTGCTTCTTTTTTATTTTTCTTGTGAAGCAAGTAAATTGCAAGAACAGATGCACCTTGGGCGATATTGGATAAGTCGATTAATGGCCAAAGGTTAGTTGACCCATAGTCTGCAATCAGTTGTGCATCAATCGCAAGTGTTGTATGGTGCAGGCCAGTAATCACGAGTGGTGCATATAGAATCCCGAAAATACCACCGAAGAGCCATGAAAGTGATGAGGTTAAACCAGTATTCACGACAAATGAAATCCCTTGACCAATCTTCCAACCGATTGGACCAATGATGGCATGAGATGCAATAATCGTTGGTATCAAAGCAAATAATGGCACAAAGATCATCGATACTGCTTCTGGAATATGTTTCCGGAAGAATTTTTCCAAGTAAGCGAGCAGGAAACCTGCAGCCATGGCAGGAATAACTTGGGCTTGATAGCCAATTTTATCCATGGTGAAGAAACCGAAATCCCATGACCAATTTTTAGCAATCTCAGCTGCTGATGTACTATTTACAGCATAGGCATTAAGCAACTGTGGAGATACGAGCGTAATACCTAGGACAATACCTAAAATTTGAGTCGTACCCATTTTACGTGTTACTGACCAAGCAATCCCAACTGGTAAGAAGTGGAAAATTGCTTCACCAGGTAACCAGAGGAAACTGTTGACACCATTCCAGAATGGAGACACTTGCGTAATAGTATTCCAAACTGGTACACCTTCTGATGTGACTTTCTTAACCCCATCTTCAACAACTTGACCAAGCGCTTGAATTTGCACTCCCTCAAGAATGTTACGGAAACCAAGAATCAAACCTCCGACGATAATCGCTGGTAAAAGTGGTGTGAATATTTCAGATAACGTTCCAACTAGTTTTTGAATTACATTTTGATTCGATTTAGCGGCAGATTTAGCTGCTTCTTTCGACATACCTTCAATCCCGCTGACTGCAGAGAAATCATTGTAGAAAGTTGCGACGTCATTTCCGATAATGACCTGGAACTGGCCGGCATTGGTAAACATCCCTTTAGTTGTCGAGATGTTTTCAATTCTTTTTTTGTCAGCTTTTGCATCGTCATTTAAGACAAAACGCATCCGAGTCGCGCAATGCGTAACAGCAGAGATATTCTCCTTGCCGCCAATCGCGTCTAACAACTCTTGAGCTTGTTTTTCAAATTTTCCCATGGTAGGGCTCCTTCTTTAAAAGTTTGAGTTGATGCATTTACAAGCTTTGATTAAAGCAGCTCAACTCAGATTAAGATTGTGAAACAAAAATGGCAATTAAGACAACTGAGTCATCTTTTCAATAACTTGTACGCACAAGTCATCCTATGCCTTAATCATATCATAAAAAAATATTTTTGCAAGCGTTTTCTTCATTTTTTTTACATTTTTTTCAAAAATCATTTTTTACACTTTATTGAAACAGCAAAAAAGATAACCATTTCGATTATCCTTTCTTATTTAATGCCCAACTAATTCAAACACACTGTCAATCAGATATAGCACCTTTCGAACCTCTTCATTTTTGACGATGGGTGCTGCATCATTTTTAACAACATCATAAAAGTTTTGGTAAAATGATGGAAACTCTGGCAAAATTTCATTGATTGCCACTTTTTTGGTTGCTTCCTCTGACGGCGGTGCCATCGTTTTGGTCAAGCCAACACCAGCCTTAATCGGTTTCGGTGCTACAAGATCATCTTGATGAGTCGCCACTACGATTTCGCCTGATAAATCCCAATCCTCAATTTTAGCAGCACCATTGAGCCCCTTAACATACCAACGTGGTAGCTGGCTAAAGTTAGTCGTCCCAACCTCAATCAAAGTATGTATCCCATTTTCAAATGTCAGGTAAAGGATGAAACCATCGTCAACTTCATTACCAAGTATATAAGAAAAGTCAGCCGCCATGCTTTTAATTGGACTGTCAACCAACCATAGGATTTGGTCGATCAAATGAACGCCCCAGTCTAGCAACATCCCTCCACCATGCGCCGCCTGTTCTCGCCAGTCACCTGGAATTCCGTTAGCACCATGAACACGAGACTCAATTTGGAAAAGGTCACCGATTTGTCCCTTTTGATACAAGTCACAAATAACTAGAAAATCAGGATCCCAACGTCGGTTTTGATGGACCATGAAAGTATTACCAGTCTCAGCCGCAACCTCTAGAATGGCGTCAAGTTCACTAACATTCATCGCGACAGGTTTTTCACAGATGACTTGCTTCCCTCCACGAAGCGCAGCTATTGACAAGTCTTGATGCACATCATTTGGCGTAGCAACCAAAACAGCTTCAACAGACTCATCATTTAAAACCTGCTCAAGACTGTCGTAAACCGTTAAGCCAGCTTCACGTGCCTTATCCTGCGCCGTCTGTGCGATATCGTAAATACCAACCACATCAACTAGTTCTTGCGGTATTAACTCTTTTTGATGATAGCTCCCAATCCCACCGTAACCGATGATCACAATTCTAATAGCTGCCATTTTACTCCCCCTTTTCAATTGAACTTACAACCACCATGGATTAGCAGGTTGGTCATGAATCATCACAGAACGCAAGTTTGTAATGGCCCGATTGAGTCCTTCATCAATTGACATGATCGGATCTTCATGCTCAATACTCAAAACATAATCATAGCCATAAATCCGCAAAGCTGACACGATATCAGACCAAACTTTCAAATCATGCCCACATCCAACCGAGCGGAAAGTCCATGCTCGCGTCGCCACATTGTCATATGGCTGCATATCAGTCAAGCCATGCATATTGATGTTATCTTGATTCAGATAGGTATCTTTAGCATGAAAATGGTGGATGGCATTTTTCTCACCAAGAATTTTGATGGCAGCTACAGGATCAATTCCTTGCCACCATAAATGACTTGGATCGAGATTACAGCCAATCGCATCCCCAGTAGCGTCTCGCAGGCGAAGCATGGTATAAGGCGTGTGTGCTAAAAAGCCACCGTGTAACTCAATCCCAATTTTAACACCAGCAGCAGTCGCATCCGTGTTAATACCTTGCCAGTAGGGAATCAATTTCTTTTCCCATTGATAGTTATAAGAATCATCATACTCTGTTGGCCAAGGCAGTACCGGCCAGTTAACTTGTGTGTCAGTCGCATTACCACCTGCCACACCTGAGAAGCCATTTACTACCGGCACATTCATCAAACTTGCTAGTTTAATCGTTTTATGAAGCAACTCATCTGCTTCTTTGGCAACATCTGTAAGAGGAGAAATCGGGTTATTGTGACAAGATAAGGCTGAAATTTCCAGATTTTTATCTGATAATTTGTCTAAATATTCCCTGCGAGCATCGCTTGAAGCCAACAGTTTATCAATGTCCAAATGGGCATTGCCTGGGCTACCACCAGTACCTATTTCAACGCTCTGCAAGCCTTTAGAAGCGACTTCAGCAATCATCTCATCAAATGTTAAATTGTTAAATAATGGTGTAAAAACGCCTAATTTCATATCAAAACTCCTCTATTTTTAAATACTTATAAATAAACAGGTTCGCCTGTTTTGGCAGACTTGTAAATGCCTTCTAGGATTTGCGTGACAACCAAGGCTTGTTCAGGCTTCACCAGCGGCTCAGTATCATTAACCACGGCTGCGTACCAGCTCTCCGCTTCTTTTAAAGCGGGATCATCACCTGTCCCATCATAAAAATCAACGCCCCCTGTTTCCAGCTCAACCTTTTTCTCGTAAAGAAGACCATGGTCTTCGCCATTTATTGTAAGACCGTCATTCATGTCTGCTCCCGCTTTGGTACCCATGAGAGTTGTTTTAGCTTCTTTAACATCTAAGGAATTAATGGCCCAGCTTGATTCGAGGTAAATTGTTGCACCATTTTCCATGACGATAAAGCCAATAGCTGAATCTTCAACGGTGAATTTCTCAGGATCCCAAGGCCCCCAAACATTAGCAGCATTTTTCGTGCTAGATAATTTATGGTAAGCATTGCCGACGACATATTTGGGCTTGTAATTATCCATCATCCATAGCGTCAAATCTAAGGCATGGGTGCCGATATCAATAAGTGGACCACCACCTTGGGCTTCTTCATCGAGGAAAACGCCCCAAGTCGGTACAGCACGTCGGCGGATAGCATGAGCTTTCGCCGTATAGACTTCACCGAGATCCCCCGCTTCACAAACGGTGTGTAGATACTCCGAATCTGTTCTGAAACGGTTTTGATAGCCGATCGTCAGTTTCTTACCTGTTTTTTCAGCTGCGGCAATCATGGCCTTAGCTTCTTCAGACGTTTTTGCCATGGGTTTCTCACACATGACATGACAGCCTGCTTCAAGCGCCGCAATCGTTAATGGTGCGTGTGATGAATTAGGTGTTAAGACGTGCACAGCATCTAAATCAAGCTTTAACAACTCTTGATAATCTTTAAAAACAGCCGCATCCGCTGTCCCATAGGTTTGTTTCGCTTTTTCTGCACGCGCAATCTCTAAGTCACAAAAAGCGACCAATTCAACAGCTTCTACCTGCGCAAGCGCTGGTAAATGTTTACCATTTGCAATTCCGCCACACCCGATAACCCCAACTTTTAAAACCATGATAACCTCCAGAATAGTTTGTATTTGTGTTTCATTTGATAACTTTATTTTAGTAAAAATCCTTGAATAATACTTCCCAATTTCCTAACCAAAAATTCCCAGATTTTGCACTCATTTTTCTCTTAAATGGCAACTGTCTTTATTTACCAGTGAGACTTTTTTGATATTGCAATGGCGACATCCCCTGTGACTTTTTAAATACGTGATGAAAAGTTTTAACACTTGAGAAACCAGATTTCTCCGCCACTTCCACCATTGGCAACCGTTCTTGGCTCAAGATATATCTAGCCTTCTCCAAACGATAGTCACTGAGAAACTGAATAAAGGTTTGACCGATATGTTTCTTGAAAAATCGTGTGAAATAATAAGGACTAAACCCCACCAAATCACTAATGGCATCAAGCGTGATATCTTCTTGATAGTGTGTCTCAATATAACCAAAAATACGATTGAGCAAGACTAGATCTTCTTTATATTTGACTTCAGCATGATGACCCGCAACCTTTTGGATCTTTTCTTGTGGGAGCTGATCTAAAAAGAGCCCCATGAGTTGCATCAAATACCCCAACTGCAAATAGTGAACCGCAATTGTGGGTGCTAGCGTGGTTTGAAAAAGCAAATCCAATAATTCAGCCACAGTCTGGGCCAAATCATCTGGCCAAATGTTACTGCAAACTTGCGCGTGATCAAATAATTGCACTAAGTGGAGTTGACTAACGCCTAGTAATTTTTCATCGAATGTCGCTAAATCAAACTGATAGACATAGCGTTCACTATTCGGTGAAGATAGAAAGGCATGTGTCGCACCACTTGGAAAAATAATCATCTCGAATTCTTGTAGCGCAATCATCTCGTTTTGGTAGACGATATTAACACAGCCTTTTTTAACATAGATTATTTCGACTTCTTTATGAAAATGCGGAAAACTAGCTAAGGTTTTTTCATTTTTAAAAATTTTCAGATTGACAGGACTATCAAATTTGACTAGCTCGATATAATGGCTCATTTTTTTCTCCGTCTTGTTAATGGTTTACTTCACAGCACCATCTGCCATTCCTTTGATAATTTGTTTTTGCAAGAATAGGAAGAGAATGATGACTGGAATTACAGTAATCAGGACAGCAGGGAACATCAAATCCCATGGCACTGAGTAGGGGCCATCCTTCATTTTGGCGTAGTAAAGTGCGAGTGTTAAGGTTTTATTTTCTGAATCCCCTAAAACTAAGAATGGTAGGAGATAGTCATTCCAAACCCACATGGCATTAAGGATAATGACTGTTACCGTCGTCGGCTTGACAAGTGGCATAACGATTTTAAAGTAGACTTGGAAAACACTCGCACCGTCTATGATTGCAGCCTCTTCCAACGAAGCTGGTACACTCTTCATAAAGCCATGGTATAAAAAGGTTGACATGGCTAGACCAAAACCACCATACATAATAATCAAGCCCGGCACATTTTTCAAGCCCACATTTTCAAACATTGAAATGAGAGGATACATCACCGCTTGAAATGGAATCAACATTGACGAGGTGAAAAGTAAGAGCACGAACATGGCAAATTTACTTCTCACACGTACCATCATCCAAGCTGCACTTGAAGACAAGATAACGATGAAACCTACGGCTAAAACAGTAATTAAAACAGTTAATAAAATGGATGGCACAAGCTTGATTTCAGTCATAGCATGGGAGATATACTTAAAAGTAATCTCTTTAGGCAAAGCTAAAGGTGAATCAACAATTTCAGCCTGTGATTTGAAAGAGTTCATAAACATGAAGGCAATCGGGAAAATCGTCACCAAGCCCATGATTAATAGGACGATAAACATGACAACTTTGCCCAGCTTTTGTCCAGTTGTTTGTACGGAATTGTTCATTGCATCTCCACCTCTTTACCTTTCAAAATCACGGTTTGTGTAATTGAAATTGTTGCGACAACAAGGAAGAATATCACAGCCTCTGCCTGGGCAATCCCATAGTTACCATTTGTATCGTTGGTCACTTTCAAGACTTGTGCGGCTAACATTCGATAGCCTTGCGGTGCGTTATTCGTCAGTGCGATATTTTGGTCTAACAACATGAAACATCTTGATAAAACCAGGAAGAAGACGATGGTGAAACTTGGCATAAGCATGGGAATGGTAATTTTAAAGAATTTCTGGAAGGCATTGGCACCGTCAATCGATGCTGCTTCATAGTAATCGTCTGAAATATTAGCAAGTCCCGTCGTGTAAATGACCATCATATAACCCGACATCTGCCAAACTGCCATGATGAGGATCGCAAACATCAGTTTGTTGGGGTCTTTATCCGTCATATAAGTCAAGAACTTAATCGGAATCACCCCTTCTTTACCAAACAAAACCTTTGTGAAAATGTTGTTGAAGATGAATAGCCAAATGAACCCTAAAGACAGCCCCCCTAATAAGTTCGGTAGAAAAAAGGTTGCTCGAAAGACACCAACGGCTTTTCCGATAGCATTAACCAAGAGTGCTTGCGCCAGTGCAACCACATTGACTGCTATCACCGCGAGGACTGTAAATTTCACCGAGAATAGAAATGCTGAGCGAAACGATTCTTGTTTGAAAGCTGCGATATAGTTTTTTAAGCCGAGAAAGGACTCAAAGGGATTGGTCGTCCGACCATTTGGTCCCATAAAGAATGAGCCACGCCATCCTGTAAATGAATAGAAAATTCCGATTATGAAAGGAATTAAAA